>JAJFHM010000172.1 GCA_021775625.1 Hyphomicrobiales bacterium | reverse complement strand
ACCGATGTCCCGGAAACGGCGGCAAGCCCCCACGGGAAGCACCAGCCATTGGCATGGAACATCGGCAGCGTCCAGAGATAGACCGGGTGCTGCGGCATCGACCACACAACCATGTGGCCCATGGCGCTCAGGAAGGCGCCGCGATGGCTGAAAACGACACCCTTCGGATTTCCCGTGGTGCCGCTGGTATAGTTGAGCGCGATTGGATCCCATTCGTCGTTCGGCATTTGCCATTCAAACTCAGGGTCGCCGGTGGCAATGAACGCTTCGAAGTCCATTTCACCGAGCAGCTCGCCGCCTTCCACCGCTGGGTCGTTTATGTCGATCAGCAGGATCTCGCGGTCTAGGTGGTCCAGTGCATCTTTGATCACCGTGGAGAACCCGCGGTCACAAAAAAGCACCTTGGCCTCGCCGTGTTCGAGAATGAAGGCGATGTTTTCTGCGTCGAGCCGCGTGTTGAGTGCATTGATCACCGCACCGCACATGGGAATGCCGAACGTCGCCTGATAGAATTCCGGTATATTCGCTGCCATGATCGCCACTGTGTCACCGGTCTGGATGCCACGTTGCGCAAGTGCCGATGCGAGCTGCCGGCAGCGACGGTAGGTTTCAGCCCAGGTGGTGCGGCGATCGCCGTGAACTGTCGCTGTCCGGTCAGGAAAAATCGTTGCCGCGCGTTCCATCAGCTGAAGAGGT
Organism: Hyphomicrobiales bacterium; assembly: GCA_021775625.1. GTDB lineage: Bacteria > Pseudomonadota > Alphaproteobacteria > Rhizobiales > JAJFHB01 > JAJFHM01. Next base: position 8,273 of record JAJFHM010000172.1, on the reverse strand, counting down.
GTCAGCGGTTGAAAGTTGGCGGGCTCCTTGCCGAGCCCGGTATCGTAGATCGATTGGTTGGCCATTTTGCGAATTTCCTCCCAAATTGATGCGGTTGATGCTGGCGGACATACATCTGCTCAGCTCTGCACCAGCTACAACCTGTCAATCACGCAGTGATCATAAGCTCCCTGTCCTGTTCCAAAAGCGGGGCCCGCTGGATCAGCCCTGCGGGTCCAGAACGACCTTACCCATGACCCGGCGACCGGTAATTTCATCGAATGCGGTCGCGAACTCATTCAGTTTGTAACGGCTTAAGATATTGGACCGAAGCTTGCCGGCTGCCAACAGCCCGAGCCATGTGTTTACGCCGCGCTCAACTTCCGCGTATGCATATTCGAAACGGATGTCGAGCGGCGCGCCGGTAACAGCGAGGTTGTTGTAGAGCAGGTAGTTGGCCTTGGCCGCCGGCACCTGGCCTCCGGCAAACCCCACAACCACGAGGTTCCCGCCATAGCGCAGGATCCGCAGGCTCGCTTCAAACAGATCGCCGCCCACTGTATCGACCACCACATCGCAGCCTCTGCCTTCGGCCGCACCGGTAATCTTGTTCACCTGATCCTTGAGGTGGGTTTTCAGTGCCGCCAGGTCGGCAGCGTTGGTGTCGATCACGGCATCCGCGCCGTTTTCGAGAACAAGCTTACCTTTCTCCTCTGTCGATACAGCGGCCAGGACGGTTGAACCACGCGCCTTACAGAGCTGTACAGCGGCAATGCCGACGCCGCCTGCGGCTCCGGTGATCAGAACCGTGTGTCCGGCCTCAACCCGGCCGCGCGAATCAACCGCCGCCCACGCGGTGTTGAAGGTTGTGATCATTGCCGCCGCGTCTTCAAATGACACGCCGTCCGGCAACACGAAACATCGGTTCTGAGGGGCGAGGACCGTATCGCTGAAGGCTCCGGTGAAGACCTGAGCGACCACCCGGTCTCCCGCGCTGCATCGGGTGACGCCGGGTCCCACGGCGCGGACAATTCCGGCGCAATCGCGGCCTGGAACAAATGGGCGATCGGGCCGTTTTTGATATTTCCCCTGCAGCATCAGGGCATCCGGATAGTTCAGACCGACGGCATGATTATCAATCAAAACCTGGCCTTCTCCCGGTTCCGGATCAGGAATATCCCTGATCTGGTGCGACGCGATGGGCCCGAATTTGTCGACAACTATAGCTCGCATGTGTTCCTCGTTCGCCGATTGCACTGGTCTCGGTTGGTTGAGTTGCGCACCTCCGGCGCAGCATCGCCCATTCAGCCATATATTTGTTGGTATAACATTGTTCTAGTTTTTACGGATTTTGGATAGTGGCAGTGATCAAGTCAAGAATTATCTCCGCAGGCTCGCGGTATCTCCTGGATGCCCAAACCCATTCCATCAAAAGTGCATATTGATACGTCGTCTAGAGCAATCGCTTCCTTGTGCCGGAACTGCAATTTCTGGTATAACGTGATTCCGAAAATGCAGTCGACTGTTCAGCAGGCGATGCTAATGCGGGCTTACATCTCGCCGCCCGACAGCAAGTCGTAAGCGCTGCACGAGTACAGGCGAAACAGCTTGGTCTTTCTCGCACCGGCCGTAGATGCCCGGACCCCGCACAATGGGGATATGTGCCTTAACCTGTATGTATCGGACCGAATGCCATGTCTGAAAAAGCCAAGCCCGCCAAAGAGGCCATCAGCATTCCCGGCGACGCTGTGTCAATGCCGACCACGATCAAGAACCCCGAGAGAATTGCCTCCAGGCGCAACGAGCTGATTGAAATTGCCACAACAATGTTCCTTGATCGGGGTTACCACAATACCTCCGTCCGGCACATTGTGCGCGCATGCTCTTTCAACCTGGCCAGTCTGTATATGTATGTGTCTTCCAAGGAGGATATCCTCTACCTCGTCGCACAAGACCTCATGAATACAATTGCAAAGGAGCTGTTGGAAACCGAGCTTGATGCGGAGTCGCCCGAACGTGCCATTCAAACGGCATTTGCGCAGTATTGCCGAATTTCCAACAAGTTTCGGCGTCAGATCCGGTTGCTGTACCGTGAAGTTGGTTTCTTCCCCGAAGAATCGCGCAACGATGTTCTCAGCACGGTGTCCGACGTTCTGGAATTTTTTGAGAAGATCGTTGTACAAGGTGTTGCTACCGGGGTGTTCAAAGACCTCCCACCGAAGTTTGTCGCGCTGGATATGGTGCTCGCGGCGCATGCGATTGCGATCCACACCCGAGACGTTCTCTCGCATACCAGTCTCGACGACTATGTCGCGTTTCAAACCGACAAGTTTCTGACCCTCCTTCTGGTTGATGAGAGCCAGGACGCCTGAAACCAGAGTGTCCGCCTCAGCGTACGCTCACCCAGACATTCTTTTCCTGGGTGACTTCGTTGACGACCGCAAATCCCATCTCGCGGCCATAGCCGCTCTGCTTGTAGCCGCCATACGGCGCCATCGAACTCACCGCACCCCAGGTGTTGATCCAGATGTTACCGGCCTCGAAGGACTGGGCGGCACGCATGGCGCGCCCGATATCGCGGGTAATGACCGAGGCGGCGAGCCCGTAGGGGCTATCGTTGGCCAGTGCCAGGACTTCAGTTTCATCCTTGAAGGTCAGCACCGACAGGACGGGTCCGAAAATTTCCTCGCGGGCGATTTTCATCCAGTTTTCCACTTCGTCGAATATGTGCGGGCCGACAAAGTGGCCGTCTTCAAGTCCATCCGGCATCGCATGGCTGTAAACCAGGTTGGCGTCGGATTTGCCGCTTTCGATGTAGCCTTGAACGCGATCTTTCTGCCGTGCTGAAATCAGCGGTCCCATGGTCGTCTTGGGATCCAGCTGGTCACCGATGCGGACCTTCTGCGCTGCTTTCACCACCTTGTCGAGGACCTGGTCCTTGATCCTTTCGTGCAGGAACAGGCGCGAGCCTGCGGTGCAGACCTGTCCCTGATTGGAAAAGATCGATGTTGCTGCCAGCGCGGCTGCCTGGTCGATTGGCGCGTCCTCGTAAACGACGATTGCAGATTTTCCGCCGAGTTCGAGGCCCACCGGCTTCAGCGTTTGGGCTGCCAGAGCCGCGATTTTCTTTCCCGTTTCCGTACTTCCCGTGAACATGATTTTGGCCACCACATGGTGATCGACCAAAGCGGTACCCGCGGTGTGGCCATATCCCGGGACAATGTTGACGACACCTGCCGGAATGCCGGCCTCCTGGCACAGTTTTCCGAGATACATCACCGAAAGGCAGGCTTGCTCGGCGGGTTTGATCACCACCGTATTGCCCACAGCGATTGCCGGAGCGATCTTCCACACCGCCTGAAGCAACGGGTAGTTCCAGGGAATGATGCCACCGATGACCCCAAGCGGCTCACGCAGGGTCATGTTGATGTAGGGGCCCGGCACCGGGATGGTGTCGCCCTGGACCTTGCTTGCAATTCCGGCAAAATATTCCAGCGCGTCGATGGCCGTCACGGCATCGATCGCCCGCGAGTCGCGGATCGGCTTTCCTGCGTTGATCGATTCCAGTTCGGCCAGCTTGGGACCATGGCTTCTGACCAGACCCGCCAGTTTCATCAAGGCGCTGGCGCGGGCGGCGGCCGTCTTGCGTTTCCAGGCCGGAAACGCGGCCTGTGCCGCCCGCACAGCTTTGTCGATATCTTCCTCGTCGCACTGCGCAAGATGGCCGACCACCTGGCCGTTGCTCGGATTGAAGGTCGGGAATGTTTCGCCGCACTCAGCCGGCACAAACTCACCGTCGATGAACGCTCCCCAGGTTTCGACCTCGACCTGTATTGCGTCCTGCGGTTCTGTTTTCTTTGCCTGTGCTTTGCTCATCACGCGATCCTCATTGGGTTTTACCGAACACGAAACCGACGCTGGTCAGTGTCGAAGCACGCCGGTCTTGTCGACTTCGTTGCGGAGAACTTCCAGCTCGTCCTTGTTTGGGGGCTCGATGGTCGACAGTGCATCCGAAACGTTCACTTCGAAGCCTGTGTTCTCCTTCACATCCTCGATCGTGACGCCTGGGAACAGCTGTGCCAGGCGGGCTTCGAGCGTGTCCGGATCGAAATCGAAGATGCACTTTGGCGTCACGATCCACTTGGTGCCGTTGCCGTTGAACTGCTTCTCCCTGGCGATCTTCTGCCCGGGTGCCGAGATGTAGTCGACGTTCTCCACCAGCCGCCGCTTGTCATGCGCGGTGATGAACGCATATTGATCCACCACGCCGATGGCAGTGTCGTTGATGCCGATCGTGCCGGGGCCGCGGAAGGTCATCTTCTTGCCGTCGCTCAATCCGATCATGTTGGTGTTGCCCCACTTGTCGGCCTGGATGCCGCCGACGAAGAACTTGTCGGCGAACCAGAAGTGGTTCACGTCCTTGTACTTATCCGGGTTCTTGTAATAGTCGGCGCCGCCGGGCGCGCCGTAGAAGAGAAACGTGTCGGCGTGGTCGTGAATGGATTCCGCGTAACGCAGGATCTCGTAACCGGTCGAGGTCTTCGGCAGTTCCGGGATCTCCATGTCCGTCACGTTGCAAAGCGCCACGCTGCCGCCGAGCTGCAGCTTCAGGTTCGGCGCATGGGTCTTCTGCGCCAGCATAGTTGCTGCAAAGAAAATTTCGGTATGGGCGCCCGAGGTGATTTTGTGATGATCCTCGATCTCGCGCGCGAACACCACCGCCATCATCTCTTTCCAGGAATGGTCCGTCATTTTTTTGTCTCCGTCCGCAGTATTTGTTTTCCGCCGTAACTCGCCTGGAGTTACCAGGTGATGGTGGGATGGGTGTAAAGGCCGAGAAGCCTCTCGATGCCGACCGTTTCCAGGTAGGCGACGTGATCCTTCGGATCGTGGACATGCTTCTTGAGGTACGCATCCCAGGTCTTCGAATCGCCTTTGCGATTGGCCGCGCTGCAGGCGACATAATCCTGGATGAACTCGACGTCCTCTTTGTACATGGCGTGAGCTGCGTAGGGATGACTTCCATACGGTGCCTCGACGACGCAGTCCGCATAGGCGATGGTCGTCATCAGCGGGTTCTTGCGGATGACCTCGTTGGGCACGACGCGTTCGGTCTGCAGCATGATCCGGGTTGCTGCGCGTGCAAGCCAGCGGTCGCCGTAGCGCGCACCCAGATGCTGGCCGTTGCCGTAGCAATCCGACCAGCCGACATGAATAATCGCCCAGTCGGGGCGGATCGGCGGCACCGCGAGAATTTCCTTCTCGCCGCCGATCGGGTCGATGAACTTGACCATATCCGGGTTGAGCTCGGGAATGCTGGTCCCGACGCCGCCCCGCCAGGCAAAGAATTCGGAACCGGAGGCGGAGGCGAACAGGCCCGCATAGAGCGTGTACTCGCTGCACTCCCAGACTTCGAGTTCGCCGGCTTCGGAGTATTTCCGGAAATTGTGGCCGATCGGGCAGTAGAGTTCCTGGCCGACATAGGAACAGATCAGCTTCTTGACGCAGCCCGCGCCGATCAGCAGGTCGATTTCGAGGCCCGCTGTCGCCGATCCGACCAGTGTGAGGTCCGTGACCCCATTGCGAATGATCTCCCGCACCATCGCCATGGGATGGTTGTCCGCCCCAAAGCCGCCGATTGCGACGGTCATGCCGCTCTCGATCTTTGACGCGGCCTCTTCAACGCTCGCCACTACCTCTCTGCGCTTACTCTTGCTCATTGTGTCCCTCTTCATGTTCTGCCATGTGGTTCAGTGCGTGCTGCGGGCGTCCTTTGGTTCTCCGGACACCGCGCGCCGTCTAGGTTGTCAGTATGGTCGTGCTGTAGACCGCCGAATCCTGTCCCATCAGAAGTCCTCCCTGATTTTGCGCTAATGTAACTTTGGGTCGTTTTTCGATCTGGCGGTCTCCCGCTTCGCCGCGCATCTGGGTAACGAGTTCCGCAATCTGCAAGAGGCCGGTCGCCCCGACCGGGTGTCCGCGCGAACACAGGCCGCCACTGGGGTTCACCGGAACGCGCCCGTTCAATGTGGTGAGTTCATCGTCAATCAACCGCGGGCCGTCCCCGGGCCCGCACAGCCCCAGGCGCTCATAAAGCATGAGCTCTGACGGCGCCATTGCATCATGAAGCTCGATCGCATCGAGGTCTTCCGGGCCGACGCCTGCTTCTTCGTAAGCCGCCTGCGCGCATAATGTGGCGGTGTCCGGCCCGTCGTAATCTCTCAGCTTGTAGTGCCCTGAACGCAGCACACAGCTTGCGACACGTATGGTGTCTTTGCTGGTGAAACGCTTTGCCATGTCGGCAGAGCACAATATGGCTGCGCCTGCGCCGTCCGATATGGATGAGCACATCAGCAAGGTGAGGGGGTCGACAACCACCCGCGATTGCACGACTTCTTCAATGGTTCTTGGTTTGCGGTGCTGCGCCAGAGGATTGAGAGAGCCGTTATAGGAGTTCTTGACGGCCGGCTTGGCGAAATCCTCCAGCGTCCAGCCATACTCATCCATGCGCGCCTTGAGATTGATCTTGGGATGAATGGCGTAAGAGGTGGTGAACTGCATCCCCATCTGGGACAGCTCGAGTTCGGACACCCCACTCAGAGCGCTGATGGTGCGCGCTGAATCATCAACGAACATCTTCTCGACGCCGACGGCCAGAGCGACATCTGCTGCACCGGACGCCACTTCGAGCCACGCACCGCGAAATGCCGTAGCGCCGCTGGCACAGGCATTCTCAACATTGATCACCGGTATGCCGCTGATGCCGGAATGCTGCAGAACAACCTGTCCCCTGATGCCCTCCTGGCCGGTCAAAAGGCCGGCGATGGAGTTGCCCACATAGGCCACGTCAAGGTCATCGACACCCACGCCCGCATCGTCGAGCGCGTTCCAGATTGCCGGGTAGGCGAGTTCCTTGAGGCCGCAGTCCGCGAGCCGGCCGGTTGGACGCGCACCAACACCGATGACCGCCACGTCACGCATCCTGAGCGTCTCCCCTGCGTTCATCGGCACAGGCTGCAGGAACGTACTTGTAGGTGTGTATGGCTCTCATCTCGTCGGTATCAGCCAATGGTTCGACCACCAAACGCATTTCCATCCCGTCTTCGAGCACGCCGGATTCGGCCGGGCAGTCGTCGCCAACCAATGAGAATATGCGGGGGCCTTCCGGCAAATCCACGAACACCTGAAAGAAAGGCGCTCTGAAACCGGTCGGAGCAAATCGCGCAATTGTGTGACTGTACAGCTTTGCGGTACGGCCGATTTCAACCTCGGTCATGCCGTCGCGCTTTTTGCACTTCGGACAGACCGGCAGCCTGGGAAAGACAACGGCCCCGCATTCACCGCATTGCGCGCCGACAAGGCACGGTGTTGCGCCGGCCTCAGCGGATATGCGGACGTCTTTCGGGTTCAGAAGTTCCATGGCACCCAGTATCCGCTTCCCGGATCAGACCCCAAGATGGCGTTTGAGCGCGCGGAATCCGGCATTGAACACGCGGATCATATGTTGCTGGCCTTCTTCCTCAGCGCCGGCTTTCGTATCGAATTCGCTGAACCACTCGCCGAGCGTGCCGTGGGTATCCGTGATGGGGCGCAACTGCATTCCGGTCTTGATGTTGTCCACCGGCAGTGGGCCTTTGAGAACCGAATAAACGATCCGGTATTCGTCCGGCTTCAACTCCTCGAGACGCTCCTGCAGGGCGCCTTCATCGCCCATCACACCAAGGCTCCGCACCGCTCCGACTTCGGTTGGGCCTTTGCCGTCCTCGATCACTGAAGACGTGATGCCGGGCATCCAGCCATCAAGACCCTCAAAGTTTCCAACGGTGTGCCAAACCCGCCCGATGGGAGCGTTGATAACCGTGCTTACAAGAACTTTCGGCATTTCACTGGTCCCTCTATTCTTCGCGCTGCCAAAATTTCCTGGCGACGGCTCGCTCAAATTCCCAATTTGGTGAAGTTCACGGAAATAGTATAACGTTGTTCCATTTTCTGTCAACTGCGGCCAATGTCTGTCCGGCTCCCAAACGCACGGCAGGCCGTTTGGATCGGACGTCCGGGCGCCATTCAATGTTTTTGCCGCACCAGATCTTTGCCGCTGCAATGGCGGTTGCGATGAGCTATAGCTCGCCCCCGGCGCGGAGCACGGTTGTCAACGGGCGCAGACGGAAAATGGACGACATTCTACTGAAAGTGCCGGAACCGGCAGAGAGCCACATGGTCGAAATGACGGACGGCGCGCGAATTTTGCTTCGCCGGTTCGGCCGGCCGGATGGTGTGCGTCTGGCGCTCAGTCA
>JAJFHM010000171.1 GCA_021775625.1 Hyphomicrobiales bacterium | reverse complement strand
AAATCCGGAACGCGCTGATCGAAGATGCCGCCGGCCAGATGGAATGGGCGGAGCGATTGGCGCTGGTGCTGGAAGAGGCGCGGCTGGACTTATACCAAAGGAATTGACTATTGACCCATTTCACCGGGATGATTTTGCCCTCCAGCAAGGCGCGTGCTGCGCCGCGGTACGTGTACCGCAAGCAGTGCGCAACGCTGCCGGAGGACAAAAGCACCCGGCCTTCGGTGGGCCATTCCGGCCCGTCGACTGCGTTGCGGGCCTTGTCCGATGCCCCGCATCGCACTGCGTCCCGCGCCTTGGCGAGCAGGCCGGACTGGCCCATGAAATGAGTCAATAGTCAGTTCCTTTGGTATTAATCAAATAACCGACAACCGGAGTTGCGATTTATGAACGGAATGCTGACACTGGACGAACTCAGGGAACAGGTTGCCGCCGGCGCCATAGACACGGTGCTGGCCTGCCAGGTCGACATGCAGGGCCGCTTGATGGGCAAGCGGTTCCAGGCCGAATTCTTCTGCGACAGCGCCTGGGAAGAAACCCACAGCTGCAACTACCTGCAGTCCACCGATATCGAGATGGACACGGTTCCAGGCTACAAGGCGACCAGCTGGGAAGCCGGTTACGGCGATTACACCATGAAGCCGGACCTTGCCACCCTGCGCCGGATACCGTGGCTGGAGGGCACCGCTTTGGTGCTGTGCGATGTCCAGGATCACCACACCCATGCGGATGTGCCACACTCGCCGCGCGCCGTGCTCAAGAAGCAGGTCGCCCGGCTCGAGGCCATGGGCATGCAGGCCTTCATGGCGAGCGAGCTTGAATTCTTTTTGTTTAATGACAGTTACGCCGAAGCGCATGAGAAGGGCTATCGCGGCCTCAAACCGATCAGCCCCTATAACGAGGACTACCACATCTTCCAGACCACCAAGGAAGAAGAGGTCATGCGCACCATCCGCAACGGACTGCACGGTGCGGGCATTCCGGTCGAGAATTCCAAGGGCGAGGCCGATGCCGGTCAGGAAGAGGTCAATGTGCAATATGCCGATGCCCTGACCATGGCAGACCGCCATTCGATCATGAAGAACGGGATCAAGGAGATTGCCTGGGCCAAGGGCCGGTCCGTCACCTTCATGGCCAAGTGGGACTATGATTTCGCGGGCAACTCGTGCCACGTCCATCAATCGCTGGCCAAAGCGGACGGTTCGGCGTCAACATTTTACGACGTCGATGCGGACCATGGCATGTCGGAGCTGATGCGGCATTACCTGGCGGGCCTGCTTGCGCACGCCAGCGAAATTACCTATTTCCTGGCGCCCTATATCAATTCCTACAAGCGCTTCATGGAAGGCACGTTTGCGCCGACCAAGGCGATCTGGAGCCTCGACAACCGCACCGCCGGCTACCGGCTGTGTGGCGGCGGCACCAAAGCGGTGCGCGTCGAATGCCGGGTCGGCGGCGCCGATCTCAATCCCTATCTTGCCTATGCGGCCCTGCTGGCGGCCGGTCTTGACGGGATTGAAAACAAGCTTGAGCTTGAACCCGCCTTCACCGGCGATGCCTATAGCGGCCGGCGGCTGCGCGAGATCCCCAAGACCCTGCGCGATGCCACGACCCTGCTCAACAAATCCAAGATGCTGCGGACAGCGTTCGGCGATGACGTGATCGATCATTACGTGCATGCTGCGCGCTGGGAACAGGCGGAACTTGACCGCCGGGTCACCGACTGGGAGATTGCCCGCGGGTTTGAGCGGACTTGAATAACGGCGAGAGCCGATGGGAGGCCGAAAGGATGTCTGTAGTTCAATGTATTTCACCGGTGGACGGCTCGGTCTATGCCGAGCGCGTCGTGGCCGGGGACCGGCATGTCGATCGTGCTTTTGCCGCCGCATCCGAGGCGCAGAAGGCGTGGCGGGAACGTTCGGTTCAGGAGCGCGGGGCGCTTTGCTCCAAGGCCCTCGATGCCATGCTCGCCATGGGCGACGACATTGCGCCTGAACTGGCCTGGCAAATGGGCCGGCCGGTGCGCTTCGGGGCCGGCGAACTGGGCGGGTTTGAAGAGCGCGCCCGGCACATGATTGCGATTGCCGAGGCAAGCCTTGCCAATGTGGTGCCTGAACCCAAGGCAGGCTTCACCCGCTATATCAAACGCGAACCGCTCGGCGTCGTGTTCACCATTGCGCCGTGGAATTTCCCTTATCTCACGGCCGTGAACTCCATCGTTCCAGCCCTCATGGCGGGCAATACGGTGGTGCTCAAACATGCTTCGCACACTTTACTGGTGGGCGAGCGGTTCGAGGAGGCGATGGACGCTGCGGGGATGCCTGACAGCGTCTTCCAGAACCTGGTTCTGAGCCATGAACAAACCGCGCGCGTTCTCTCAAGCGGTGCGCCCGACATGGTGTGTTTCACCGGATCGGTCGGCGGCGGCAGATCCATGGAAGCCGCGGCTCAGGGGCAGTTCATGTCACTCGGCCTTGAGCTTGGCGGCAAGGACCCGGCCTATGTGCGGGCCGATGTGGATGTGGCGCATGCGGTTGAAAACGTGGCCGACGGTGCGTTCTTCAACTCAGGGCAGTCGTGTTGCGGTATCGAGCGGGTCTATGTACACGAGGATGTCCATGACGCCTTCGTCGAAGGCTTGGTGGAGCTGACCCGCGGCTATGTGCTCGGCAACCCGCTGGAGCAGGAGACCACACTCGGGCCGCTGGTCAAAACCTCCGCGGCGAATTTTGTCCGTGGCCAGATCGAAAGCGCGGTCCGGGCCGGTGCAACAGCGCATCTCGAGCCATCGGCGTTTCCGGCGGATACAGGCGATAGCCCCTATCTGGCGCCGCAGGTGCTCACCGGGGTCAACCACCAGATGGCGGTGATGACGCAAGAAACCTTCGGGCCGGTCGCCGGCATCATGAAAGTCTCCGGCGACGATGAGGCGGTGGCGCTGATGAATGACAGCGAGTTCGGCCTCACCGCATCGATCTGGACCCGGGACGAAGCGGCCGCGGCCGAAATCGGCGACCGCATAGAGACAGGCACCGTCTTCATGAACCGCTGCGATTATCTCGATCCGGCCCTGGCCTGGACCGGGGTCAAGAACACCGGGCGCGGCTGCACCTTATCGAGCGTCGGCTATGAAGCGCTGACCCGGCCGAAATCCTATCATCTGCGAACCGATATTTCTTGAGGACAATGCACGTGACTGCAACCGCCAACTGGAGTTACCCGACCGCCATCAAGTTCGGTGCCGGACGGATTTCTGAACTGCCCGACCATTGCGCGGCACTCGGCATCAAGAACCCGCTGCTCGTCACCGATGCGGGGCTTGCCGGCCTGCCCATGGTGCGCGACGCCATGGCCGCCTGTACGGCGGCGGGACTTGGCGTCGCGATGTTCTCGGACGTCAAATCCAACCCCATTGAAGCCAATGTCAGCGCCGGTGTTGCGGCCTACCGCGACGGCGGCCACGATGGCGTCATCGCCTTTGGCGGCGGCAGCGGCATCGATGCCGCCCGGGCGGTGGCGTTGATGACCGGACAGGACAGGCCGATATGGGATTTCGAGGATATCGGCGATTGGTGGACGCGGGCCAATGCCGATGCCATCCCTCCGATCATCGGTGTGCCGACCACGGCTGGAACCGGATCCGAAGTGGGCCGGGCCTCGGTCATCACCAATGAAGAGACCCACGTCAAAAAGATCATCTTCCACCCGAAACTCCTGCCCGGCGTGGTGATCCTCGATCCGGAGTTGACGGCCGGTCTGCCGGCAGGCCTCACGGCTGCCACCGGCATGGATGCCCTGGCGCATAATCTCGAAGCCTATTGCGCGCCGGGCTATCACCCGATGGCTGCCGGCATCGCGCTTGAAGGCATGCGCCTGGTCAAGGACTGGCTGCCGGAAGCAGTCAAAAACGGGGCCAATCTCGAAGCCCGCGGCGAGATGCTGGTGGCATCCTCCATGGGGGCGACCGCGTTCCAGCGCGGGCTTGGCGCCATTCACGCCCTGTCGCATCCCCTCGGCGGGCTGTATGACGCCCATCACGGCACCCTCAACGCGGTGCTCATGCCCTATGTCCTGAAAGCCAACCGCTCGGCCATCGAGGGCCGGATCGAGTTGGCGGCGCGCTACCTCGAGATCTCCGGCGGCTTTGACGGCTTCATGCAGTGGGTGCTCGATTTGCGCACCGAAATCGCCATGCCGCACACGCTCAAGGATATGGGACTCGAAGTCGACCGGATCGATCGGGTGGCCGAAATGGCGATGGAAGACCCTTCCGCCGGCGGCAACCCGATCGCGTTCTCGATCCCCGAATATGCGGAAATCGCCCGGGCCTCGGTGGAAGGCGTGCTTTAGGCGGTGGCGTCATGACTGTAGGCCAGCCAGGGCGCTTAGGCGAATGTCCGGTTGGCTCCCAACTCCAGAAGTTCTGGCACGCGCGCGATACGGCGATAAAGGGCCATAAGTCGACACTCTCGGGCTCCGGTCCCATTGGACGCTGGTTCGAATGCCCGGTAAGCTCCGGCCACAGGGAGGTTCGGACATGGAGCGTCGACTGGCCGCCATACTTGCCACCGACATGGTGGGCTACTCGCGCCTTATGGAAGCGGACGAGGAGGGCACGATTGTGCGCCAGCAGGCCCACCGCAGAGAACTGATCGATCCTAAGATCGCGGAGCACAACGGCCGTATCGTCAAGTCGATGGGCGATGGCCTGCTTATCGAATTCAACAGCGTTATCGATGCTGTCCTCTGTGCCGTTGAGGTACAGGAGGCGATGATTTCGCGCGAAGCTCATTCTGCCGGCGACGAAAGAATTGCCTACCGGGTCGGCGTCAATCTTGGTGACATAGTTATTGACGGCGACGACATCCTCGGTGACGGGGTCAACATGGCGGCGCGCTTGGAGGCGATAGCCGATCCGGGTGGAATATGTGTGTCCGACGTCGTTTACCAGAGCATTAAGGGTAAAATTGCCATCGGATTCGACGATCTCGGGGAACAGCAGGTTAAAAACATCATCCGGCCGGTAAGAGTTCATCGAATTCAGCTGGGCGGCGCAGATTCACCCATCAACACTTACGAAGCAGGGCCCGCTTCGCTCGATCTTCCAGACAAGCCTTCGATCGCAGTGTTGCCGTTCGACAACATGTCCGGCGATCCAGATCAGGGATACTTCGCCGACGGCATAGCAGAAGACATCATTACGGGGCTCGCGCGAATGCGCTGGCTCTTCGTGAGTGCCCGCAACTCCAGCTTCACTTACAGGGGTCGAGCCGTGGATATCAAAACGGTATCGCGCGAACTCGGCGTGCGCTACGTTCTTGAAGGCAGCGTGCGTAAGTCGGGTAACCGGGCTCGTATCACGGTTCAATTGATAGATGCCACCACCGGCAATCATCTTTGGGCTGAGCGCTACGACCGTGAACTGGCTGACGTGTTTGCTGTCCAGGACGAGATAACCGAAACCGTCGTCGCCACCATTGAGCCCCAACTGTACGTTGCCGAAAGCGAGCGGGCGAAGCGCAAAGCGCCGGAAAACCTGGACGCATGGGACTTGACGATACGCTCGATGCCCCACTTGTGGCGCATGACCGGTCCCGACGTTTTGCGTGCGCAAGAATTGCTGCAAGCCGCAATCGATCGCGATCCTGGTTACGCCCAAGCGCAAGGTCTGCTCAGCTTTTCTTACATCTGGAATGCCTGGATGGGCTGGGGCGAAGATCCGACCCGGCTGATCCCGGAAGCCGAATCTACCGCCCGGCGTGCCATCGGGTATGATGAGCAAGATCCTTGGGCACACTTGTCTATGGGTGCTGTCCACGCCTATGCCCGCCGCCACGATGATGCCGTCCGTGAGGTGCGCAAGGCTCTACAGTTGAACCCGAACTTCTCACTTGCCTATGCCTGGCTCGGAATTCTTATGGGCTATGCCGCCAAGGTCGGGGAGGCACGCGACGCGCTCGATCAAGCCTACCGGATCAGCCCCCGAGATCCCTTCAATACGTGGCTTCCGGCGCTGCGGTCGATCGGACTGTTTACCGCCGAGCGTGACTCGGAGGCTCGTGAGCTGGCCCGCGAAACGATTAAGTCACGACCGGACATGGTAGGCGCCTGGCGCATACTTACGATCACCTCAGCTCATCTGGGTGAAGTGGACGAGGCGCACCGTGCGCTCGCCGAAACCAAGCGTTTGCAACCAACTATCTCACTTGGCTGGGCTCGGGAATACAGTCCCTGGGTGCGCCCCCAAGACCTTGAACGCTATGTAGAAGGCCTTCGGCTGGCGGGACTGGAGTAATGTTGGTGCCCGCAAAGGGTCATGAATGCCCTTGTTCGGCTTGTCAAACTGACGGTGAAAGTGCACCCGAAAACGGACGTTGTCGGCTGATTTCACTCAGAACTTCCGGATTGCCTCAACTCCGGACGTTTTCAGGCCGGGCGCGATACGGCGATAAAGCGCCATAAACGCCCGTCAGTTCAGTCTCACGGCACGGAGAGAAATGCCCCAAAGCACAAGTGCGGGTGGCCATGTCGAGACGCCCGCTATGCACCTAAAACTCGCCGTAGCCGAAGAGGAGATTTCCAACTCGAAGCGATCATTCGGCTGCAACGTTCGCGCCGCCGACGATTTGATCGCTGACGTTGTCCACCACGACCGGTGTTTCGAAATATTGGATGCCGGGCTCCGCGCCGTACTTGTCTTTTATCAGCGCCCGCCAGTCATCATTGAAAACTGCCTCTGCTGCAGCACGGGTCTCGAACAGATAACACCCCCCGCCTGTGCCTGTTTCAGGGTCGAACAGGTAATATTTACGTAACAGTCCCGCCATTCCGCGATACCGTGGCGCGGTGCTTTGGAAAATCGCTGTGGCATCGTCGAGCGACGTGCCTGCGGTGAGTTTGAATTGAACGACTGCGGTGATCATATGGGGCCTCGCTAAGTCATGATGATTGCAAAGTACCAGATGTCAGGGGTTCATGGTAACGCTATCATCGACAGCAATCCAATCAGGTCTGGATTTCAACACGGCGGTGCCCCGACACGTCAGCACCGGCGTTTGGTTCCAGGCGCCAGTGCAGGAAGGATGCCGCCGCCATCAGGCAGGCAATGACCAGCGGGTGGGGCATGACCGCTTTTAGCGCATAGTGGAAGTGCGGTGCAGCTGAGCACACTTCCGCAGTGGGTCATGAATTGTCTTGTCCCGCCTGTCAAACAGGCGGCGAAAATGCACTCGAAAGCAGACGTTTTTGCGATGAGAGTCCGGAGTGCATGTTCATGAGCATGGAGTTTTCAACCGGCTGTCGTTAGTCTCCGCGCCCGGGAAGACAAACTTTGGAACGCAGGCCAACCGAACACTCTGAAGGCTGTTCGCGTCCATGTACCCTTGAGGCTGCATCTCGCCATGACACCGAATGACCCTATCCAGCTCAGGCCAATTAACGGTGCGCCGTTTGGCGCGCGCTGTGCCTTTGCCGATGCCCGGGGTGCCAAGGCCACGGTTTTGGCAGCCGAGGCTAATCGCGAAACCCTTCTGGACGCCTTTTACCGTGCCGGCGGATTGCTGCTGCTGGAAGGCATGGAAGGCATCGCAGAGGATCCCGCCTTGTTGCTCCGTATCAGTCGGCTGTTTGGACCGGACGTCGAGGATTACCGGCAGACGCTCAGAGCGCGGCACGCCATTCACCCCGAGGTGCCGGAGATCCTGCTGATCGCCGGAAAATCAGCCGGCGCGGTGAAACCGCCGCCGCCGCCCGACCCGCCGTTGACGGTAGAGGGGACGCTCCCCGTCCAGTTCCCGCATCGCCGGGGCTGGCACACCGACCAGTCCTTTCGCCGCCCGCCGCCGGACGTCTCCCTGTTTCTGGCGGTCGTGCCGTCGCCGAGGGACCA
>JAJFHM010000018.1 GCA_021775625.1 Hyphomicrobiales bacterium | reverse complement strand
CGGATCGCTGCAGCCGGTGACACGCCGGTCTGCATCTTCATGCATCACCCGCCCTTCGACATCGAGATCCCCTATATGGACCGGATCAAGCTGGAAGACGTGCCGGCGTTCGAAGATGCCCTTGGGCCCAAGGCAAACATCCGGCACATCTTCTTCGGCCACGTCCACCGCCCGGTCTTCGTCAACTGGAAGGGCATTTCGTGTTCCGCACTGCCCGCCATCTGCCATCAGGTGCCGCTGCGGCGCAACGGTGCGAATTCACGCTACACCGACGAGCCGCCGATGTACGCGGTGGTGGATGTGTTCAACGACAGATTGGTGGTCAACGCGGATTGCTACATGCACCGCAACGACTGCCGCATGCCGCCGAACAAGCGCTAGAGCATTTTCCGGTCAGATGGTTCAATATGATCGGAAAATGCTCTAGGTCCGGAAACGAAAACTGCCGCCCAATTTCGGTGACATGACCGTAATCCCGTCTCCGATGACCGGCATCTTGGCCTTGCCCGTGATCGCCTCGGCGCGGTTCAGGATGTCACCCTTGTCTCCAGACGATATCCGGCGCGGACGGCTTTGCGCAGCCCTCCGAGACCGGGTTAGATCTGCGCCATCTTCTCGTTCCACAGTGTTTCGATGCGCTGCACCATGCGCGAGCTTGCCTGGCCAAGCCGTTCGGCAAGCTCCTCCGCCAGTTCCTCACTGGTAACCTCATAATCGAGCGACTGCGGCTTGTGGGAGTCGCCCACCCGGTCGAACTGGATATCCGATGCATAGTAAATGGCGTTCGCCGCTAAGATCACGAGCAATGAGACGTCGCCGAAGTGCTCCGAGCCCTCGTGGTCGAGTTCTTTGCTGGCGAGAGCTGGCGGCCCCTCCATTGAATTTATCACCTGCATGGGATCGGTGATCTCGCCGCGGAGCCAGCTCCGGCCGGCGTTGATAGAATTCTTCAGGGCAACGATCAGACCCTTGAACGTCTTGTCGTTGTCTACGGTTTCCAGAAAAATCGGTATCAAATCTTCGAGCATATCAATATGGAGTTTGATCGCCACTTCCGGCGTCATCCGTTCAAACTCGGCAAGCATCTTTTCTTCGGTGAGTGTCATGGTGTTATCCATTCTCCGTTTCTGATGACCAGAATCTTAGCCTTGCCCGTGACCGCCTCGGCGCCGTTCACGGCGCGGAACCGGAGGGTCAGAGTCGGGTACCGTTCGCTGAACTGCCGGATGATCCCATTTTCTGGGCGATGTGAGAGGCCCGGAATGCCCGCTGTGCAGCCACCGCACACCCCATTCTCGTTCGAAATGATGATTGATACCACTTTACCGTCTAAATCTTCATCGCTCAATCTTAACTTGCGAATACGCAGGCCTAGCTCGTTCAGCACTTCTTCCTCCGCATGTTCAAGATCACGGGGTAATTTAAACGGAGTCCTGATGCGATCCTTGCCGTAGATTTCATCCAGTGTCTTCACCGGCCCTTGCGGCTTTACCTTGAACCGGGTGCGCTTGGACATGCCCCGGATCGGCTCAGTGTTGAGTTCGGGGATATTGCTTGTGGCCTCAGCCAGAGTGTTCAGCTTCGGGATGCCCGTGTCCAGACGGAATTGGCGGATCACCTCATCTGGAGGATCGAGGTCGGGCCGGATCTCAGGAGCATCTCTGGCTCTTCTAGCAGCGAGCGTGTCCGGTTCGTCAATCGCCCGGGCAGTGTTTGGCCGTTCGCGCTGCAACTCCGGTCGACGTCGCCGAAGAACGGTTAACGCTTGAGGGATGGTTTGCCGGACGAACGGGTTCGACGTGTTGTCGAGGATTCCATCGAAACGTCCCCGGCGCCCATCAGAGAGCCCGCTCATCAACCCGTCAACAAGCGATACCCTTAACTCCGGGGATAGCCATCCAAAGACGCGAGCTGCATCTGGCAGGCCCGCATCTGAATGTATCGCCATCTGTCCGCCGAGGACCATTCCGATTTCGTGTACCAGGGCTTCCCGCAGTTCATTGTCCGCATGGTCGCCTGCAAAGCCGAACAGATGCCAGAATGTGTTAACTTGCTCATCGATTATAGGTTTCCTTGTCTTGGTGACCGGTTCCCGAACAAGCGCATCAAATGAGCCAAGAAATCTGCTCAGAATATTGCCGCGTTGTTCAAGTTCATTGGAAATCTGGGAGGCGAAACCACGGACTGACCCGGCAGCGCCTGGGGTATCTCATCCGCCACAGGCTGAACCGGGGCGGGAGACAGTTGGGCCGGTATGCGTGGACGGAAGGTCTGTTTCGGGTTCTGCGCTGTTCCGAGGCCTTTTATGATTCCGGCTTGCAGCTGTCCGATGGCATTCCAGCTGAAAGGTGAAGAGCTGAGCGCATTGGAGAAGACGGCCCAGCAGCGCGCTAGAGCGCTTCATGTTTACACGGAACCGTTTGATGGTCCAAATCGGTTCGTTCGGTGAGGCGCGGTGCGAAGCGCGATGCGGTGCATCGGGCAAGCGCTGCAACGTGGCCGACGGGCCGATTTGGACCACCGAAGGCCGGGTTTTCACGCCCTCTGACTGCGTTACGGCCCACTTGTGGTCAGCCAGACCACGGCGTGAACCGTGCCTTGCCAGCAGACGTGAAAACCCGGTCAAACTGATTCCATATGAACGTGAAGCGATCTATTTCCCGGTCCGGTTGGTGGCCGGGACTGCTTCCATGCAATGGCAAGGCAGGTACCGCCTCGCGGGAATGGTCCGCGTCTGCCGTGAGGATCCCATCCTACAACAGCCCCCGCATGGCCGTCGTTTTGGTGTCTCGCCCCGTCAGCTAATGATCTGCCACAAAATCACCAACTGGGCGAGCGCGCCGGCCGTGAACACCAGGACTACAGAGGCAGTAACAAAATTAAAAAAGATGCGATGAATGGCCTGTTCTTGCCTGCCGGCAGCCCCTACCCCCCGATTACCGGAAACCCGTGCTCCGGCCTGTAGGCCTTGAAGCTCTCGAGATCCTGGGCATTGCACTGTTGCTGCCAGTGCGTGCCCTGGATTACGGCGGCAACACATTTGTACTTTTCGCGATAACCATCGGTCTGGGCGTTTTCCTCAATCGCGACCGCGGCCATGCCCGCTACCGTACCACCCTGCTGGCTCACCAGTTTAATCGCCCCTGCCATCGTGCCACCTGTCTCGACCCATTGATCGACCAGGAGGACGCGGGTGCCGGGCGCAAAGGCGGGCTTGCGCATTTCCATATCCTGGGTGCGGCCGGAATAGTTGGTGAAGGTTGCTGAATCGGTTTCCACACACAATTTCCCGGCCTTGCGGATTGGCAACATGCCTACCCCTAAGCGCGTTGCCATTCCGGCAGCTAGCACAAAGCCCATGGCGTCAAGCCCCGCGACCACATCCATCTCTTGTGCTGAAAACGGTTCGCACAGATCATCGAGCAACGCGTGGAACGCCGCGCCGTTGATGTAAATCGCCGTCGGGTCGAGCCATGAAAACTTCTCCCCTTTGGTGTTGGGCGCCATCAGCGGCAGGTACCAGCGGTCGTCGCGCGGGCTATCGTGGGGTTGGATGGAC
>JAJFHM010000170.1 GCA_021775625.1 Hyphomicrobiales bacterium | reverse complement strand
CGGCGAGAATGTTCTGACCTTACAGGCTCATCCGGAGATGGCGACGGAAACGGCGAAGTCGATCTACTGCCGCCGGGAAGAGCAACTGGGCGCGGAGTGCTTCGATGCGGCGCTGAAGTCTTTGGACGGTCCGATTGACGGTGGACTGGTTTCGCGCTGGCTGGTGAATTTCCTGACGCGCTAGATCGTTTCACGTTCATATGGAATCGCTTTGACCGGGTTTTCACGTCTTCTGGCAAGGCACGGTCCACGCCGTGACCGGTCCCGATCAGTTTGAAAGCTCCGCGGCAATCAGATCCCGGTAAGGATCGCTGCAGCCACGGTCGTCGCCCAATGTCGGGACGGTGACGTCCGATAAATCCAGGTCACAGAGATCTGCAGCCGCTTTGAGTGCGCCAGCCGGGTCAACGATCATGTCCTCATATTGCACGACCGTCGAAATATGCGGCAGTTTTTCCGCAAGCGCGTCAATCATTTCATAGTACCAGGTGACATAATCCCGTGTGGCGGCCAAGTTGTAGGCATAAGAGTTCCCTTCGCGATATTTCTTCATGAATATGCGCAGGATGACATCGTCCAAGTTTCGTTTGACGAAAACGAACCGGGCGTTTGGCAATACGCTGGCTATTCGGAGAACGCTGGTGATGTGCCCTGGGTGGGTGTTGGTGAAGACGTTTGCCGTTCCCGCTCTTTGCTCCAGCTCCTTGAGGTAAAAGTTGCGGCACATCTCATCCAGCGCAGGGGGGAGTTCGACAATCCAGTCACGCGTCGGGAGGCCGGCTGTCTGGAACGTGTGACGTACGGCATTTTCCAGTATCCGGTTCTCATAGCCCCGTTTGACCCCGGCGATGGAACTGATCAGAAATTCTGTTGTCGTCTTGCCGGATCGAGAGGGCCCAAGGACAAACAGCGATATGGGAATGCCGTCATTTTCCGCTTCCGGCCCTTTCATGACACCGGCATTCTGCTTAACCCCGTCCAGAACGATATTCTGAATCTTGGTGTCAATCTCGACTGTCTTTTCGTGTTCCGGAAACACCAGGCGGTTGGCGTCGAGCAGGGGCGTCCAGGCCTCGTCGTAGCGTTTCAGGGTGTGCAGGGCCGATGCTCTCGTAAATGCCACAGACGACTCGAAATGACCGCGTTCCTGGCTTGGCTCCAGTACCGCCTTATCAAGCAGGGAAAGCAGATCTACATCGATCAAATGCGACGGCAACTGACTTAACGAATAGAGCATGTTGATCGAGCCGGGATGGTGCTTGGCCAAATTTGAAAACGCCTTGGCGGCTTCTTCGTGCCGTCCGAGATGCGTGCAGCAATGTCCAAGACCTGACTGCACTTCATGCAGAGACGGGTTAAGCTCGAGCGCTTTGCGATAGGCGTCTGCTGCCGCTTCATATTCGCGATCGTCCCGGTAGATCTCACCCAGCGTCGCGCGGATATTGCCGTCTTGCGGTTGAATTTGTTGTGCCTGCTCAAGCGTCCGGGCCGCCATTTCCCGGGCACCCAGCCGAAGATAGACACCGCTCAGCACAGTCAGGGTCTTCCAGTCGTGGGGATTTAACATTGCGGCTTGCACGAGATGCGGCAGGCTCTTTGCATAATCGCGCTTGTCTGCGTGCACGAGGCCCAGCGTGTGCAGCATGCCCACATAGTCCGGATGGCGCTTGAGAACCTCCTCGCAAAGCTTCTGCGCCTGAACAAGCTTGCCGGATTGTCTCAACTGCTCGGCACGTTCCAGTTGATTACGTGCCTCACGCAGCGGGTTAGCAGGTTGCTTCATTTGCTTGCGGTCACGCGAAGACCTTGCGGTTGTCGTGCTCGGCATTGCTGCCACCTCATTCTCCGTTGACCAGGGCAGTACGCAGACGATGTCCTTGGGCTGACTATCACAGTGGCTTGGCACTTTACATTAGCAGGTCTGTGATTTCACCACGAATTGACGGGCCTGTTTTTTGTGTGGGCAGAATTTGGGGCCACGGCTTGCATGCGTTCGGTGTGGAATCGGAGACATACAAACAGGTTGCTCATGTGGCGAAAACGGTATCATCGGCGGTGGAGAGACGGTTTTGCCTGACTGTATCAAAAAGTTAATTTTGAGTGTTGCATTTCTGCAACGCCGCATCTGAATTCACTGCGTGCCCGTTTTCCGGTTAAGGCACTGTTTGATTTGAGTATTTTGTCTGTATGCGGAATGGTCGGAGTAGTTCCATCGTGGAGAACAGATGGCGCTAAAATCTGGCGTGGGGAGGCGGTGACGAGTATGTTAACAACGTATTAATTCGTTGCCGTTGGGGCACTTGGGGTACGTGGCACATGGAAAGTTCAGGCCTTAGAAAAAGCCTACTGAGTGGGGTGGCGGCTCTGGCCATTGTCGTTGGTGCAAGTAATCTCGACCCGGCAATTGCACAGGAGCAGTCTTCCTGGACCGGATTTTACGGCGGGATTGATATTGGCGTCGGGGGGGCTGACTTTGATGGATTGCATTCCGGCGGCCAGACCATCTAGGCAGCGGTGGGCTCGGACATCAGTGGTTTGGTCGGCGGTTTCCATTTCGGGTATAACCACCAGATCAATTCATTTGTGATTGGTGTTGAGGCGGATGTCTTGTTATCCGCCATGGAAGAGTATCAACCTGGCGGCAACCTGACCTCTGCGACCAGTGTTACCGGCATCGAAGACAGCGTCGATCTGCTGGCCTCGATCCGGGGCCGACTGGGCTTCTTGCCGCAAGATGACCTTTTGCTCTTTGCTACTGGTGGCGTCGCATTCATCCAGGCCGAGCACCGCATATGGGGTTCGCGCCAGAGTTCTTTTGCGGATTTTGATCTTGATGACACCGGCTTTGTTATCGGGGCAGGCGTAGAATGGCGGCCGGAGAACTGGTACAGTCTCAAGATTCAGGGCATGTACTACTTTTTCAACGATACCGTGGACACCGGGGGGATCTCTGTCGGCAGCAACACGACGGGAGACTTTGGCGAGCTCAATAACGCATTCTCCATTACGGCGGGCATAAGCTTCAATCTGAACGAGCTTGGAAGAATGTTTCACGGTCGCTGAAGGCGTAACCGGTAGAACGCAGTTTCAGGGGCGGCTCGTGGGAACCGCCCTTTTTGCATAAAGCGGTCCTTGTTTGTGCGCTCAGGGCACAAAGCCCTTGTGCGGGCTTACTTCACCAATCCACCCTGAATAACATCCATCCGTTTGCGATCATCCTGCGGCAGGGCCTCGGTCCAGGCGGCTTCCTCTCCCGCCTCGGGTAGAACGTGGCCGAATTCCACCATTGCCGCAGCCGGCAACTCCAGAAGGTAAACCCAGACCGAGAACGATGGAAGACCTGCGGCGTCGGCGACATCGTCGGTGAGACGCCTGATCAGGGTCTTGCGGTCAACAGCACTACGTCCGTCGCGGATGCGGCCATAGACAAAGACGTGAT
Organism: Hyphomicrobiales bacterium; assembly: GCA_021775625.1. Lineage (GTDB taxonomy): Bacteria > Pseudomonadota > Alphaproteobacteria > Rhizobiales > JAJFHB01 > JAJFHM01. Next base: position 1,084 of record JAJFHM010000170.1, on the reverse strand, counting down.
CATGGGCGAGCGGGATGCCGCCGATGAAGTGATCGCCTTCGGGCACCCCCTGAAAGATGACTTGCGCAAAGTGAGTGGGCGCGCCGGTGACTTCGGCGTGCGCCAGCGTCACCACACGGGCGATTGCTGCCTTTTGATCCTGATTGAGAAACCCCTTGGCGGCAGTACAAGTATAGGTCGGCACGATACCCTCCCTGAATGTGAACCCTAATTCGTGCGGCGCAGAATAAACACCATAACGGTTCAATGCCAACATGCAGGGCGGGGACCAATAATAAAGGCGCCCGGGCTTCGAGCCGGGCGCCTGTGTCCGTTCAAAATACGGTGTACTAGCGGCTGAGCCCCTGGCACCGCACCACATTGGACTGGTAGTGCGACCGGCAGGAGCGGATTTTTTGCGAGTTGCCGCCGGCCTGCTCGAGGCAGGCGTTGAACACCCGAATGCTGAAGCGGTTGCAGCGCTCGTAATCGGAGCGTTGTGCGATCTTGTGGATGTACTGCTTGTAGTCGCCGGAAGTCGCCACGGCGTTGTCGGCGGCATACGCAGCGCCCGAGGTCAGGGCAGCGGTTGCAATGGCAGCGGCAATCAGTGTCTTGCGAAACATGGGGATTGGTCCTTTGAGATTGGTGTGGGTTTTGGGTCTCAAATCTCGGCCTCAGGCCAATCCAATGGCGCGAATTCGCAATCGACGGCGTTGCCTTCGGGACGGCGCTCGAACGTTGCTGACTGTGTGCTCATTGATATGTGCCTCGGTATTCGATCATCTCAACTGATGACGGATATAGGAGGCCATTGTTTCCGGCATGTAAGCAGACCGGACCAATTGCGTTTCATTTGTTGCAGAGGTGTCAGAGCAGGAAGTGAGGGCTTACCGCATGCCCCAGACAGCAAAATGCGGAGCCGCCGAAGCAGCTCCGCACTTTTTCATGCGCCTACCGGTACCGTTGTTCCGCTCCGAAGAGCAATCCATCGCCAGCGGCGGTCTCATGAATGCGATCTCAAAACCGTTGCCGGTCCTGCGACCACCCAGACAAAACCCGAAGGCTCCGTCCGCCGAACTTCAGACCCCGAAGGACCCTCAGC
>JAJFHM010000169.1 GCA_021775625.1 Hyphomicrobiales bacterium | reverse complement strand
GCGGCGCTCGCCCAGCCGATATCCGCAATCGACAATCGTTCGGCCCGCTCCAGTTCATCGGTGATGGTCGCACCAAGCGCATCCGGCATTTCGTCATGGATCGGGCGGAAATCGTGAACGAATCCGATGCCACGAAGCACGTAGAATGCCCGGTCCGCCTCGCTCATGTCGGGATGCGCTTCCTTAAGGGATGCAAACAATCCGGAAATCTGATCGAGCTTCTGACGGAATGCCGTGCGGACCTCGCGGCTTACAGGCGCAAATCCCAGATCTTCGGAAACCGCCACCTTGAGACCTGCGAGGTCGGTTGTTTTGACAGGTGTCGAAAACGCCTGCGTCACCGGATAGGCCAGGGGATCGCGGCTGTCGTTGGTCATCATTCCGGCCATGAGGAGCTTCGCATCGGCCGCGGTGCGCGCCATTGGACCTTCGACGTCGAACGGCAGCCAGCCGAAACCGCGCCGCGCGCTGGCAACCGCGCCTACCGATGGGCGGAGCCCGACAATGCCGCAGAACGAGGCGGGTGTGCGGAGGCTGCCGGCGAAATCCGACCCCATGGCGAGGGGAACCATGCCGCTGGCAAGGGCGACCGCGGTGCCGCCTGATGATGCCCCGGCCGAAAGTGCCGGGTTGTAAGGGTTGTTGGTGGTGCCGAAGAGAGGGTTGTCGGTGGTCGCGCCGAACCCATGCTCCGGCACGTTCGTCTTGCCGACCGCGATCGCCCCTGCTGCCCGCATGGCCGCGACGATGTTGTCATCCTCTTCCGGCACGAAGCTCTCAAACAGCGGAGACCCCTGGGTCGTCCGCACGCCTGCCAGGTCATTGAGATCTTTCACGCCGAGCGGAAGCCCATGCAATGGTCCAAGTGGTTCGCCCTTCATAACCATGTCTTCCGCTGCCCGTGCCGCCTCGCGCGCTTGCTCGAAGCAGCGGATCGGAAAGGCGTTCAGAACCGGATCGAGGCGTTCGATCCGCGCAAGACAGCTTTCGAGCAGTTCCACCGGCGACAGCTTCCGGGAGCCGATCAGAGCGCGCGCCTCGACGGCGGAAAGTTCACATGGGTCACTCATGTCAGCTGGAAACCTCCTGTTCGATAAGTTCCCTTATGATGTCCAGTCCGTCAGCCAGCACGTTCCGATCGATATTGATCGGCGGCACCAACATCACGCCATTGCCGTACCGGCCGCCAGCATAAATCAGGATGTGGTGTTCAAGCCCGCGCCTCTGCAGGCGCATGACCGCATCTGCGTCCGGCTCGCCATTTCCGTCCAGGAGTTCGATGGCCGCCTGAGCCCCGTTAACGCGCACGGCGTGGATACGGTCGAGACGGACCAAAGGCCGCAGGGTGCGTTCCAGCTCCGTGGCGACAACGGTTTCAATGTGGCCAAGCAGGTTCTGATCCCGGATTGTCGCGATCGTGGCGCAGGCCATGTTGCAGGCGACCGGATTACCCTGGAATGTACTGGTGTGCATGCCCGGCGGCCAGGCCTTGAGAACGTCGGCCCGGCCAGCGACCGCCGACAGAGGCAATCCTCCCGACAGCGCCTTGCCCATGGTCACCATGTCCGGCACGATGGCCGTGTGCTCAAAGGAGAACCAGCGCCCGGTTCGGCCGAAGCCCGACCAGATCTCGTCACAGATGAGCAGTACATCGAACGTCCGCGTGAGCTCGCGCACGCCGATGACAAACTCGTCGGGCGGCACCACGACACCCCCCACGCCCTGAATTGGTTCGATGACCACTGCGGCGGGAAGATCGCCCGTATGTTCAAGGTCTTGCAGCCGCTGTGAGAGCGCGGCGAGACAGTCATCTGCGCTCGTTGCCGCGCCCGTCGGATCGTCGGGATAGGGATAGGGAAGAAAGTCGACGATTTCCTCGAAAACCGAAAAGGGTTTCCGGATGCGCTCGCCATGGGTGATTGACAATGCGCCGAGGGTACGTCCGTGATAACCGCCTTCGAAAGACAGAAGACGGGTGCGGCCGGTGGCGAACTGCGCCGCCTTGATGGCTGCCTCCACGGCCTCGGCGCCGGAGTTCACAAGTTGAAAGCACGAAAGCTCGCCGGGCAGAATGCTGCCAAGGAGCTCATAAAGGTCGGCCCTGAAAGGCGACGGCAGCCTTGTGCCGGTGTGCAGTATGCCGGTTGCCGTCACATCTTGAATGGCCGCCAGATGTGCCGGGTGATTATGGCCGAGAGTCGTGGTGCTCGACCCGCACACCAGATCGAGCCATCTGGTCCCGTCCGCCTCGAACAACCAGGGCCCGTCGCCGCGCACGAAAACCGGAGGGTTGTCGACGGTGCGAAACGTATTCGCTGCGCTGGATTCGCGGGCCCTGGTGACGTCCAATGTTGATTTGGGATCGCGCATCTCCAATACCCCGTCAGTGATCTTCGGGCGAGCGGCGCAGCAGGGTTGCCGCCCGGGCACCCCACTTCACCGTGATTTCGCGGCCCGGTTCAGGCAACTCGCGTTCCAGATCGCTTCGAGAAAGAACAATATCGAGCACGCCTCCCGTTATGGGTGTTGCCCTAATTTTCAGCGCCGATCCGACAAAGGTCACGTCGCTGACCCGCAGCCGCGCGCCGTTCTTTGACGGTGCTTTCGTAGTGTTCGCCAGGTGAATGGCCTCGGGCCGCAGCGCCACCAGAACGCGGTCAGCTTTCGCCGGCAACGCCCCCTTTGGTTCGGCGATCGTGATCGTCGCCAGGCCGTCCGCGTGGCATGTAATCGATTTCCGGGAACACGCCGTAACTTCCGCTTCCAGGACGTTGCACTGGCCGATAAACCGCGCGACGAACTCTGTTTCGGGAGTATCGTAGACCTCCGATGGCGTTCCCAGTTGTTCTATCCGCCCACCGCGCATGACCGCAATGCGATCACTCATGGTCAGGGCCTCTTCCTGGTCGTGCGTCACGTAAATGAACGTCAGCCCCACGTCGTTGTGAACCCGTCTGAGCTCGTGTTGCATCTGGCGCCGCAGGTTGGCGTCCAGTGCGCCCAGCGGTTCATCGAGCAGCAATACACCGGGCTCGACTATGAGGGACCGCGCCAGCGCGACCCTCTGCCGCTGACCGCCCGAGAGCTGATGTGGAAGTCTGTGCTCAAAGCCCGAGAGCTCGATGGTTTGCAGCCAGGCCATGGCCCGTTGGTTGCGTTCCCGCTTCGCAATGCCCCGCATTTTGAGACCGTAGGCAATATTGTCGATCAGCGTTTTATGCGGAAAGAGTGCATAATCCTGGAACATGATGCTGGTGTCGCGCCGGTTCGGGGGCGCGTCCGTGACATCTTCACCGCCAACCTTGATAACGCCTTCGCTTACCTGTTCCAGGCCGGCGATCAGACGCAGCAGAGTGGTCTTGCCGCAGCCCGAGGGGCCCAGCAATGTGAGGAACTCGCCGGCACGCACTTGCAGCGAAAGGGGCAGCACCGCCCGGGTCGCGCCGAAGGCTTTCGATACCTCGTGAAGTTCAACGTTCTTGGCCGCGCTGCTCATGTGCACCTTGCC
>JAJFHM010000168.1 GCA_021775625.1 Hyphomicrobiales bacterium | reverse complement strand
TTCAACCGATTTGACCGATTTGCGGAACTCCGCCTTTTCGTCGCGTTCCAGCTTGATCTCGACGATCTTTTCGACACCGCCTGCGCCGAGCACTACCGGCACGCCCACATAAAGGCCTTTGACGCCGTACTGGCCGTTGAGATAAGCGGCACAGGGCAGAACGCGTTTCTTGTCTTTGAGATAGGCCTCCGCCATGGAGATTGCAGAACTGGCCGGCGCATAATAGGCCGAGCCGGATTTGAGCAGGCCGACGATTTCGGCCCCACCATCGCGGGTGCGCTCGACGATCTTTTCGATACGCTTGTCGGTCGACCAGCGCATCTTCACCAGATCCGGCACCGGAATGCCGGCAACCGTGGAATAGCGCACCAGCGGCACCATTGTGTCGCCATGGCCGCCAAGCACGAATGCGTTGACGTCTTCCACCGATACACCGAACTCTTCCGACAGGAAGTAGCAGAACCGTGCTGAGTCGAGCACGCCCGCCATTCCAACCACCATGTTCGTCGGCAGGCCGCAGGCTTTCTGCAGCGCCCAGACCATGGCATCGAGCGGATTGGTGATGCAGATGACAAAGGCCTTCGGGGCATATTTCTTGATGCCGGCGCCAACTTGCTCCATCACCTTGAGGTTGATCTCGAGCAGGTCGTCACGGCTCATGCCGGGCTTGCGCGCAACACCCGCGGTCACGATCACAACGTCGGCACCTTCGATCGAGGAATACTGGTTGGTGCCCGACATGGCGGCATCGAAGCCTTCGACAGAAGACGACTCGGCGATATCCAGCGACTTGCCCTGCGGCAACCCGTCGACGATGTCGAACAGAACAACATCGCCCAGTTCCTTAAGACCGGCCAGATGCGCCAGCGTTCCGCCGATCATGCCGCCGCCAATCAATGCGATCTTGTTGCGTGCCATGGATGTATCCCCTGTCGGTTAGGTTAGCGGTCCGATCCGCTCGGCCCGCCAGAGCCGGTCATTGCGACTGAACCAGTGTTCATGGCGGGTGTATCGTGAATACCGACCCCTTGCAAGACTGCCCCCCTTAGAATCCCACAGCTCCTGCAGGGGGAGTGTGCGGGATCCAAGCAAGCGCCCTTCGTGGCATAAATCTCAATCTTCAGGATGGGGAACATCAGAATTCTTGTATCGAATACGTAAGTGTAAGCGACGATATTTGTTGTACTGATTTTCAATTTAGAATAATAATAAGTATATCTCGTGTGTCATATGAATGTCATATATGACATCGTTGTAACATATGAATTACGATCCCATTACAATTTGTGATATCCTGACAACACTGCACAGAAATAGATATTCGAACGAAGAATCGTAATAGAACTGTCGCATTTCCCCCGATATACCGAGGCGCACGGAGGCCATCCCGTCGGATGTCAAACCAAACGCGTAGCGATAAATATGAAGGGGAAATCTTATGCGCGCCAAATACCTAATGGCAGCAACGGCTCTGATTGGAGCCACAATGATGACGGGGGCAGCCGACCCGGCCTCTGCCGCCGACAAGGATCCGGTCGACGAGTGCCAAAAGGACATTGCCCTGAAAATCTCAGGTCAGGTCAACCGGGCGTTTCTTTATGCCGACAATGGTTTCGTCGATGACTTTTTCTTCGTCGATAACGACAACTCATCCACACGCCTGCGCGCCCGCGCCGTGGGCCGCGTCAACTGCGATCTGAAGGTGGGCGCCCAGATCGAGGTGCAGTTTGAATCCAACACTTCGTCCGGGATCCGCTTCGACCAGAGCGGCCAGGGGACTGCCGGAGCCGACAATTTCACCGAACGCAAACTTGAACTCTGGTTCGACAGCGAGACCTGGGGCCGCTTGTGGCTCGGCCAGGGCGACACCGCCTCCAACGGCACCTCGGAAGTCGATCTCTCCAAGACCGGCGTCGTGGCCTATTCGGGCATCGAAGACATGGCCGGCGGCCTGGAAATCGAGAACGGCGAACGCATCCGGAACGTGTTCAGCAATATGGACGGTCTGAGCCGGACCGACCGGGTGCGTTACGACACGCCGAGCCTTAACGGCTTCCGGTTCTCCGGCTCTATTACCGACGACAACGAGTGGGATCTTGCAGCGCGGTTTGCACAGAGTTTCGACGGGCACAAATTTGCCGCCGCCTTCTCCTATGTGAACGGCGATACTGCCCAGGGGTTTTGCTGCGACTATCAGGTCAGCGGTTCAGCCTCATTGCTGTTGTCCAACGGCCTCAACTTTACGTTCGCCGCCGGCATGCAGGAAGGCGTAGGCGCCGGTCCGACCGAACGTGACGCCCACTTCTACTACGGCAAGGTGGGCTGGATATTCGATGTCATCGATTTGGGCTACACGGCTGTATCGTTTGACGTGGCCTTCAATGAAAACGTTGCCCGCCAGGGTGACGAGGCCTGGTCCTATGGCGCAGCGGTCGTCCAGAAGATCGACGTGGTCGGCACCGAGCTTTACCTTGCGGTGCGCATGCATGAACTCGAGCACTCAGCCGCGGTTCTCGTCGCCGGCACCAACTTCACGGCCATCGCCAATGCTGACCCCGACAACGTCGTCGCCGTCATGACCGGCGCGCGGGTCAAGTTCTAGTCAAGTGAGGGAAACCATGACCAGACATTTCATAAACTTGCCAACCGGCTTTCTCTTGGGCGCTTTGACACTGGCGTCGTGCCCGATCGCTGCCGCCGACAGTTTCGAATTCACCGCCATAGACGAAATACCGGAGGGCGAAGGCCTGGTGACCGATAGCAGCGGCGAGTTCACCCTGTTCAAATGGGAGAAGACCCGGAAGGACAACGCCGGGGCCGATCAGCCTGTCCAGACACCGGGCCAGACCATCACGTCGACAAGCGGCATTACGGACGCACCGACTCCGGAATAGGGCTCGAAGAATTCACCACGGGCCGGGTGCAGCAAGCACCTCATTCGGACCCGTGACCGAGCGCCATGTAGTCGGCGGATTGCATTTCAAACAGCCGCGAAACTGTGCGGGCAAACTCGAACGTACCATCGCCCGCCCGATAGATATCATCAGGCGCGGTCGCAGCGGACGCAATCAGCTTGACCCTGTTGTTGTAGAGACTGTCCACCAGATTGACGAACCGCCGCGCCTCGTTGCGCTTCTCAGGCGCCAGCTGCGGGATCCGTTCCAGAATGACCGTATGGAAGTTGCGCGCAACTTTGAGGAAGTCCGCAGCCCCCAGCGGGCGTTCGCACAAATCCGCAAATGAAAACCGCGCCACGCCCCTGGCGGCCTGAGGCACTTCCAGCACCCGGCCCTGGACTTCAAACGTCGACGGTGCCCCCGCTTCGCTGTTGGTGAGCGTTTTCCATACCGACTGGATCCGTGCGTCGGTCGGCGGACCGAGCGGTGTGTAGTAGACCGGTGCACCGTTGAGACGCTCAAGCCGGTAGTCGGTCTTACCAGCCAGCGAGACCACCTCCATGCGATCCTTCAGCATTGCGATAAAGGGCAAGAACAACGCCCTGTTCAATCCGCCCTCATAGAGCGTATCGGGGTGCCGGTTGGAGGTTGCAACCACCACCACGCCGCGTTCAAACAGGGCGGCGAAGAGACGCCCCAGTATCATCGCATCGGTGATATCGGTGACCTGGAATTCATCGAAACATAAAAGCCGCGCACCGCGCGCGATGTCGTCCGCAACCGGTGGGATCGGATCGCCACCGCCCACATAGCCCTTGGAATGCACCTGGCGCCGATGGTGCACCTGGGCATGGACGTGTTGCATAAATTCGTGAAAATGGACGCGCTGTTTCTGTTCGAAGCCCGAGCGCTCGAAGAACATGTCCATGATCATGGTTTTGCCGCGGCCGACACCACCATAAAGATACATGCCCTTAGGTGCCGGAGCGCGGGCGGTAAACAAGGCGGCCAGTGCGGACCGCCGCCGCGCGGCCTGATAGTCGAGCAGCCTGTCTTCGAGCTCGGCCAACCCCTCCGCAACACGGCGTTGTTCGGGGTCTGCTTCCAGCTCACCCGACGCAACCACTCTTTGATAATGCTCAATAAGCTCGTTGCCCATGGACATTCTTGCGCGGCACCGCGTCTTGTTATTTCCGCGCGGTGGTAGCAGACCACCACCAAGGCGCAAAGCCCTATTTGGCGTCTAGAGCAACATTCGAGCACACTGAAACATTTGATGGGATCAATTTGCCCGGCCGCTCTCGGCCCCACGCTCCCGGTCCGTCAGGCGTTCGGATCGAGCGCCACTACAGATATGGTTTCGAAGCTGTCGCCGGCTGCAACAATGCAGCTGACGCCTTCAGGTGTCGTCAGAAGAACCGTCCAGGTGCCGGTTTCCGCAACGAAAAGCTGCATGTAACCCTTGGTTCCAACCAGCCCCATGCCCTTGATCTGTTCCTTGTACTTCTTGCCCAGGAACGCAATCACCTTGTCGGACTTGCCGCATTGGGCCGCGTTCGCCACCGGAGAGGACGCCACGATGGCGGCACACACGAGCGCGGATAAACCAAGTTTCACTTTTGAAATATGCATCATAACCTCCGTTCACGCTCCAAAGCGCCGCCGGAGGCCAAACGAAGTCAGGCGGGCTTTGGAGCAACTATTTCGATGGCAACGTCCATCAAGTTGCTCCCTGCACATGTCGTTTCTGAGTGAAAGCTTAAGGGTCTTATGCTTAACGAAATGACAACACCCGCCAGCGGCGAAAATGGTCTTAAGGGGTTTCCGGAAAACCGCTGCCCAGAAGGCGCGCGCGTTCCAGCAAACCGGCGCGGGTGCCGTCATCGCTGGTGGTGTCATGAAACAGTTCGATCCGGCTGGTCGCGATGCCGCAGTAATTCATGATGCCTGTGTCCACCTGCGCATCTATAGCGGTGTCATAACCGCGCTTGGCGAAGGCATCGGCCGGCGCCGCCGCCGTTCCGATCATCAGACCGTGGCTCAGCGGCACTTTGGCCGTGCCGTAGGCAAAGCCCAGGTTCCAGACCCGGTCGATCCAGCCCTTGAGCATTGCGGGCATCGACCACCACCAGATCGGACACACGAAGACGATGGCGTCCGACCGTTTGATCCTGGCCATTTCGGCCTGCACTTCGGTGGAATATTTTTTGTCGGTGTTGTCCCAGTCCGGCTCGTCGGGCTCATAGAGCCGCGGGTCGAAATTTTCCGCGTAGAGATCCGCGAACTCGATTTCGTGCCCGGCCTTGCCTGCCGCATCGGCAAAGGCATCCGCCACCGCACCGGTAAACGAGTCCCGGCGCGGATGGCAGAAGACGAGCAGGATTTTCATGACCGCGAGATAGGCGTCAGTTCATGGTCGGAATGACAAACTCCGCGCCGTCCTTGAGGCCGGACGGCCAGCGTGACGTGACCGTCTTGGTGCGGGTGTAAAAACGCACCGAGTCGGTGCCATGCTGATTGAGGTCGCCGAAGGCGGAGCGCTTCCAGCCGCCGAAAGTGTGATAGGCGACCGGGACCGGGATTGGCACGTTGATGCCGACCATGCCGACATTGACCCGGCTGGCGAAATCGCGGGCGGTATCGCCGTCACGGGTAAAGATCG
>JAJFHM010000167.1 GCA_021775625.1 Hyphomicrobiales bacterium | reverse complement strand
TCCAGCCATCAAGACCCTCAAAGTTTCCAACGGTGTGCCAAACCCGCCCGATGGGAGCGTTGATAACCGTGCTTACAAGAACTTTCGGCATTTCACTGGTCCCTCTATTCTTCGCGCTGTCAAAATTTCCCGGCGACGGCTCGCTCAAATGTCCAATTTGGTGAAGTTCGCAGATTTAGTATAACGTTGTTCCATTTTCTGTCAACAACGGCTAGTATTCAGCCCGGCTCAAAAGCGCACTGCAGGTCGCTTGGATCGAACGCCCGAGCGCCATTCAATGCTTCTACCGCGCCAAGACTTTGCCACTGCAACGGGGGGTGCGACGGGCTATAACTCGCCCCCGGCGCGGAGCACGGGTGTCAACGGACGCAGACGGAAATGGACGACATTCTACTGAAAGTGCCGGAACCGGCAGAGAGCCACATGGTCGAAATGACGGACGGCGCGCGAATTTTGCTTCGCCGGTTCGGCCGGCCGGATGGTGTGCGTCTGGCGCTCAGTCACGGCAACGGGTTGGCCATTGACGCTTATCTGCCGTTTTGGCGGCTTTTGATCGACACATATGACGTTATTCTGTTTGACGCCCGCAATCACGGCCGCAATCCGCTGCATAGTTTTGCCGGACATAACTGGGATCGTGTCGGGCAGGACATGAATGAAATCCAGTCCGAAATAGCCCGGCTGTTCGGCAAGAAACCGATTATCGGCTGCTTTCATTCGCTGACGGCGATTGCAGCAGTCCGTCAGGTTCTCAAATTTGGCGGCGCCTGGCAGAAGCTTGTTCTGTTCGATCCGCCATTTTATCCCCGTGAAGGACATGAACTGCGCCAGGTGCATGACGAACATCTCAGCAGAATGGAACGCCTGGCGCGCCGGCGTCCTGCAACATACGGTGCGCCGGCTGAATTTGCCGATGTCTTGCGGTCACGACGTCAGTTTTCGCGGTGGGTCGCCGGAGCCCATGAGTTGTTCGCGGAGGCCACATTACGGCGCTGCTCGGGCCACGTCGGCTGGGAGCTTGCATGCCCTGGGGATTACGAGGCCCACCTGTTCAAAACCCAGCGCGACGGCAGCCTGTGGTCGCAATTGGTCGAGCGCATGGATGTTCCACTGGCAATCATTGGTGCGGATTCCGGTTTGCCTGACACAGACACTCCGGCCCGCCTTTGCAAGGCGCTGGCATCGGAGCTTGGTATCGAATACGAGCTTATTCCAAACACCACCCATATGCTTCAGCTTGAAGAGCCGGAAGCCTGTGCGCGCGCGGTCGAACGGATCCTCAACGCGCCCAATTCGATAAAATTTTAATCAAACAAGACAAGTATTTAGACGCCAACCTAAGCGGAAACTTCAGCCGCCGGTGGTAGCGTGTCGTTGTAATTCATGGGTAATTCGCTTCGTTTGACCGGAAAATCCGGTATTTCGAGGCGCCAGAGGCGACGGCGGAAAATGCAGAAAATTCGCGATCAGGTCACACTTCAAGCCTCCGATTCTTCATCGAAGTTCGGTGGAACCGGCATTACTGCCGCCATCAGCGGCCGCAAGATCCGTGTGAAGCTGATGATTGCCATGGGCCTGGCTTTGGTTTGCGCCGTTTCGGCGGTCTACTTGTCAAATGCCTGGTTCGACGCCCAGTTCAGCCGGTTCCAGACGGCGGCGGTAAAAGAACCTGAGCCGGAAACGCCCAAGATCAAGATTGTCGTTGCCTCCAAGCCGCTGAAATATGGTGTCGCACTGACGCCTGGCGTGTTGAGCGAAATCGAATGGCCCGGAGATGCCATCCCCACCGGCGCTTTCCGCTCGACCAGTGACCTCATCACCAGCGAAGGGGCCCGTGTGGTGCTGACATCGATCGCGTTGAATGAGCCCATCCTGTCGAACAAGATCACCAGCCCGGGTCAAAGCGCGTCACTATCGGCCCTGCTGCGTGACGGCTACACGGCGGTCACCGTTCGTGTTGACGACGTGCTCGGCGTTGCTGGCCTGATCACACCGGGAGACCGGGTGGACGTTTTGTGGACCAGGGTCAACGGGCAGGGAACCGAGGCGGATCAAACATATACAGAGGTCCTGCTGCAGCGTGTGCGCGTGCTGGCACTTGACCAAACTCTCGAAGATAAGACAAAGACGGACAAGATGCCTGGAGGTTATGCCAAGGCCGTGACCATTGAGGTCTCCACCATGCAGGCGCAAAAGGTTGCGCTGGCGACATCGACCGGCAAGCTCTTTCTGTCTCTTCAGACCGTTGCAGATAACACGGCTGCAAAATCCAGGCGTGTCACGCTTTCCGATTTGAGCGTTCGCTTCAAGCCCGTTTCCGGTCTGGCATTACCACAGACCGAAACGATTTCTGCGGCAGCGCCGGCGGCCAGTTTCGCAGTCAACAAGAGGCCTGCATCTTCGGTTGCGCGCCAGGAGTTGCCGCAAAGCAAATCGAGACTGGTGATCAGTGAGGATTACGCCATCGTCGGCGTGACGCGGGGCCTTGAGCGCCGTGAATATAACGTTCGTGAGGCGGTACAGCCGCAATAACCGAAAGTGTCCGAAGGCGGTGAGGGAAATCGCCTGAAGGACGAAAGCCGGCGATAGGCCGCACAACAAAGTACAGGGAAGTCTGGTAGCGTCATGAGTATCAAGCAACACCCAGGATCGGGAAGATGCAACTTGCGGGCAGGAGCCCGCTATGCGGCCGCACTGTTGTGCAGTCTCGCAGTGGCAGCACTATTGACCGTGCAACCCGCCATAATGGGATTTGACGTCGCGGAAGCGCGCGCCAAGATTTACAGTCTCGCTGAAAACAACCACATGGGCCGGCTCCGGATTACTGCCCAGAAGTCGCAGACCATAGAGGTTGATGAGACCTTCACCGAAGTTCTCGTGGGCGACCCGGCGATCGCCGACGTGTTGCCGATGACCAATCATACCATCTACATTCTCGGCAAGGGCGTCGGCTCCACGAACATATCGATTTACAACAAGGACAAGGAACTGATCGGTATCCTCGACCTGGAAGTCGCTTACGACGCTGCTGGTGTCGGAGCCGCCATCCGGCAGAGTGTTCCCGGCGCCAAGGTCAAGGTTGCATCTGTCAACGGTCGTTTGATGCTCAACGGCACGGTGCCCGATGCGCCGGCCCTGACCAAAGTATTGAACCTCGCCAACCAGTTTGCCCCCGGGGCGGTCAGCAATGCATTGAGCGTTGGATCGCCGCAACAGGTCATGCTCGAAGTTCGTTTCATCGAAGCTAACCGCACGGCTGGCCGTGAGCTGGGCGTGCGGTGGGATGTCGTCGGCAAGAAGTTCGCGGCAGCCACAGGCAACGGTCTGATCACCGCCACCTCGCCGTTCGGCGCAATCCTCGGAGCCCTGCTCAGTGGCGGTGTCGATGCCGACGTACTGATCGAGGCGCTGGAAGAAAAAGGTGTGGCGCGCCGCCTGGCGGAGCCGAACCTCGTCGCCCTGTCAGGTGACACTGCAAGTTTCCTCGCCGGCGGAGAGTTTCCGTTTCCCATTGGCGCCGACAACAATGAAATCCGCATCGAGTTCAAGAAGTTCGGCGTCGGCCTGACCTTCACGCCAACCGTATTGTCCGGCGGGCTGATCAACCTGGAGATCGAGCCGGAAGTGTCGCAGCTCGACCTCACCACAACCTTGCGTCTGGCCAACATCGAAATTCCAAGCTTGATCGTGCGCCGAGCCCACACGACGGTGGAGTTGAGAGACGGCCAGAGCTTTGCCATCGCCGGACTTCTGCAGGCCAATCACAGCAAGGCAACGCAACAATTGCCCTGGCTCGGCACAGTTCCGGTTCTCGGCGCACTGTTCAAGTCGAACTCGTACCAGAAAAATGAAACAGATCTGGTGATCATCGTGACCCCGCGCCTGGTTCGCCCTGCTAATCCAGACCAAATGCTGGCGTCGCCCCTGGACAATTCCAAGCCGGGGAATGACGTCGACTTCTTCCTCATGGGCGAAATGGAAGTTCCCAACAACGTCATCAGCTACTTCAAAAGCGGTGGCCAGCTGGAAGGGCCGTTCGGCCACATCATTCCGACAGGCAGCAATGAAGTTCAAAGCACGGAAAGAATGTTTGGATTTCTTACTGGTAATGGAGTGAAGCGGTACAATGACAAATAAGACAAAATTTCTCTCATTCGCCGCTGTTGCTGCACTGGCGATGACAACGGGCTGCATGAACAATGAGTATCTTGAACGGCGCGATTCGATCTCCATCGGAGCCGGTGACGCCGTCGCTCACAATCGTGCCGTCCAAACCATCAACCCAAGGCCCAACCATGCCTACAGGACCCGGTTGTCGCATGACGGTGCACGCATGAACAATGCGATGGAAAGTTACCGCACGCCGCCTGGTTCAGAGGAGGCCGACAGCCCATCGGATGCCAATAGCGAGAACGCGAATGCGGACCCGTCCGGTCTAAGTCCACAATAATTTTCTACCACGTTTGAACATTGCAGAGCCGCACGCGTTGTGCGGCTCTCTTCGTTGGCACGCACTGTCAACGGCAATATTAGTTACAATTTTAGACGATTATCTGCCCCCAGTTTTACAGCAAATTCAAAGGCTTATGGTAGTGTTTGAAGTGAAATTGGCAGAATTGGCCAGGTTGGCCGCTTAAGGCAGGGGATAGTCAAATGTTTTCCATCGTACGGTTTGCCGCATGTGGGGTTTTGATGCTCACAGCTCTAACTGCGTGCGCAACCGTGGAATCGGAAGAAATTCTGGTGTCCGATCTGCAGGCGGGCAGCGTCGACGTTGCAGATTTTGATGCGCCCGAGATCAAGAACACTGAGCTCCCCTATGTGCCGGTGGTGGGCCCCATGAACGAAGCGCGGGTCCAGTTCAAGCAGGGTCATTATGGTCTTGCCCAGCAGAGTTTCCTGCAGGTCACCGAGCAGCGGCCGGATTATGTCGACGCATGGCTGGGACTTGCCGCGTCGTATGATCATCTTCGCCGTTTCGATCTTTCCAAGCGGGCCTATCACAAGGCCATCGTCCTGGTGGGCCCGTCATCGGCGATCCTCAACAACATGGGCTATTCCTTGCTTCTGCAGGGCAAGTTGATCGAAGCGAAGAGAAAGCTGTTTGCAGCCCACCAAATGGACCCCGACAATCCGCACGTGCTGGCAAATATCGAATTGCTGCGCGAAGGGGTGCTGCGGGCCAAACGCAATCACGCGTCATAAGGCCCAGGCGACCGCCAGCAGCGGCTCTGTCCTTCGCTGGAAACTTGTCACCAAAATCCGTCTCGCATAGTGTTTGTCGTGAACAGGTTCATGTTGAACTGGGAGACGGGCTTTGCGCGCCGCCATCACCAGATACCGATTTGCTCTGCTGCCGTTGGTGCAGGTGTTCTGTATTGCAACGTTCCTTGTCGGCGGCGCCTGGTTCTGGGCGGGATTTGCATTCATGCTGGCAGGCCAGTTCCTGTTCGACGCTCTCGAATATGATGAGCGTGGCACAAGCGAAAAGGGCGTCTGGAGTCTCGAAAACGGTGCTCTTTATGCGGCATTGCCGCTCCATGCGGCGCTCACCGCACTGTTGTTGTTCCACCTGTCAGACGGCGATTTTCTCGGGCTTGGTGGCAGAGTTGCAGGCATCTTCGGATATGATCTTTTTGCCGTGCGGAGCGCTGCAAACTGGTTTGACCTTGCCGGCGCTGTGGTGTGTACCGGCGTCATGTGCTCTGCGGTTTCGGGGAGTGCCGGGCATGAACTCATGCATCGCATTCACAGCCGGTTCGATGTCGCCTGCGCCCGCCTGATTCTGGCATTCTGCGGACACACCAGTCTGACGATTGAGCATGTGTTCGGTCATCACCGCACCGTCGGGACGCCTGACGATCCGACGACCGCGCGCCGGGGCACCGGTTTTTGGGCGTATCTTCCAAGGGCCATCCTGCACACCAACCGTAATGCCTTGCTGTTTGAAGCACACCGGCTGCAGAGAAAAGGCAAGCCGCTCTGGAGCACTGCCAACCGGGTCCTGCAGGGCCACATCATGTCCTTGGCGGTGCTCGGCTGCTTCGTTGCTGCTGCGGGCTGGTCCGGATTTGCAGCTTATGTGGTGATTGCCGTTATCGGCCACGTGGTGATCGAGCAATTCAATTATGTCGGGCACTATGGTCTGGTACGGGTTCCGGGAACCCCGGTGAAGCCGCGCCATTCGTGGAATGCGTTCCAGCTGGCCTCCACCAGCGTGCTCTTCAACCTGCCGCGGCACTCCAGCCATCACAGTTCGCCGACCAGGCCATACTGGGCGCTCGAGCCGGAGGAGGACGCCCTGGAAACGCCATACGGCATCATCTTGATGGCCGTCATCGCGCTGGTGCCGCCATTGTGGTTTCGCGTCACCGCGCCGAAGCTGAAGCAATGGGATGAGACACTGGCAAGCGAAGAGGAGAGGGCGCTGATCAGTCGTTGTCCGTAAGCCCGGCTCCGGCACCCGTCTGCCGGGACAATTCACTCTCCGGAACGAGAATCTTGTCCGCATAAGTGCTGACGCGTTTGAAGGCAGCATCATCCACACTCAATCCGTTGCGCAGTGACTGCACCAGCCGATCAGAAAGATTGAAGCCACAAGGCGCCGGCCGGCTTTTGTCGGTCACATCGCACGATAGCGCGACCTTGACCGCATTATGGTCCAGCCAGTCGATCTGAGCGGGTTCAGTGCTGAGAATGAACGTTTCCGGCGGGCCGACGGTGCAAGCGACAGCTTGCCAGTTCAATGTAATGTTGCCGCCTTGTGGACAGTAGCGGGCAGCACTGGCGAGCAAGATCGCAGGATGGCGCGCGTCCTTGAGTTCGATGGAGGACTTCCCGTCAGGCGATGTCTGCGCCAGGGCGACCAGAAGATCGATAACCGATGGCCCGAAGAACACGCTTGAGCGGCCTGCCGCATCGAGTTCGGCGTCACGCGGCGTTGCAGTTGAAGTGGCCAGCCCTTCGGCCCTTGTATCGCGCTCGCTGTCATCCATCGCGTCGGCGAGAACGGTAAAGCCCGGCAACCCCACCGCCTCCAGCCAGGCAATGGCGTAGGCGCTGTCTTCATCGATCCCGGCGGCTGCGCTGCCCGCATCGAGTGCCTTGAACGCCATGCGTCTGATCTCATCGAAGGAGGCGTGCATTATTTTGATCCTGCCACCGGAAACGCCCAGTCATCGACATTCGGGTCATCGAGTTCGGAGATGTGTGGTGCGCCCTGATACATCGTGATGCGTGTCCACAGATCGGATTTCGGATCGAATTTGGTGGCGCCGAAAAACGACAGCTTGCAGCGCAGAAGGTCAATCGGCAGGCACTCGGGTGCCAACAGATTGTTGCGGATTTCGCCATAGGGGAACTGCAAAAGGGTTTGGACGCGGCGAACCACCGAGCGCCATCTCGGACGGCGCAGGAGAAACTCTGCAGTCAGCTGCTTAAGCTCATCGGCACCCAGATCGCAGAGGTCGCCGTAAAGACCGTAGACCTCGCGGCCGAACCCCAGCCGCATTTCGCACTCCTCACCGGGCACCTCAAAGCGCGGGCCACGGCGTGGCTCTTCTTTTTCTTCCGAGTAATACCAGAAGTAATGCCGTGCCTCCTCGGTTGAGAAGTCGATGTCGAGGGCCCATTGATAATCCCGTTCGAGAACGCTTCTGAGCTCATGAAGGCGCATGGAGGGGATGGTTTTCTCAATTTCGTTGCTCGCCATCGTGCGGTCGAGATCGGAAACCTCGCGCGCATAGGTCTCCAGAAATATGCTGACCAAAAGTTCCTGGGCTTCCAGACTGCAGTGCGTTTCCACCTGGCGAAAGAGATGGTCCCACGGAAGTTCGCCATCGAGCAGATCCTGCTCATCGACGTGCAACCGCTGATGCAACGCGTCCAGTTCGCTGCGCAGAATTTCGATGCGGGCCTGCTGGCGGGTGTCCGCAACATTCCATTCCCCCACATGTGCAATGACACGGTCGAGCATTTCAGCAAACCGCGCCTTCTTCTGCTGCGTTGCCTCATCAACACTGCGCACCCGCGCCAGCGCCGTTTCGCGCGCGAACAGCCATTTGTGAATGAGGATCGGGTGCTTGATCAGGAACGGCGCCATGCCGAGGCCGGTCGCGTTGCCAATTCCCAGGATGCGGCGTTGAGCATCGCCAAGCGGCACCGCGGCGGCCGGGTTGCGCGCCCGCGCCACGTGTTCAACCAGCTCAATGGAAAAATGCCGGATCATGTAGACCGCCAGCAATTCCGCCTGAAACGGTGCGTTGAGCACGGACTGCTCGTAAAGCTTGGGGAAATCGCAGAGGCCGAATTTGCCGTTTCCGTAAACCGCGGTGGTCCGCATCAGATAGCCGATCTTCGCGATTTCGCCGATGTCCGGCTGGCCACCTTCGGCAAGCGTGCTGGCGACATACTCAAACAACCGCACGCTCTTGTTGGCGCGGCTCAGGACCATCTCACCGGCCGAACATCGTCCCGCTTCCTGCAACGGCACATTGCGCTCCAGCCGGTCGAGTTCGGCCTCGTCGATCCGGCCTTCGCACATTGTGAATGTTGCGTCCCAGCGTTCCGCGATCACCCGGTCGGTCCGGTCTTCCGGATCGAGATGGTGCGAAAAAGCAACGAAACTGAATTCGCCGTAAGGCGTGCAGACGATGTAAACCGCGCGCCCGAACCCGTTGTCGTCGAGATCGAAGCGCTCCCGCGAGAACGTCCACTTTTCGGCGCTCATGCGCCGTACCAGGGTGCGCATGAAACTGATCGGCGTCTGGAAAAACGAACCCATGCGGTCGAGCCGCATAACCTGGTCCGGAGGCCTGAGCGCAACGGTCGGATCGGTGCTGCCTGGAAGTGGGTGTGTGTCGGATTGTGTCACGGAAGTGCTCTTAATCTTGCGGGCCGAAAGAGGTTTCAAAGAAACGCAGCCAGTTGAGGCCCATCACATTGTCGACTTCCGGCTCGGTGAATCCTCTGGCCTTCAGGCCTTCGGCGATATTGCCAAAATCCCTGTTACCTTCAAACCATGCCAGTGGCCCGGGCCAGCCCGCATTGTCCTTCGAGCCTTCGCCATAATCGGTCTCAAGCGACCAGCGCCCGTTACGCATCCATTCGACAATCGAATCCGGCTGGCCCTGCACCAGGTCGGTCCCGATGCCGATATTGTCGAGGCCCATCAGATCGGCAGTGCGCGCGATCATGTCGCAAAAATCGTCGAGCCGGCAATTGCTGTGGCCGTTGAGATGAAAGGGATACAGACTGAAGCCCAACATGCCGCCGCTTTCCCCAAGCGCCTTCAAGACTTCGTCCGATTTGTTGCGCAGGGCCGTGTGCCAGAACGCCGGATTGGCATGAGTGATCGCGATCGGGCGCTCCGACAGGTCTATGGCTTCCAGCGTCGAGCGCTGCGCTGAGTGCGACATGTCGATCACCATCCCGACCCGGTTCATCTCGCGGATAGCCTGTTTGCCGAAGCGGGTGATGCCCGGGTCTTCCGCTTCATAACAGCCGGTCGCAAGCAGGCTCTGGTTGTTATACGAAAGCTGCATGAAGCGGGCGCCCAGCTGGTGCAGGATTTCCACCAGCCCGATGTCGTCTTCCATGGGCGAACAATTCTGGAAGCCGAAGATGATCGCCGTCTTGCCGTCTTCATGGGCGCGGCGCACGTCTCCGGCCGAACGACCCGGCACGATCAGGTCGCCATGCTCCTGAAACCAGCGGTTCCACCGCTCCATGTTCTGGATGGTTTCGCGGAACTGCTCGTGATAGCAGATCGTCACATGCACCGCGGTCACTCCGCCGGCCTTCATCTCCTCGAAGATTTCGCGCGACCAATTGCAATATTGCAGGCAGTCGATGATGATGGGTTTGTCGCTGGTCACTGGGAAGCCTCGACGGCAGCTGGATTATGTTTCTGCAATTCTTATACGGAATCACGATCCGGGATAAGAGCCTTGTTGTCGCGATCATGAACGAAGGGAGGGCTTGAGTGACGGAGACGAGCGCCACAGAAGTCGCCGGGCGCAGTGCCGGCCGCGAGGGCATCTGGTCGAGGTTGGCTGCGCGTGAGGGAGAGGGCTATGAGAACGATCTCGACGTCAGCTCGCGGATCTACGCCCCAGCGGCATCCGGGTATCCGGCAGCGCTCCTGATTCACGGCTCCCTCATCCCGCTGTTCTACGCCCTCGACCGTCTCTTTCTGTCCGGTTTCAACATATTGAGCGTTGTTTTGTTCGCCGCCTGCATCCTTCTCAACAGGCGGGGACAGGTGGTGGCTGCGTTCCTTTTAGCCTCTATCGAAATCTGCATTCACGCCATCCTCGCCACATTGATTCTGGGCGTGGAAACAGGATTTTTCCTGTTTCTCCTGATTCAGAGTTCGATCGTGATCCTGGGCCCCATGCGTGAATGGCGTATGCGTGTCATGTCCTGCGCCATGTTCGCAGTGCTGGCCGCCATCCTCATCGCTTATGTTTTGATTGCGGGCCCGTCGCGGCCGCTCGGCGTTGAATGGACGGCGGTATTTCTCGCCGGCAACATGTTGGCCACCACCTTCATTCTGGCGCTGATGCTGAGGGTCTACGACCGGGCGGTAACGACCGCGGAAGCCGGTCTCAAGGTTGAGCATGACCGTTCCGAGGCGCTGCTTGACAACATCATGCCGCCAAAGGTTTCTATGCGCCTCAAGGCAGGCGAGGAGCCCATCGCCGACAGCCATGCGCAGGTCACCGTGCTCTTCGCCGATATCGTCGGCTTCACCGAGCGGTCTGCCACCATGCCGCCGGAACAGCTCCTGAAACTTCTCAATGCCGCCTTCACCCGCTTCGACCGGCTGGTCGAGGCCCGGGGTCTCGAAAAGATCAAGACCATAGGCGATGCCTATATGGTGGTGGGCGGCATTCCCGAGGCGCGCGACGATCACGCCCAGGCAGTCGCCGGCCTGGCGCTTGAGATGATCGACGCCTGCGAAGAGGTTGGCCGCGAAATGGGCGACCCCTTGAGCGTCCGTGTCGGCATCAATTCCGGTCCGGTGGTGGCCGGTGTCATTGGCGAGAAGAAACTCGCCTACGATCTCTGGGGCGACGTGGTCAATACCGCTTCACGCATGGAGAGCCACGGCGAGCCGGGCAGGGTGCAGATCACCGAGGCGACCAGGGCGCTGCTGGAGGGTGCGTACAGTTTCGAGCGGCGCAAAGCCGTGGAGATCAAGGGCAAGGGGGTAATGACGACCTATTTTCTGAGGGCGGCGAAGTAGGCGTTCGCAGCCTCACAGTCCTTGGGTGATGACATCATCTACATTGGCCTCTATCGGTTCAAACGTGAAGGTCACCACATCCGGATTGTCGTCCCAGGTGCAGCCGGCCCGGCTATGCATCTGGTCCCAGTATTGCGCATAGGCCTCGATGGGCCGCAGGCCGTGCTGCCAGATCGTATCGACGTCTTCGGCACCATGCAGGCCTTCCTGTTTAACATCCCTGGCGGTGATCTTGTGCAACGGCCCGAGTGTTGCCCGGGTGACTTTCAACGTGATGCGTGAGGCATGCCGAGGCATGTGAACCGACGGCCGCCATTTGAGCGCCGGGGTGCCACTGAAAGACGCGCAATGAACCACTGCTGAAGCATCTTTGCGATCATCGGGCGGCGCGTTTGCGTCATGCTGGCCGATTGCCCAAGTCTCCCGCACCCACAGATAGCACTTCTTGCCGGCGTCATGTTGCGCCTTGGCCTGCAGCCAGACGGGCGACGGCACATGGCGTGTCTGACGCTTCCGCCCAACGAGTAGGGCGTTCACCATTGCGGTTGTGAAGCTGACTGGCCGGGCATTCGGTTTACCCTGTGAGCGCCGGTGTTTGGTTCGCATGCCCGGTACATAGCCTGCGATCTGGCTATCGGTCAGACTTTCAATGACCAAAGGTTCGCGTAACAGCCATTGTCCGGTTTCGTCGCACCAGGCCGCCTTGACGTTGAGGCCGTCGTAGCGCAGTTCGACGGTTCTGCCGTCCTTTGGTGCCTCGGATATGGGCACTGTCCGGTTTGCCACGTTCTCCCCGCTGTGCGTCACGTCAGCCATTGGGCGACGCTATGGGGTAAATCTGGCCCTTCTGTGGTGCGAGGTGTTTGCGCCAGCCATGTTTGTGAGGTGTCCTCCGCTGAATGCGCATTCAAACACCACCGGCGAAGACCTCAGCGTTGTTTTTAGGTTTTCTTGAAAAAAGCCACCATTATCAAATTTAAATTGATAGTCTTTCGGAGCGTGACCCACCCAAAACCAGTCACGCACTGATGCGGTTTGCGGCTATGATCGTTGAAATTCATCCAAACCGTTGCGATCAATTAGGGAGGGCGCTCGGCGATGGGAAGATTGACGACCCATGTCTTGGATACGGCCCTTGGACGGCCGGCCGCAGGTCTCGGCATCGAGCTGTTTAAGCTCGAGAACGGATCCGCAACGTCCATAAAGCAGGTATCCACCAACGATGATGGCCGCTGTGACGCGCCTTTGCTCGAGGGCGACAGCTTCGCCACAGGGCAGTATCAGCTGGTGTTCCAGGCCGGCGCTTATTTCGATGCCCAGGAAATCGAGCTGCCATCGCCGAAATTCCTCGACGATGTGGTAATCCGCTTCGGCATTTCGGACCAGGACCAGCACTATCATGTGCCGCTTTTGATCGCGCCTTTCTCCTATTCAACCTACAGGGGCAGCTAATGCGCGAAGAAATCAGATTTCTGCTCGGCCACGAAAAACGCTCCATCGAGAGCATCGATCCGACCACAACCGTGTTGCGTTATTTGCGTGAAACCGAGTGCCTGACCGGCACCAAGGAAGGGTGTGCGGAAGGCGACTGTGGTGCCTGCACCGTGGTGATCGGTGAGTTGAGCGATAACGGCATTACCTATCGCGCGGTCAACTCCTGCATTCAGTTCGTACCGCTGCTCGATGGCAAGCAACTGATCACCGTTGAGCATCTGGCGGAAGAAGATGGTGCTCTCCACGGGGTTCAAAGCGCCATTTGCGAGCAGCACGCCTCGCAATGCGGGTTCTGCACCCCGGGTTTCGTCATGTCCATGTTTGCCCAGACCGAGAACGCCGCAAGCCCCGACCGGGCGGAACTTAAAGACGTCCTTGCCGGCAATCTCTGCCGCTGCACTGGCTATGGACCTATTCTCGACGCCGGCGAAGATGCCGTAAAATCAAAACGTTCCGGAAAATTCCTGGCGGCAGAAGGCGCGGTTGCAAAAACGCTCGCCGCCTGGAGCGACCAGGAGACGGTTCAGATAAACGGCGGCGACAAATCTTACTATGCACCGGCCACCGCGGACGATCTTGCAACGCTCTATGAGGCGCATCCCGAAGCCCACATCATTTGCGGCCTGACGGATGTCGGCCTGTGGGTCACGAAAATGCACCGCACCCTGCCGACACTGATCTACATCGGCGCAATCCCGGAACTGAAGTCGATTGAAATCGAAGACGGATTTATCTCGATTGCGGCCGGCGTCACCTTGTCCGAAGCACACGACGTTCTCGGCGCACACTACCCGGATCTGGAGGAGCTGATCCGGCGTTTCGCCTCATTGCAGATCCGCAATGTTGCAACGGTTTGCGGCAATATCGCAAACGGTTCGCCAATCGGCGATACGCCGCCCGCCTTCATCGCCCTCGACGCAAAGCTCGTCTTGCGCAGGGGCAGTGCGCGGCGCACCATCGCGCTCGAGGATTTCTTCATCGAATACGGCAAGCAGGACCGCACGTCCGGTGAATTTGTCGAACGGGTTCTGGTGCCGTTGCCCGACGACACTGATAAGTTCGGCTGTTACAAAATCTCCAAGCGCTTCGATCAGGACATCTCCGCAACCTGCGGTGCGTTCCGGCTGACTCTGGAGGGCGATGCGGTGGCCGATATCCGGATCTGCTTCGGCGGCATGGCGGGAACCCCGCAGCGCGCCACGCAGGCCGAGAATACTCTGCGCGGCGGTGCCTGGACCGAAGCCACGGTGAGGGCCGCAATGGACGCCATGACGCAGGATTACACCCCGCTCACCGACATGCGCGGAAGTGCCGATTACCGCATGCGGGCCGCCCAGAATCTATTGTTCAGGTTCTTCCTAGAAACATCTGAAAACACTGAACATACGCGTGTTCTGGAGACGCCGGAGGTGGCCCATGGCTGAGACCGCGAAATCCACCGACAAGATCCGGGGCAGCGTCCACGGCCTGCTGGTTCACGACAGTGCGGCCAAGCATGTTTCCGGCGGCGCCACCTATATTGACGATATGCCCGAACCCGTCGGCATGCTGCATGTTCACATCGCCATGAGCACCCGTGCGCATGCCCGCATAAAGACCATGAACCTTGATGCGGTGCGCACAGCCCCCGGCGTGGTGCGCGTGCTGACCGCAGACGACATCCCCGGCATCAATGATGCCAGCCCGGTCATGGGCGATGATCCGATCTTTTCAGAAGGGCTGGTCGAATATGCCGGCCAGTCTATCTTCGCGGTTGCTGCGACATCGATCGATCAGGCCCGCGCCGCCGCCACCTTGGCGGACATCGAATATGAGGATCTGGTGCCGTTGATCTCCGTCGATGACGCGATGGATGCAGGCTCATTCGTGCTGCCTGATTACCAGATGGTTCTGGGCGACGCTGCCGCAGCGCTCAAGGATGCGCCGCGCCGCCTGTCCGGACGGTTCCGCGTCGGTGGCCAGGATCACTTCTATCTCGAAGGCATGATTGCGCTGGCGATCCCCGGCGAAGACAGGGACGTGCGGGTCTATTCCTCCACCCAGCACCCAAGCGAGGTGCAGCACAATGTCGCCAAGGCGCTGGATGTGCCGGAACATGCGGTGACAATCGAACTGCGCCGCATGGGCGGCGGCTTCGGCGGCAAGGAAAGTCAGCCTTCTTTGATGGCCTCCATCGCCGCTCTTGTCGTTCATCACACCGGCCGCGCCGCCAAGGTCCGGCTCGACCGCGACGACGACATGATCATGACCGGCAAGCGGCATGACTTCCGCATCGACTATGACGTCGGGTTCGACGATGACGGCCGCATTCTTGGCATTGAGTATCTGCATGCGGTCCGGTGCGGCATGTCGGCTGACCTGTCGGCCGCCATCGCGGACCGTGCCATGTTTCATGCGGATAACTGCTATTATCTCGGCAACGCCACCATCACCTCGCACCGCTGCAAGACGCACACGGTGTCGAACACTGCATTCCGCGGGTTCGGCGGGCCGCAGGGGATGATTGCCATGGAACGGGTGATCGACCGGATCGCCTTTGAACTCGGCAAGGATCCGCTCGAGGTCCGCAAGACGAACTTCTACGGTGGTGAGGGCCGTGACATCACGCCTTACCACATGCAGGTCGAAGACTTCGTCATCGACGAATTGATCGAAGAGCTCGAAGCGTCCTCCGACTATGCGAAGCGGCGCCAGGCCGTGCTCGAATTCAACGCCTCGAACCGGTACCTCAAAAAGGGCATTGCGCTGACGCCGGTCAAGTTCGGCATCTCGTTTACCACCAGCCATCTCAACCAGGCCGGCGCGCTGGTCCACGTCTACAAGGACGGCAGCGTCTATCTGAACCACGGCGGCACGGAAATGGGGCAGGGGCTGTTCACCAAGGTCGCCCAGGTGGTGGCCGAGGAGTTCCAGATCGATGTGGACCGGGTCAAGATCACTTCGACCACAACCGACAAGGTTCCCAACACGTCGGCTACGGCAGCCTCATCAGGCAGCGACCTCAACGGCATGGCGGCCCAGGCCGCGGCACGGACCATCAAGACCCGGCTGATCGAGCATGCCGCCTCCGCCTACAATGTGGATGAAGACCAGATTGAATTTCTGCCCAACAGGGTGCGGATCGGAAATCAGGAAATCAGTTTCGATCAACTGGCCCATGAAGCCTATATGGCGCGCATATCACTGTCCTCGACAGGCTATTACCGCACGCCCAAAATCCACTGGGACGCGGAATCAGCCCGGGGCCGGCCGTTCTATTACTTTGCCTATGGGGCCGCAGTCTCCGAAGTGCTGCTCGACACACTCACCGGGGAGAACCGGGTCACCCGCGTCGACATTCTGCATGACGCCGGCCGCTCGCTCAATCCAGCCCTGGACTATGGCCAGATCGAAGGCGGGTTCATCCAGGGTATGGGCTGGCTCACCACCGAAGAGCTGTGGTGGGACGACAAGGGACATTTCCGGACCCATGCACCCTCGACCTACAAGATCCCCGCCTGCAGTGACCGGCCGGACGACTTCCGCATGAAGATCTGGGACAAGGGCCGCAATATGGAGAACACAATCTACCGCTCCAAGGCGATCGGCGAGCCGCCGCTCATGCTGGCGAACGCGGTGTTCTCGGCCCTGACCGATGCGGTTGCCGCGGCAGGCGACTACACGGTCTTTCCGGAGCTCGATACGCCGGCGACGCCGGAACGGCTCTTGCTCGCCGTAGACGATGTGAAACGCCGGGCCTCGGAGGACGTGGCATGACCGGTTGGCTCCACACACTGGCCTGCGAGCTGCGTGCCGGCACTCCGGCCATGCTGGTGATCGTCGCGAAGGTCCAGGGATCGGGTCCGCGGGAACCGGGTGCACGCATGATCGTGACCGAAGGCGGGCTTTTCGGCACCATTGGTGGCGGTCAGCTTGAATATGAGGCAATCGCCATGGCGCGAACCGCACTTTCCGGTGCGCCGGACATGTTCGTCAAGCCGATGCATCTCGGGCCGGAGCTGGGCCAGTGCTGCGGCGGCCTCGTCTATCTGGCGTTCGAGCCGTTCACATCTGCGGATACGGCCTGGGTCGAACAGCTGGCCGAGCGCTCGGAACGGCCGCTCGACACACTTCGAATGGTATGCCAGCCGGCAGACGGCGGGTTTTCGAGAACGCTTCTTACTCAGGCTGACGCGGCGGCTCATGCAGACGATTGGGTGCGCTTTGAGACCGCAGCGATGCTGCAGGGTGGGACCAGTGTTTTCCAGGCAAAGGTCGATGGATCCGCATGCACCATCGTCGAGCGGCTGCAGGACAGCCGCCAGCCGGTCTGGGTGTTTGGCGCAGGCCATGTCGGCCGCGCTCTGGTGCGCGCACTGGCGCCACTGCATTTCACCGTCACCTGGATCGACGGCAGGGCGGACGAATTTCCCGCAGAAGGGCCAGACGGCGTTACCCGGCTTATACCGGCCATGCCCGATCTGATGGTGGATGAAGCGCCCGAGGCTACTGCATTCATCGTCATGACCCACAGTCATGCGCTCGATCAGGATATTTGCGAGGCGGTGCTGAGACGGGGCGATGCCCGCTATCTTGGCCTCATCGGCTCCGCCACCAAGGCCGCACGCTTCAACTCGCGCCTCAAGGCCCGGGGCATCGATGCCGCTGACCTTTCGCATCTGCACTGCCCGATCGGCCTGCCCGGCATCACCGGCAAGTCCCCTGAAGTCATCGCGGCATCGGTTGCCGCCGATCTGCTCATCAAGTTTGAACAACAGGCGCCGGGCCAAACGGCTGCGGCCGCCACCGTCGGAGGATCTCTCGATGTGTGAACATCACGAAAATCTCATGTTGAAAGCCGTCGATCTGTCCGCCAGGCACATGCGGGCCGGAGAAGGTGGGCCGTTCGGCGCGATCATCGTCAAGGATGGCAAAGTGGTATCCGAAGGCCACAACCGGGTAACCAGTTCGAATGATCCCACCGCCCACGCCGAGGTGGTTGCCATTCGCGAAGCCTGTTCGGCACTCGGCACCTTCTCGCTCGATGGCTGCGTGATCTATACCAGTTGCGAGCCGTGCCCCATGTGCCTGGCTGCGATCTACTGGGCGCGGATTGAGGCGATCTACTACGCCAACACCCGCAAAGATGCCGCCAATATCGGCTTCGATGACGATCACATCTACGACGAGATCCCCAAGGACATTGAGGATCGTGTGATTCCGATGAAACACATCCAGCTGCAGCAGGCCAGCGATGTGTTCGAGGAGTGGCGCACCAAGCCGGACAAGGTTCTGTACTGACGCGAAGACCGAGCCAGCGCTTTGCGCAGAGCTCAATTTGGGAGGGATAAGGTGACCGCAGCACAACTCGAACTGACCGGAATCACCAAGCAGTATCCGGGGGTACTCGCCAACGATCACATTGATCTGGCGATTGCCAGCGGCGAGGTTCACGCGCTTCTGGGCGAAAACGGCGCCGGCAAGAGCACCTTGGTGAAGATCATCTATGGCGTGGTCCGGGCCGACGAAGGCGAGATCCTGTGGAACGGCGAGCCGGTCCGGATCACCAGCCCGAGCCAGGCGCGGTCGCTCGGCATCGGCATGGTGTTCCAGCACTTCAACCTGTTTGAAACGCTGACCGTGGCAGAGAACATTTCGCTCGGCATCGATGAAGACCATGATCTGAAGCAGTTGACATCGGAAATCGAGGAAATCTCGACGAAGTACGGTCTGCCGATCAATCCGCACCAGCACGTTCATGCCCTGTCGGTGGGCGAACGACAGCGCGTCGAGATCATTCGCTGCCTGGTGCAGGATCCCAAGGTCCTGATCATGGATGAACCGACTTCGGTGCTCACCCCGCAGGAGGTGGAAAAGCTGTTCGAGACCCTGCGGCGTTTGTCATCGGAAGGCTGCAGCATTCTCTATATCAGCCACAAACTCGATGAAATTCAGGCCCTGTGTGATCGCGCCACCGTCCTGCGCCACGGCAAGGTCACGGCGACCTGCTCGCCGAAGCAGGAAACCCCGAAGAGCCTGGCCGAAATGATGATCGGCTCTGAACTGCCGGTGTGCAAGCGCATCGCACAGAAACGCGACAGCGAAGTTCGCCTGGTGGTGCGTGATCTCTCGATCCCGTCGCCCGATCCCCACGGCACTGATCTCCGGAACATCAACGTCACAGTTCATCGTGGCGAGGTGCTCGGCATCGCCGGAGTTGCGGGCAACGGGCAGAAGGAATTCATGGCCGCCCTGAATGGCGAGTTGATGGATTCTGTCACCGGCCGCATCGAACTTAACGGCGCTGAGCTTTCCAAGGTCGGGCCAGCGGAACGCCGCACGAAAGGTCTGGCCTTTGTGCCGGAAGAGCGCCTCGGCCGCGGCGCCGTGCCGGATATGTCGCTCGCCAACAACGCGTTGCTGACCGGCTATCTGAACGGCATGCTCAATAACGGCTTCATCGATTTCGACAGGGTCCGCGCCTACGCGACGGAAATCCGCGAGCGGTTCGACGTGCGGTCTGCTGGAATTGATGCTGAAGCCCGCAGCCTGTCAGGCGGCAATCTGCAGAAGTTCATAATGGGGCGCGAAATCATGATGGATCCGCAATTGCTGGTCCTCGGCCATCCCACATGGGGCGTCGACGTCGGCGCGGCCACCACCATTCATCAGGAGATCGTCGATCTCGCGGCCAAAGGCACTTCGGTGGTCGTCGCCTCGGAGGATCTCGATGAACTGTTTGAAATCTGCGACTCGATTGTGGTGATCGCGGAAGGGCGCCTGTCTCCGGTCAAGCGCACATCAGAAACAAATGTCGAAGAGGTCGGTCTGTGGATGAGCGGCCAATTCGAGGCAGACGAAGGCGAGGTCGGTCATGCTGCTTAGACTGGAACCCAGGCAGTTCACATCGAAGCGCATGCAGTATGCATCGCCGCTGATTGCGGCAGTGCTGACGCTCATCGCCGGTGTGATCCTGTTCAGCGCGCTTGGAACCGATCCGGTCGTGGCGCTGCATACGTTCTTCGTGCGCCCACTCACCAGTCTCTATGGTGTTGGCGAATGGGCGCTCAAGGCAACGCCGCTTCTGCTCTGTGCCATCGGTCTGTCCGTCGGCTTCCGCGGCAATGTCTGGAACATCGGCGCGGAAGGGCAGTTGACCATGGGGGCGGTCTGCGGCAGCGGCGTCGCGCTCGCCTTCTGGGGGGATGAAGGTCCCTGGCTGTTGCCGCTCATGCTGTTTGTCGGCGTGCTTGGCGGCATGGCCTGGGGCGCCATTCCCTCGATGCTCAAGAACCGCTTCAATGCCAATGAAATTCTCACCAGCCTGATGCTCTCTTACGTGGCCATTCAGATCCTCGGCTATCTGGTGCATGGCCCCTGGCGGGACCCGGAAGGGTTCAACTTCCCGCAGACCCGCATATTCGGCGATGACGGCATCCTGCCGGTGCTGCTCGAAGGCACCCGCCTTCACCTGGGCGCCGTGCTCGCCGTGATCTGCACGATCATTGTGTGGATATTCATGTCGCGCACGTTTCAGGGCTTCAAGGTCTCGGTCGCCGGGCAGGCACCGGCAGCGGCCGCCTACGCCGGGTACAGTCGAAAGAAGGTTATTCTCTTGAGCTTTCTGGTTTCAGGCGGTCTGGCGGGGCTTGCCGGCATCGTTGAGATCGCCGGGACGATCAATCAATTGCAGCCGATCATTTCGCCGGGCTACGGCTTTGCCGCCATCATCGTGGCGTTCCTCGGCCGCTTGCACCCGCTGGGTATCTTTTTCGCATCGCTCTTGATGTCGCTCATGTATCTCGGCGGCGAGCAACTGCAGATCCACCTCAACCTGCCGCTCGCGGTGACCGGTGTGTTCCAGGGATTGTTGTTGTTTTTCGTGCTCGGTTCGGACGTTCTCGTGCGGTACCGCATTCGCCTGATTTCTCAGCCCAAGGAGGCCTAGGACAATGGATGGATCTGAAACAGCCATCAACATCATGGTTGGCACCATTCGCGCCGGGACGCCTCTGGTGTTCGCGGGGCTGGGCGAGTTGATCGCCGAGAAAGCAGGGGTTTTGAACCTCGGTGTCGAAGGCATGATGCTGGTCGGTGCGGTGACCGGATTTGCCGTCACCGTACTCACCGGAAATCCTTATCTGGGGGCCGTTGCCGCCATTGGCGCCGGCATGCTGATGTCGCTGATCTTCGGCGGTCTGACCCAGTTTCTCCTCACCAATCAGGTGGCAACGGGTCTGGCTCTGACCATCTTCGGCGTCGGTCTGAGCGCATTTGTCGGGCTCAGCTATATCGGCACGCCGATCCAGGGTCTGCAGCCGGTCGCCATCCCGCTGTTGAGTCAAATCCCGATTGTCGGGCCGTTGCTGTTCAATCACGACCTGCTGATTTACGTTTCCTTCGCGCTGTTCGCGGTGGTCAGCTGGTTCATGTTCAAGACCCGTGCGGGTCTGATCCTGAGAGCGGTGGGCGAATCCCACGACGCGGCCCATGCCATCGGTTACTCCGTGGTCAAGATCAGGCTGCTGGCAATCGTCTTCGGCGGCGGTATGGCCGGACTGGCGGGCGGCTACCTCTCGCTGGTCTACACGCCGCAATGGGCGGAAAACATGACCGCGGGACGCGGCTGGATTGCACTGGCACTGGTGGTCTTCGCCA
This sequence comes from Hyphomicrobiales bacterium, assembly GCA_021775625.1. Lineage (GTDB taxonomy): Bacteria > Pseudomonadota > Alphaproteobacteria > Rhizobiales > JAJFHB01 > JAJFHM01. Next base: position 13,796 of record JAJFHM010000167.1, on the reverse strand, counting down.
CCTGGCGCCCGGCACGTGTGCTGATCGGCGCCTACCTGTTCGGCGGCATCACCATCTTGAGCCTGCACGTTCAGGCTGCCGGAGACGCGGTGACGAACGCAATGTCTGTCTTTCCCGAGCCAATTGGCAGGTGGTTACTCGTCATCATCAATTCCTCGCATCTACTGGCAACCCTGCCATATCTCGCGACCGTCGTTGTGCTCGCGCTGATATCCCGGGATGCGACGAAAATCCGCCTTAATGCGCCCGCCTCACTGGGCAGACCGTTTCATCCCGGCGCATGAGTGTGGTTAAGTGTGCTACCAATAATCCCAAAATCAGGAACAAAGGGGAGAATGAGAAAATGACCAAACTGAAATCCTGGCGCAGTCTTGTTGCAGGACTTGCCGTTGTCGCCGTGGCGATCGCGGCGGGGTTCGGACCGGCCCGTGCCGCCGACCCGCTCAAAGTGGCTTTTGTTTATGTGAGCCCTATCGGTGACGCCGGCTGGACCTTTCAGCACGATCTCGCCCGCAAGGCGATTGAAGCCAAATTCGGCGACAAGATCAAAACCTCTTATGTCGAGTCGGTTGGTGAAGGACCGGATGCGGAACGCGTCATCCGGCAACTTGCCGCGGACGGCAATCAGCTGATCTTCACCACCTCATTCGGCTACATGAACCCGACCATCAAGGTTGCCAAGCAGTTCCCGAATGTCACTTTTGCCCATGCCACCGGCTACAAGAGGTCCGACAACGTGTCGACCTATCTGGCGCGGTTTTATGAAGGCCGCTATCTGGCGGGCATTATTGCCGGCAAGATGACCAAGTCGAACACGCTTGGCTATGTTGCGGCATTCCCCATTCCGGAAGTTGTCCGCGGCATCAACGCCTTTGCCCGCGGCGTGCGCAGCGTGAACCCTGACGCCGAGGTGCGCGTCGTGTGGGTGTCCAGTTGGTACGACCCGGGCAAGGAACGTGAAGCGGCCGATACGCTTATCGCCAATGGCGCTGATGTCTTGATGCAGCACACCGATTCCACCGCCGTCGTGCAGGCCGCTCAGGATCGCAAAGTGTACGCCATCGGCTATCACTCCGACATGAAGAAATACGGCCCCAAAGCCCACCTGACCGCCAGCACCCACAACTGGAACCAGTTCTACATTGACAAGGTGCAGGCCGTCATGGACGGCACCGCCAAGTCCGATGACACCTGGGGCGGAATTGGTGCCGGCATGGTTGAGTTGTCACCGTTGGGCGACATGGTGCCGGCAGATGTCCGCAAACTGGTTGAGACAGCCAGCGCAGATATAGGCAGTGGAAAACTGCACCCGTTCGCCGGACCCGTCGTGGACAATAAAGGCAAGACCCGAGTGCCCGCCGGCGAGAACATTTCGGACGGTGACCTCCTCGGCATGCAGTACTACGTCGAAGGCGTTGTGGGCGACCTGCCCAAGTAAAAAGCGCTGCCGCTCCCGGCGCAATGTGCCGGGCAGCGAGAACATTACGGCCCCATCTGTGGTTCTTGTCACAGGTGGGGCCGGCTTTGTTTCCGGTACTGGCGATTGCTATTCCGGCAGTGGCGGAGCATCGCCGGTTTCCCAGTAGGGCCGCGGCCCATAGGTTTCCGCCAGGTAATCGATGAATGTCCGCACCCGTGTCGGCATCAATCTGCTGTGCGGATAGATCGCATAGATGGCATGTCCGGATGGTTTCCAGTCGGGCAGGACCACCTTCAGGCGGCCCTCGCGGATGTCTTCGCCCACTTCCCACATCGACTTGAGCGCCAATCCAACACCGGATCGGCACCAATCCAGGATGACTTCGCCATTATCGGAATCCAGATTGCCGGAAACCGAAAGCGTGCTGGGCCCGCTGTCGCCGTCCAGCGTCCATTGAAACTGCTGCGAGCCGGGAAACCGCAGCAACAGGCAATTGTGCCTGAGCAGATCGTCGGGCAATTGCGGTTCGCCGTGTTTCTCAAGATAAGCAGGTGCGGCGACCACCACGCGGGTGTTCCTGGCCAGCCGCTTCATGATGAAGCTGTACGCCCTGAGATCCGCAATACGCACCGCAACATCGGTGCCTTCCTGAATGACGTCGGTCAACCGGTCCGTCAGGTGCAAGCGGACCTGAATGTCCGGGTAGCGTTCCACAAACTGCGGCAGGAACGGTGAGATGTGTTTGCGGCCAAAGCCGCTGGGCGCGGTCACGGTGATGGTCCCGCGGGGTCGGTCGAAGCGCGATCCGATATTGGATTCGATTTCCTCAATCTCATGCAGGATCCGGACGCAGTGCTGATAGTAGATTTCGCCCTCTTCGGTAAGATTGACCCGCCGCGTCGTGCGGTTGAACAGCCTCACCCCCAGTTTGCGCTCGATCTTTGCGATCCTGTTGCTCACCACGGCTGCGGAAAGCCTCAGGTCCCGCCCCGCGGCCGACAGGCTTTTCAATTCCGCAGTCTTCGCGAACACCGCCCAGTCAGAGACTTCAGCCATGGCTCACCTTTTCGAAAATCTTTAAAGTCTTTCTGATTTTCGCGATAATCTTTATAATCGTCAAGCTCCCCCATGATGCGTTACAAATGGCCTTAACGAGCCCGCCGTCCTTGCCGCGCGCAAATTTCTGAAGAGGGGATCCACCGCCATGACCGCATTGTTGTTCGATTGGGCGAGCCTGCTGGTGCGCTGGGCGCATGTCATGTTCGGCATCATGTGGATTGGCACGTCATTTTATTTCATCTGGCTGGATGCGAGCCTGCGCAAGCGCAAAGACGATCCCGACATCGCCGGGGAAAGCTGGCAGGTACACGGTGGCGGATTCTACCTCGCCGAAAAATATGTGGTCGCGCCGGAGAAGCTTCCGGCCGAGTTGCACTGGTTCAAATACGAGGCCTATTTTACCTGGATCACCGGCTTTTTGCTGCTTGCGATCATCTATTACTGGGGTGCGGAAACCTTTCTGATCGGTTCGGCCTCTCAGGACATGTCGGCTGAAATGGCGGTTGGCGTCAGCCTCGTATCCCTTGCCGTCGGCTGGATCGTCTACGATTTGGTGTGCCGCTCGCCCCTGGGCAACAACACCACCACGCTGGCGGTCTGTGTGTTTTTGATGATCGTTGTGGCCTCATATTTCTTCACTCACATATTTTCCGGCCGCGCGGCCTTCCTGCATGTCGGTGTCTTCATCGGCACCATCATGACCGCCAATGTCTTCTTCATCATCATTCCCAACCAGAAAGAGACCGTCGCCGCTCTGCTCGCCGGCAAAATTCCTGATGCGCAATTCGGTATCCAGGCCAAGCAACGCTCTTTGCACAACAACTACCTGACGCTTCCGGTGGTGTTCATGATGATTTCAAATCATTATCCGATCACCTACGGACACCCGTCGAGTTGGCTCATTGCGGTCGGCGTTGTGGTGGCCGGCGGATTGCTGCGCCATTTCATCAACCAGCATGATGCCAATGAGCTCGACTGGAAGGGCAAGGTTGCGCTGCCCGCCTCGGCACTTGCTGTTGTCGCCCTGATTGTGGTGAGTGCAAGCCGCCTTGGAACCGGCTACAGCGAACCTGTCGAATTCGCCGAGGCCCGTCAGATCATGAACAAACACTGCATTTCCTGTCACTCGGCCACCCCGACCCAGGAAGGCTTTGAGGATGCGCCGGCGGGAGTGATGTTTGATACGCCCAGGGATGTCCGCAAATACGCCGCGCAGATTAACGCCCAGGTGGTGCTTACCGACACCATGCCCCTGGGCAATCTGACCGAAATGACCAAGGAAGAGCGCGACAAACTTGGCGCCTGGGTGGCGCAGGGCGCGGAAATCAACTAAGGCTGCGGATCGAGAGGCGCGTGCGAAAAATGACCGGCAGCGACCAAAACTATCCGCGTGACATGATCGGCTATGGCCGGACACCGCCGCATGCAGGCTGGCCGGGCGGTGCCCGCATCGCCGTTCAGTTCGTCATCAACTATGAAGAGGGTGGTGAAAACTGCATCCTGCATGGCGACGAGGCGTCGGAAGCATTCTTGTCCGAAATCGTTGGCGCCGCCGCCTGGCCCGGCCAGCGGCACCTCAACATGGAATCGATCTATGAATATGGCGCGCGTGCCGGGTTCTGGCGCCTGCACCGGCTGTTTACGGAACGCGCAATGCCGGTCACCGTCTACGGTGTCGCCATGGCGTTGCAGCGCAATCCGGAAGTCGTTGCCGGCATGAAGGAGGCTGGCTGGGAAATCGCCAGCCACGGCCTGCGCTGGATCGAGTACAAGGATTTCACCAAAGACGCCGAACGCGATCATCTGAACGACGCCATCCGCATTCACACGGAAGTCACCGGCGAACGACCATTGGGCTGGTATACCGGACGGTGTTCGGGGCACACCCGCGATCTGGTCATGGAGGACGGTGGTTTCTTATACGACTCAGATGCTTACGCCGACGATCTGCCTTATTGGGTCAGTGGCCCGAAGGGGCCGCACCTGGTCATCCCCTATACGCTCGATGCCAACGATATGCGCTTTGCGACGCCGCAGGGGTTTAATTCCGGAGACCAGTTTTTCGCCTATCTGAAAGACAGCTTCGACATGTTGTACGGCGAAGGCGAAACCGCACCGAAGATGATGTCCATCGGACTGCACTGCCGGCTGGCGGGCAGGCCGGGCCGTGCTGCCGCACTGGCGCGCTTTCTCGACTATGTGCAGGGCCACGACAAGGCCTGGGTGGCGCGCCGCATCGACATTGCCAGACACTGGCATCAACACCACAGCCCCGAACCGCGGTGATGTTGACCGTGGGCCCGCATGCTTTGACAGTTGAACGCCTGACCCGCGAGGCTTTTGCGCCGTTCGGAGACGTGATTGAAACCACAGGTGCGGACCACTACGCCATCAACAATGGTACGACCGAGCGGTTCCATGATCTGGCACTGGTGGATGTGGCATCGCAGGGCGGGCGGCCGCTGATCAGCATATTCCGCGGCCAGCCGTTCGAATGCCCCATTCCCATCAAGATGATGGAGCGCCATCCCTTGGGGACACAGGCGTTTATCCCGTTGAGCAAGAGGCCCTTTATTGTCGTGGTTGCGGCGAGCGATGACAACGATGTGCCACATGACTTTCGCGCATTTCTCAGCGCGTCCGGACAGGGGATCAGCTATGGCCGGAATGTCTGGCATCATCCGCTGTTGTCTCTTGAGGACGTGTCCGATTTCCTGATTGTTGACCGTGGCGGTGAAGGTGACAATCTGCAGGAACACCATCTACAGGAGCCCTACCGGTCAATCGAAGAACTACCGGATTTTGGCTGAACCTGCCTCGCAAGCTTGCCTTATTGCCTCTCCAGGAGTACCTCAGAACAGGTGATCCTGGAAGCCAGTGTGAAGAGGACTCCGTGGCGAAAAAAACATCACGACCTAGTCCCAAACCCAAGCCGGTTGTTGCGCCGCTTGCGCCGGCGAAGTTGCGCCGCACATGCGACCCGGCACGCTTTGCTTTCAAGTCCACCGCCGAACTCAAGCCGCCCAAGGACATCCTCGGCCAGGCACGGGCGATCGATGCGATCGAGCTTGGTACCGGGATTTCCCATGACGGTTTCAACCTGTTCGTACTCGGCGCACATGGTTGCGACATGCAGGGCGCGGTCGAGGAATTGTTGCAGACCAAGGCCCGGCGCCAGGAACCTCCGTGTGACTGGGTTTACCTCTACAACTTTGCCGCCCCGGACAAACCGAAAGCAATGTGTTTGCCGGCTGGCAAGGCCGTCCGTTTCCGCGCCGCCATGGAGACCATGGTTGCGGACATACGCGCCACCGCAAAGGCGATGTTCGAGGCCGACGAGTATCAGACCCGAAGGCGCTCAATTGAATCCGGCGTGAAGCAGGCGCAGGAATCAGCCTTTTCGGAACTGCAGCAAAAGGCGCAGGAACTGGGCACGGCGGTGCTCCACACACCGCAGGGGTTTGGTGTTGCGCCCATCAAGGAAGGCGAGGTCTTGAAGCCGGAAGAGTTTAAGGCTCTGCCGCAGGAAGAAAAAGACCGTATCGAACAGGCGATCAGAACCATACAGCACGAGTTGGAGGTCATGTTGCAGGGCATGCCGGGTCTGATGACGGAGGCGCGCCGGTCGCTTCAGAAGCTGGATTTGGAATTTGCGAATGCCGCCATAGCCCATGTCAGCGGCGATCTCGAAAAGGCCTTCTCTGGCGTTGAGGGAATGCGTGCCTATCTGGATGCGGTCAAGGCGGATCTCGCTGAGAATATTTACATGTTTCTTGCATCGCCTGAGATGCCGGGGCAGGTCGAAGCAGAGGTCACCGGGCCCGTGCAGCCGCAGGGCGATGATCCACGTTTGCGCCGCTATGCGGTAAACGTGGTGGTCTCCTCCGATGGCGCTCCGAACGGGCGCGCCGCGCCGATTGTCAAGGATGAGCGGCCATCATTGGCCAATCTGGTTGGCCGGGTGGAGCATCAGTCCCAGATGGGTGCGTTGATCACCGACTTCACCTTGATCAAGCCCGGCTCTTTGCACCACGCGAATGGTGGATATCTGCTGATTGATGCGCGCAAGCTGTTGATGCAACCCTTCGCATGGGACGCTTTGAAACGATCTTTGAAGACCAACCGCATCACCATTGAATCCGCCACCGAATACGCCGGCATGTTTTCACCGGTGTCACTGGAACCCGAACCGATACCGTTGAGCGTCAAGGTGGTGCTGTTCGGCGATCACATGCTGTATTTCATGCTGGCAGCGCAGGATCCTGAATTTTCGGAATTCTTCAAGGTGGAAGCCGAATTCGATGACGTGCTGAAACGGGCACGCCCAATGGAAACGCGCTATGCGGCCTGGATCGGCGCACTTGCTGCCTGCAACAATGTGCGCGCGCTTGATCCCGGCGGCGTTGCAGCGGTGATTGAGCATTCCAGCCGCATGGCGGACGACAGCGAACGCCTGTCCCTGCGCGATGAACATATTGCTGATCTGCTGCGTGAGGCGGACTACTGGTCGAACAAGGCGGGCCGCCGCCTGATCGGCGCGTGCGATATCGAAAGCGCCATCGATGGCCGGAAGCGCCGCTCCGACCGGATCCGCGAACGCCAGATGGAGGCCATCGAGCGCGATATCGTCAGCGTCAAAACAAGCGGCGCCGTCATTGGTCAGATCAATGGACTGAGCGTGCTTTCCATGGGCGACATCCGTTTCGGAAAGCCGTCCCGTGTTACCGCCCGCATTCAGATGGGCTCTGGCAAGGTTGTCGACATCGAACGCGAAGTCGCCCTTGGCGGCGCGCTCCATTCCAAAGGCGTTCTCATCCTGTCGAGTTTCATCACGTCGCGTTATGCACCCGGTGTTCCGCTCTCGTTCGGCGCCAGTCTGGTGTTTGAGCAGTCCTATGGCGGGGTCGATGGCGACAGCGCATCATCGACCGAACTCTATGCCTTGCTCTCGGCCCTGTCGGAGCTTCCCATCAAGCAGTCATTTGCGGTGACCGGGTCGGTCAGCCAACTGGGCGAAGTCCAGACCATTGGCGGCGTCAATGACAAGATCGAAGGGTACTTTGATCTTTGCGCCAGTCGTGGCCTGTCTGGCGAGCAGGGGGTTTTGATCCCGCACTCCAATGTCCAGCACCTTATGCTGCGTTCAGATGTCGTCGAGGCCTGCGCCAAGGGCAAGTTCCACATCTATCCTATTCGCACCATAGATCAGGGAATTGAGCTTTTGACCGGCGTGCCGGCCGGCAAGCGCGGCAGAAATGGCAAGTTTCCAGATGGCTCGGTCAATCAGAAGGTGGAGCAACGCCTGATCGGCCTGGCAGATGCCCGCAGTTCCTACGGCAAAGACAGGGAAAACAACGGTAACGGGGACACAGCGTAGGTGGTCGGTCATGTCGCACAAATCTGAACAACCCGCATCCGGTCCGGGCCGGCCGATTGACGTGCGTACGATTGCTTTGGCGCTCGATTGTTCGACGCTCAATCGCGCGGCCGTGGAAGCGGCCGTCGGTCTGGCGGCGGCAACCGGTGCGCAATTGAGTGCCGTGTTTATCGAAGATGAATGCCTCCACAATCTGGCGGCAATGCCGTTTGCCCGTGAAATTTCCTTCTCCGGCACCTCGAGCCGCAGTTTCAGTTCGCTCCAGATTACCTCCGAAATCAAGCGGTCTGTGGATACAGCGCGCAGAACAATCGCCCGAATTGCGGCACGGGAAAACGTTGAGTGCGGGTTCAGTGTTACACGCGGACAGCCTGCGGAGTCCCTGAACCTGGCCGGTGGAAAGGCGCAGATCCTGGCACTTGGAAGTTCCAGGTCAAGGATTGGCCGGGTTCACACGGTTGCGGCTTTGCGCTCGAAAATGGCGCACGGTTCCGGCGTGCTTGTTGCACCCGCTGACCCGGAGTTCGAGGGCGGCCCGGTTGTGGCGATCCTCAGCCCCGGCGCGGAAGTGGGCGCTGTTGTCAAAACCGCAGAGCGGATTGCGGCTCAGGCAAATCGACGCCACCAGTTCCTGATCGTCTCCGGCAGCGGGGCGGAACGTGCCGCGTTGCATCAAGGCGTGCTCGAAGCACAGTCGAGTTCGGTGGAAATCGGTTTTTGCGGGGTCAACCAGCTGTCCCAGGTTAGCCGCGCCATCAGGTTGCAGTCTCCGGGGCTCGTTATCGCCGACATCGATTATGCCCATTTCGACGACGCCAGCAGCATTGAAGCGGTCAGCGAGGCGTTCGGAGCACCGTTGATCCTGGTGCAGGTCTGATTTGAGCGCTTGCCCCGAATCAGGTTGAGGTGCGACATCGGATGTATGACCGATGAGCACGTCGCTTATCCCTGTCCTTATTGCGGTGAGCGCGGACTGGAGTCCGCGGCAACGTTGCCCTATGTGCGCGGCTATGTGCTCGCCTTCAAGTTTGAATCAAAGAAGATCATTGGATGCAGCAAATGTGTCCGGCTGCAGTTGCTGAAGGAAACCGGCATTTCCAGTGCAGTTGGTTGGTTCAGTCCAACCGCCCTCGTGTCCAACCCGTTTCTTTTGACCTATGGGCTGGCGCGGGCCGCCTGCGTGCGCAAAAACCCACAGGCTGTCAGCAAACTGTTGCAGACCGCCGGGCTGCCGCAAAACGACGAAGAACTCAGTCTCGTGCGCATTGGCTACAGTCTGGCCGCATCGATGATTGCAGCGGATCGCAAAATCGAAGCCCGGGAAGTTGCAGCAGCAGCCGAAATCGGAACTCAGATCTTCAAGGAGTTCGACAAGGCCGAGTTCAACAAGGTGGTGGCGAACCACGCCCAGTTGCCTGAGCCGGCCAAGCTGGCCGCACTGTTGGGCAGCGCCCTGACCGAAGATGGCAAGGACGCCATCTATGGCTTCCTCCTGGCCATTGCGTCATCAGACGATGATCTGGCCAAAGAGGAAAAAGAGCTGCTCGATGTGGTCGCGGAGAATATGAAGCTCCGCCCGGCGGCTTAGGCCGACCTGCGGAAACCGTACTCCAAGGTGAAAAACTGCGGGTTGAGATTACTCAGCGGCTCACGAAGTTTCGCCAGTTCTGATTCCGGTCCATGAACTTCAAGCCGCGTGATATCCGATATCTTCAAGGCTTCCTGCAGCAAGGGCCCGATATTTTCCAGATGCGCAAGCAGCGCATCACCGTCCTTGTAACCCTCACGGCAATGGGCGTCGTTGCCATCAAATGAATATCCGTAGTAAAGCGCGCCGGGTTCCTTTTTTGTCTGTTCGATAAGCGCGTCGCAACCGGCCTTGAATTCGTCCAGCTTGCCGTCATGCACTTTGAAATAGGGGACAATTGTCACGCAGATATCGTCGGTCGCCATGGAACGCGCCTCCAGTGTCTCGGTTGTATTGCGGCACCCTAGTGTTTGCGAAGCAACCATGCAATGTTGGCTTGGACACGTTTTTGACCTGCGGAGCCACCTCTCCAACCATGTTCTTCCGAAGCACACCGAAGACCGCCCGCAAGGGTGAGCGGACAAAGATCCTGTCGACATTCTCCAATAGCCTGAGCATGACCTACCGGTTCAGGTTTGAATCGGTTGATGCCGGTGAAAAGCTGTCCGGCCGCGTGGAAATTCGTGGCTCCAGCTGGCTCTTTCCCAAAGCTCCACGGTTTCAGGAACTCGAACCCCTTACGGAAGTTTCAAAGGGCATGTGGGACACGCTTTATTCGGTTTATGTCGTGCCGGATTGCGATGTGACCATCACCCGTGAAGATTCAAGCATCGGTAAATCGACCACAATCATCGTGTTGGTTTCTTTGATTATCGCCAGCGCGCTGCTTTTGATTATCCGCAGCTTCCTGCTTTAGCATCAGGTGAGAGTTGGCAGGCGTCCGCCCTCAATCCATCCCCGCAGCTCATTTTTCTTGACCTTGCCGCTTGGGGTGAGGGGCAGCTCTTTCGTCTCGTAGAACACTGCCGGGATCTTGAATCCGGCGATACGATCCTTGCAGAACGCCTGCAGTTCGGCTGCGCCAACGGCGCCTGCAGACACCACTGCCGCAGCCACCCGCTCGCCATAATAGTCGTCCGGCAAGCCGAGCACGGCCACTGAGGCCACGCCGGGATGTTCGTCCAGCAGGTTTTCGATCTCGACCGGGTAGATGTTCTCACCGCCACGGATGATCATGTCCTTCAGACGGCCGCCGGCAATGACAAGGTGTCCCGTGTCATTGAGTGAACCGAGATCGCCTGTCCGCAACCAACCGCCATCGATGAGGCTCTCGGCGGTGGCGTCAGGGTGGTCGTGATAGCCGCTCATGATCATCGGGCCACGGGCCTGAATCTCGCCGATCTTATTTGCAGGCAGCGTTGCCCCGGTCTCCGGGTCCATGATCCTCACCTCGCAGCTTGGCAGGGGCCGGCCGACCGTGGAGAAGCGTAACGGATCGTTCGTTGTCGGGCAGGCGACCACGGTCGATGTTTCGGTCATGCCGTAAAGCTGGCAGACTTGCGGTATGGGATACTCGGCAGCGCAACGCTGCAGCATGTCCGGGTTGCAGTCGGCGCCGCCACACGAGCCAGTGCGCAGGCTGGTTAGGTCGAATTCGCGGCGCTGCGGATGGTCCAGCATGGCCAGATAACTGGTTGGCACACCGGACAGGGCGGTGCAACGCTCGGTCTGGATCACTTCGAACATGGCGACCGGATCGAAGGCCGGAACGCCGACATAACAGCCACCCTTTTGCAGGCATCCCAGTACGTTCATGATGCAGCCGGCACAGTGGAAGAGCGGGATGATGGAGGTCCACCGGTCGCCGTGCATGATGCCGAGCCGTTCCGCCGTCTCGAATGCATCGACCATCATCGCTGCGTGCGTCAGCACCGCGCCCTTCGGGTGGCCGGTCGTGCCAGACGTGAAGAGCAATGCCGCCGGCGCGTCCGGATTGGGCACGGGTAAAGTCCCGGCCGCGTTTCGCCCGGCGCGGATCAGGCCCGCGAAGCTCATCAGGTCAGGTTCCTCGAACCCGATGGTCACGATGTGGCGGACGTGATGCAAATCATCCTTGGCCTTACGAAGCGTCTCAAGCCAGGCGTTGGAGCGAAACCGGCCACTTGTGAGCACCGTGCGCGCCTGTGACAATTGGAGGGCGACAATCAGATCGTCGTGGCGGTAATGGGTGTTGAGCGGTGTGAATACAGCGCCTGTTGCGGCGACCGCCATCTGGCTGACGACCCATTCCGACCGGTTTTCCGCCAGCAGCACAACGTGTTCCCCGGGCTTGACGCCAAGACCGATCAGCCCGTGCGCCAGGGCGGTTGCATCGTCGAGCAGCTCTTGAAAGGAAAGCCTGCTTTCCGTGGCTGGAAAGCACAGCGCTTCGCAAGCGCCGTTGCCAGCGGCCTGAGCCCGCAGCATTGAAAAAGGGTGGAAGTGGCGCTCCATGGACTCCCAAATCAGTAGGCAAATAATCCGGCGCCGACAGTATCGAACGTGCCTTCATCAATCAACGCCATCGCCCGTTCCAGATCATCGCCAAAAACCCGGTCGCGATCCCACCGCGCAACTCGGCGGCGCACCTGTGCGTGCGCTTTTGCAAGCTTTGCGGATGTTTTGAGCGGGCTGCGGAAATCGATGCCCTGCGCTGCGCCCAGAAGCTCGATCGCGACAATCACCCGGGTATTGCGGTTGAGATCGGCCAACCGCAGCGCCGCGTTGGTCGCCATGGAGACATGGTCTTCCTGATTGGCAGAGGTCGGCAGGCTGTCGGTGCTGCGCGGGTGGGCGAGGGCCTTGTTTTCGCTGGCCAGGGCAGCAGCGGTTACCTGCGCCAGCATGAAGCCGGAGTTGCGGCCCGGATCGCTGGTGAGAAAGGGCGGCAGCTCGCTGATCTGGCTGTCGATCATGGCCGCCATGCGGCGCTCGGACAGCGAACCGATTTCAGCAATCGCCAGTGCCAGGGTGTCGGCGGCGAAGGCCACCGGCTGAGCGTGAAAGTTGCCCCCCGACAAGACGTCGCCAGCGTCTGCGAAAACCAGCGGATTGTCGGTCACCGCATTGCTCTCGATAAGCAGCTTGGCGGCGCAGTCGCGCATGACATCGAGACAGGCTCCCATTACCTGCGGCTGGCAGCGGAACGAATAGGGATCCTGCACCCGTTCGCAATCCACATGCGAGGCCCGGATCCTGCTGCCCTTGAGCAGGCCTCGGATCACTCCTGCCGTATCCACCTGTCCGGCATGGCCGCGGAGCTCCTGGATACGTGCATCGAAAGGGGTGTCGCTGCCGAGAATGGCGTCGATGGACATGGCGCCAGACAGCAATGCGGTGGACATGTTGCGTTCGGCTTCGAACAGTCCTGCGATGGTGATGGCGGTGGAGACCTGTGTCCCGTTCAACAAGGCGAGCCCTTCCTTTGGCGCCGGCACCAAAGCTTTGAGGCCCGCCTTCCGCAGTGCAGCCTTGCCGGACGTCGATGTGGTGCCGTTCAGCACCTTGCCTTCGCCCAGCAACACGAGAGACATATGCGCCAAAGGTGCAAGATCACCCGATGCGCCGACCGATCCCTGGCGCGGTATGGCCGGCAGAATATCGCCATTGAGAAGTGCGATAAGCATGTCCAGCGTGGCCGCGCGAATGCCGGAATGGCCGCGCGACAGGCTCTTGATCTTGAGGAGCAGGATCAGGCGAACGATTGGCCCGGCAAGCGGCGCGCCCGTGCCCGCGGCATGTGAGCGGATCAGGTTGAGTTGCAGGTCCGTCAGATCCTCATCGGCGATCCTGGTTTGCGCCAGTTTTCCGAAGCCGGTGTTGACGCCATAGATCGGATTGCCTTCTTCCAGAATGTCGGCGACAGCCTTGGCGCTGCGGTCCACCCGGGCGCGCTCCGATCTGGCCAGTTCGACCGTGACAGGACCGGCGTAGGCTGCCCGCAGGTCGCGGAAGGTGAGGGGGCGGCTGGAAATCTTTATCGTGGTGGCCGGCATTTTTCAGTCCGTTAGGCGTTTGATGGTGGATCGGTAGTTCTGGGCAATTTCATCTTCACGTATGTGGCGGCCATTCTGGACAACATGCCGGCCTCCGACGAAGACGTCAGACACGCAGGGCTGGTTGCCGGAAAAGATCCAGGAATCGATGAGAGCGTCACCCCGCCGGCCAAACAGCAAAGGTGAATTGGTGTCGAGGACAATCACATCGGCTCGCGCGCCGGGCTCCAATCGTCCGATGCGGCGTCCAAGGCATTGTGCGCCACCGCTCAGAACACGGTCGAGCAGGCTGCGGCCGGTCGATGCCTCCGGCCCATCGGCCAGGACATTCCGGGCTCTGTGGATCAGGCGCTGGCCATATTCGAGCACGCGCAGGTC
>JAJFHM010000166.1 GCA_021775625.1 Hyphomicrobiales bacterium | reverse complement strand
GCGCAACGGTAAGCCCGATACCCGTTGCAGCGTGTTGATCTCGCCAACCGCTTCCAGCTGCGCCATCTTCTGCCCGGTGTCGACGCCGGGCACGAAGATCACCACGAACAGATGCACGACGGCGGCGAGCAGGGCTGTTGCCGTGGCCCAGAACAAAAGCCGTTTCATGCGCACCCCAGCTTCTTGATCTTGGGCAGGCTCAGCTCCTGCAGGGCGCCACGCAGTTCAGCTGCCGGATTGTACAGCCGCAAGGTGAGCTGGAACCGGCCCGAGGCATGCAGCGGCAGCCAGTTGCCGGGGCGGGCCCTGTCGGACAGGGCGACTTCGAAATCACCCTGGCCCTCATAGACCATATTGTGCGAGTTGAACGAATAGCGCTGGGCTTGGTTTTCAATGACGGTGCGGTCGCTCTTATACGCGGTCAGGCTCCACCAGCGCGCCTTGAAGGCGCGGCCCTCGACGAGATATTCGCAAGCCTGGTCCAGCGGCTGGCCATGGTCGTCCGTGCTGGCGCGAAACGTTATGGCTTCGAATGCGGTGAGGGGGAGGTGGCCGTTGGCGGCGAAGTGCGCACGGGTATAGGGATCCGCGCTCGTGCTGCCTGCGGACGGCCAGGTGATCCACGGGCCATTGCGAACCGAAACCGTCGCAAGCCCCTCCTGCATGCTGTAATCAGCGCTGCAATACCCCAGCCCGAGACCGAATAACAGAAACACCACAAAGTTGAATAGCGTGCGCACGGTCCGGGTTCGTCTCTGGCTCTGGGGTGTCGTGTTATCTTAAACGTGATGCTGCCTGCGGGCGCCGGGATTGAAACGCCGCCGCGTCACAGTTTGCCCACCGTCACGATACATCAACGGTCTTCCGAACTTAAACGATTGTTGCGGAAGCGCCCCTTCCTGTTGGACGTATAGTTACCGCGTCCGGGGGTTTTCAGGCGCTGCTTCTTACGCCGCTTGTAACGTGGAGTAGGCTGGTTCTCGTTGAACAGGCTGAACATGTTCTGAAAAACACGGACAACCGCATCCGACCTGCTGCGCGGTTTCACATAGGTCACGGTGCCGTCTTCATCGGTTGCGATGTCAAAATCGTCGTCCGTCACCACGTCTTCGAAGACCGGCTCGACCCCGGACAATTCTGGATCCACATAGGCGGCATATTGACCTTCGAGCGGCACGCCGGGGAGGGCGGCGGCGACTTTGGTTTCCAGCGCCTTGCTCATAAAGGCGTGCCAGGTCATCGCCGGCAGGCTGCCGCCGGTCACCCGGCCGGTCGGCGTGAAGTCGTCATTGCCGAACCACACGCCGGTCACGTAATGCGCGGTGTAACCGACGAACCATGCATCGCGGTAGCTTGACGTGGTGCCGGTCTTGCCGGCTTGCGGGGTGAACCCCAACTGGGCGCGCCGGCCGGTTCCCGACACAACGACATTGTTCAACATGAAATTGAGGTCGCGGATCAGAGACGGCTGAACCGCCTGTTTTCTGCGCGGCGCGTTTTGCTCCCGGCTGTAAAGAACTTCTCCGTTGGGCCTGGAAATTTCCAGTATGCCATAGGGCCGGGTCAGTTTTCCGCCACTGGCGAATGTCGCATAGGCGCCGGTCAGATCCATGACGCTGACTTCGTTTGTTCCAAGCGGCATGGACGGGTTGGGACGCAACTCCGCTTCAAGGCCGATCTGTTTGGCGACCTTGATCACGTTTCTGATGCCGACCTTGTGCGCAATCTGGACCGCAATCGTGTTGATCGACCGTGTCAGCGCCGACAGCAAGGTCATGCTGCCGTAATAGCCGCCGCTGTAGTTGCGCGGTACCCATTTGCCGATCTGGATGGGCCGGTCCACGACCACGGTGTTGGGTCTCATACCGGCTGCGAGCGCTGCCAGATAGACAATCGGCTTGAACGCCGAGCCGGGCTGGCGCTTGGCATCGGTGGCGCGGTTGAACTGGCTGACCTCATAATCGCGGCCACCGACGATGGCCTTGACGGCACCGGTAGTATCCATCGACACCAGGGCGGCCTGCTTGGTCCGGTAGGCCTTTCCGTTCTTGTCCAGCGTGTTGTTGACAGAATCCTGCGCAAGACGCTGGAGGCCGGTATCAATAGTGGTCTTAACCTCAACCACATACTCCGATTCCAATCGATGTTTGCGTAGTGTTTCAAGGGTCTGCTCGTACGCCCAGTCAAGAAAGTAATTCGGGCTGTAGGGATCGCCCACGCCTGCATACACGGCCGGTTCGCGGCTGGCCGCAAACAGCTGCCCCTGGCTGATGGCGCCGACATCGAGCATCCGGTAGAGAACCACCTTGGCGCGCAGGCGTGCTGCCTGGATGTTGACGTGCGGTGCATATTTGCTCGGCGCCTTGAACAGGCCGGCGATCATCGCCGCTTCAGAAAGCGTTACATCGCGGACCGACTTGCCGAAGTAGAATTGCGCAGCGGCTTCGACCCCGTACGTGCCACCCCCCAGATATGACCGGTCGAGATAGAGCTTCAGAATTTCCGCTTTCGACAGCCGGGCCTCGATCCACAAGGCGAGGAACGCCTCATTCATCTTGCGCCGCAGGGTGCGTTCCGGCGTCAGGAACAGGTTCTTCGCCAGCTGCTGGGTGATCGAACTGCCGCCCTGAACCACTTCATTGGCACGCAGGTTTTCCACCATCGCGCGCATCGTGCCCTGGATGTCGAGCCCGAAATGTTCATAGAACCTGGTATCTTCCGTGGCCAAGACAGCATTGATCAGGTGTTCGGGGATCTCGTCCAGGGGGATGGCATCGTCCTGCCAGATCCCGCGCCTGCCGATGACCGTACCGCTGGCGTCGGTGAAGGTGACGCTGTATTTGCGGCCGCGATCCCAGATGTCTTCATCTTCGAATATCGGCGGAAGCGCGTAATACATCAAGCCAAGCGCCACCATCAGCCCGGCGGTCGCGCCATCTGAAACCAGATCGACCAGGACCCGTTTCAGGCCATTTATGCGGAACCGCCCGATGAAAGCCGAATAGGCGCTGTACGACCGGCACGCGGTTTCATAGGCCGTATAACAGCCCGAGTTGATCCGGCAGTCGAGATCATACAGCAACTGGGAGAACCGGCTTTTTGGATTAAGTTCAGACAACTCGGATGTTCCAGTTCAGGACAGCGCCGTTCGTGACAGTAAATATATAGATCGCGCAGGCAACAATTGTACCTTTTTTAGCGCACCACGATGGCTGAAACGTGGCCGATCTTCACTGATTCCACGTATAGCACAGTTGGCTGTGAAATCAGATATCCCGCAGCACCCCTGATCCGATACAGTGGTTGGCCGGTCAATACAACGGCGCTGTCGACGCCTGGTTAAGTTTCAACGCAGAGATGGGCAGGATTTCTGCCGCGCGGCATCTGTTTGAAGTAGCGAATTGCGGGATTTTTGATGTTCTGGAAGCACAAGTCACTGGCCGAAATGACGCCTGAGGAATGGGAATCCCTGTGCGATGGATGCGGCCGTTGCTGCCTGGTGAAGCTGGAAGATGTCGATACCGGCACACTACACTACACGGACGTGTCCTGCCGCCTGCTTGATTTGAACCTGTGCCGCTGCACGGATTATGAAAACCGCGCCGAACGGGTGCACGACTGCGTCGGCCTCACGCCGGACAATCTCGATGAGCTCGACTGGCTACCGCCCACCTGCGCCTATAAATTAGTGGCGGAAAACAAGGACTTGAAATGGTGGCACCCCCTGGTGTCGGGAACTGAGGAAACCGTGCGCGAGGCCGGTATTTCGGTTCTGGGCAGGGTCGTGTCGGAACAACACGTGCCGCAGGAAGACTGGGAGGACCGCTGCGTGACGTGGCCCATGTCCTCAGCCGAGGCGGCGGACGGCTGACCCGCGCGACGCGGGGGGGGGTGGGATATAAATCACAATATAGGAATTTATTCCTTGACAGTGATACGCTGACCGGGCTATGCTCTGGCACGATCAGACAATTCGGCGCTGCAAGTAACCGCGAAGGTTGTTTTTCAGGCGCCGACGCCGGGATCAAACTCACACTTAAAAGCAACTGACGTTCGGGCGCCACGCACACCGTGGCTGCACGTGTTTCTGCTTGGCATCACACAAAACAGCCGGGGCTTTCAGAAAATGAGAATGACGCTGACCAAAGGGCCGTCTTTGGAGCCAGTCCCGCTTGCCGATCTGAAATCTTCACTTGGGCACGTTGACCCGAAGGACGACACGCTGCTCGGCTGCCTCCTGACCGCCGCGCGCATCGTGTGCGAGGCGCGCACCGGGCTTTTGTTTCTGCCGCAGGACTGGACGCTGTCTAGCCCGTGCCCTGAGGCGGGCGATGCGATCGCGCTACCACTTGCACCGGTGCGCAAGGTGAATGCTGCGCGTGTCCGGTGTGCGGGCAGCGGCGATGCGGTGTTCGATGTGTGCCGGATCGATCTCGAAGATTACGATGCTCACAGGCAGCGCCTGCGGATTGGCGAATGCGGCCGGCTTGAGCGGGCGCAAGGCTCGGGCGTGCTGGAAGTGGACGTAACCGCAGGGCTTGCCGAGGAGCCGGCCGGCCTGCCTGACCAACTGAGGCAGGCGGTCACCAACCTTGCGGCGCACTGGTATGTGTCGAAGGAACCGGTGGGCTTTGGCGATTGCGCGGCTCGCGTGCCCGAAGCGATCGCGCAGCAGTTGGCCCCTTGTCGCCGCTGGCCTCGCCGTTAACTGATCACGGCTGCAACCCGATGTTGCATGCATCAGCCGGCCTTCCGGTCGCGCCGGCGCGCCCCGTACCCGGCGCCATGGGCACGGACTTGTTACTCAAGCGATGGTGCCCGACATCGCAACGCTTTGTGCTGAGCGGTGCATTGCGCATGGCGCATGTCCGCTGCGTCTTAGGCCAGCACACGGTCACCTGCCCGTCCGGGAGCGATCTCCGGCGGGCAGTTCTGCAGGCGGGACCGGACGCGCGGACCTATTTCGGCGGTGCGTGCGAGGTGCTCTCCAACCATGACCTGGCGGTCCTGGAAGACAGCCGGGCGCACCGTCAGCCGGCCAGATGGCAGATCCGCACACCCGGCGGCGGCGGCATCGAGGGGGCATTCGCAATCACCGCACTGTCACGTGGCCCAGCACACACGCACGACCGCACATTTTTTCTTGAACTTGGATCAACCGGCTCCCTGAGCGCGGTTTGAACATCCCTGGCGCGTTGGGCAGCGGCCCGGCGGAAACAGAGAAACTTCCAACCCGAAAGGATGGATGAGGTGATCATTGGGCAAAAACTCGAAAAACGAACAATCCTTGGGCGCCCATATCTGCCGGCTGCGACATCGCCGTCCACCACCCCCGAACCTGAGCAAACGCCACCTGGCCTGACGGCATTCCCGGCGATGGTGCAGCTGCTCAATACCTGCCGCAGCGGGGAAGATAAAATCCAGCGGCTGGAAGACAGACATGCGCGCGGTGAGATCAGGGGTGACCCGGATGGGCCCTTCATAGACCTCGTGCGCGGATCCTTCGACCAGATGCAGGAAACGCTCAACCAGGTTGAGAGTGCTTCGCGCCCCCAGGTTGCCAGCATGGCAAGGCGGGAGGCGAGGGACCTGCTCAATGGAGCCGCCGATGCGCGGGCGCGCGGAGAGTTCCGATTTGTTGATTCAGCGATCGCAAACGAGACGGCGCGTATCGCGGACAGGGTCAGAGCCAAGCGCCTGGACCCGGTCGCAGCTCACACCACAATCAGCGAGTTGATCGACGCCGCCGAACTTGACGCATCGCAGCGAAATGCGATGTTGAAGGCTTCACTCCAGACACTCTCCACAGCCGCAAACGAAGGGCAGGACGGATCCACGGACAGGCCGCGCACAGTCGTTGCGCAGACTACCGCCGTTGCTTCTCCTGAACCTGAAAGCCAGACCGTCGGGCCCGACGCCGCGACTGCAGCTGAGCCGCGTCCGTCCGACAGGGAAACCGCACCGCCAATCGAGGTTGACCGGCAGGGCAAGTCTAACCGGCTCGATCTTCCGCGCGATCTTGTGGAAGAGATCGCCGGCAAGATCCGGCAGCTCAACGTGTCGCTGGACAAAGATCGCGGAAACCGCGGACCGGGGCGGTCCGTCAACCGTGGCTTGGAGCTCTTCGAAGAAGCGCGCGATCATGTCATCCGCGAGACCCTTCGAACCACTGCCGGTGAAGACGCAGCCGCCAGCTTTGATGATGTTGTGGCCGCCGTCGAGGAAAGCCTGACCCGGCTGCGTTCATTCATGCACCGCCAAATCGAACAGGCGGGCGCCCGGCACGGCTATTCGCAGCAACGGATCGACGACCTCAAGATCATAACGGATGCGGGCGTCGGCACGGCCATGAGCATCCTGCCGGGGCATCGGCGTGGAGGGCGCAATCAGGACAGTGGCAGTGACCGGCAGGATGATCGAGCGCCGGATGAAGACGACAAGCCAAGCGGCGATGACAAGGCCGCCCGAACAAAGGACGAGCAAACATCGACTCGTGACACGGGCGCGGAGTTTGATCCGGCGAGGATCAGGCTGCCGCGGATCTCGCACACGCGCAACCCGCTGAAAGCCGATGAGTTGGCAAACATGGAGCCGGGCGAACGCATTGATCCACGCCGGCTCAGAACGCTGCAGGACAGTGTGAAAAATGAATTCAAATCGGTTGACGGTCAGCCTGGCAAGCCGCTTGTCGACACCGTTCGCGAATACTTCGAGAACGACACGGTTGCGGATGAAATACCGATAATCAATGTGTTCGCGGATTCCAAGGGTGATGTGTGGACACTGGA
>JAJFHM010000165.1 GCA_021775625.1 Hyphomicrobiales bacterium | reverse complement strand
CTGGGGATCGGACAGAAAATTGTGATCTATCAATACATTCCGCCGGGTTCCGTCATCGGCAAGACGAACGCTGCCGGTGCTTTTGGGTTGCAGGACACAGGTATGCAGCGCATAGCCGTGACCGAACTCGAACCTTTTGCCCCTGTGGCTGCGGTATCCCGGAAAGAAATGAAACTGAATGTCGGGCTCTTCGTTTGCGTAAATGGTGCGTGCAAAGCCGCCGGCCTCGGCAAAGTTGGTGGTCAACAGGCCTTTGCGCCGGGCAAAATATTTGAACGGTGACGCAATCACCGCAGGCAGGGTCTTCCAGGAAACGCCCTGTGTCATGGAACTCGAGCTTCTCACCGTGACCATGCAGTCGATGTGATCCTGCAGGTTTCGGCCGACCCCCGGCAGATGATGCTTCACATCTATGCCCAACGGTTCCAGATCGGCCGCATCGCCGATGCCCGACGCCAGCAGGATGCGCGGCGACGCAATGGCGCCGGCGCTGAGAATGGCCTCGCGGCGGCAGTCGATGCGATATGCAGCTCCATTCCGCTCGACATTAACACCGCAGACGCTGTTGCCCTCGATGTGCAACGAGACCACTTCGGTATCGGTCAGGACCGTCAGGTTGGGCCGGTCCCGCACAGGCGCAATGAAAGCCCGGTCCGCGTTCCATCGCTCGCCGTTCTTCTGCGTAACATCGTAAATACCGAGGCCTTCCTGGCGATCCCCGTTGAAGTCGCTGTTGGGCTTCAGATCGACATGGTCGCCTGCACCCGCAAAAATCCGGGACAGGCGGCACGGATCAGCGGGTCGGTCGACAGAGAGTTCGCCACCAGTGCCGTGATAGGGCTGGCCACGGCCACGCTGATCGTCTTCCAGCTCCGTGAACACCGGCAGCACATCTTCAAACGACCAGCCGCTGCAGCCAAGTTCGGCCCACTGGTCATAATCACGCTTGCTGCCGCGGATATAGACCATGGAGTTGATTGTGCTCGATCCGCCCAGCCCCCTGCCCCGGTTGACGCCGATGCGGCGGCCGTTCAGTTGGCCCTGCGGCACCCCGGTGAATTTGTAGTCATACTGCTTCGCACCAAACAGGGTCATCACCCCAGCCGGGATCCTGACCTGCCAGCCTCGATTGCTGCCTCCACCCTCGATCAGGCACACACTGGTGCCCGGGTCCATGCTCAATCTGTTGGCGATGACACAACCGGCAGAACCTGCTCCAACCACGATGAAGTCGAACGGTTGCTCCCACATGTTCTAGGCCGGTAGCTCTTTGATCACCGCCCGGAACCAATCAACCCAGTCGTCCGCGAATGGCGTCCGCTGCCGTCTTCAACTGCAGATGTTCTGCCGCGGACAGCGACAATTCGACGACTTCAATCAGGCCGCCAAGCCCCAGGTGACAGGGCACACCCAGCACCACACCCTCAATACCGTACTCACCCTCCAGCATCACGGAAGCCGGCACGGCCCCGGCCCGCGCACCGCGCATGTGGTCGATCACTTCGACAATCGCATGAGCCGGCGCCAGAACCGCCGAGCCGGTCTTGCGCAGGGCCACCACCTGTCCGCCTCCGGTGACCGCATCGGTGACGCAGTGGTCGATTGCTTCAGGCGACAGGAACTCGGTCACCGGGCGTCCCCTGATTTTTGACCCAGAAACGATCGGTGCCATCTCATCGCCGTGGCTGCCAAGAGCAATGGCCTCCACATCGCTTACCGCGACCCCTGCCTGTTCAGCCAGCGCGCGGCGGAAGCGGCTCGAATCCAGCGTCCCCGCCATTCCAAGCACCTGAGCGCGCGGAAAGCCCGTCGCACGCAGCATCTCCACCGTCATTTCGTCCAGCGGGTTGGTGACCACAATCACCACCGCGTTCTGGGCATTGACACGGATCGCTTCCGCTGTGGCGCGTATGATACGGCGATTGACATCGAGCAGAGCAGCGCGTGTCATCCCCGGCGTACGCGGCCTGCCGGCAGAAACCACAATCACCTGCGCGCCGGCGACAGCAGACAGTTGGGTGCCACCGCTCGCCACAGTGCGGGTGCGGGTGATGCCGGAAGCATGATTGAGGTCGAGAGCAACGGATTCCGCGAGCCCGGGCGTGATGTCGATCAGCGCGATCTCGTCCGCAGCGGCTGAATTGGCAAGAAGATGGGCGACGTTGGATCCAACACCGCCGGCGCCGACCAGAGCCACACGCCTCAGGCGCTGTCCCGTCGGCACTCTTGCAGCCGATGGGGCCAGCCATTTCGGATTGCGCCGGTAAAGCGCGCGGCGCGCTGCAGTGGCACCGTCGGCCCTGACCACGGCGGGGCGTTCGAGCGGACCGTCAAGCAAAGCGATGCTCAGCCGCTCCGCGGATTCACGGGCTTGCGCGGTGACGATATCGCCCGGCATGACTTCGATGATGCGACGGCCGCGATTGGCAGCGTCACTCACATGTTCAGAGCCGATGACCTTAGAGCGCTTCATGTTCATACGGAATCAGACACCCTCGACACCGTCAATGGCGTCGATCGACTCGGTGGCGGCCGCCATTGCGGCCTCAACCGATGCCTCGGAGCCCGCCATGAACAACCGGCCATATCGGCCCAGCGTGCGGACTGCGATGATATCGATGTCCGCTTTCTTCTCCGCTTCATTGGCGGCCATGGCCACGTAGGCTGCCGGTGCGGTTTCCATGATACCCAGGGTCTTTCCCGGAACCACCAGTGAGCCCTCCGACCATTTGTTCAGGAGCTGTGCCTGATAGGGTTCCACGGAGTTGATGATCTGGGTGGATTCCACACGCGGCTTCAACCGGTCGGACAGGCTCATGCCGAGTTCGCTCAAAATCGCCTCGCGCGCTGTTGTCACCTCGGTGTTGACCGGCGAACGCAAAATGAAGAAGCCGAATTCACGTTCGACAATCTGGCTCGTCGCCTCGACGCGGCTTGCCTTCAGGGCAATATCGACCAGCGTGAACACCTCATTTCCCGGCGCCAGTTCG
>JAJFHM010000164.1 GCA_021775625.1 Hyphomicrobiales bacterium | reverse complement strand
TGTCGTAGGCCCAGGCATGATAGCGGCACACAAACAGTTTTTTTATGCCGGCCTTCGCTTCGACAAGCTTGGCAAAGCGGTGGGCACAGGCGTTGAGATAGGCCCGGATCGACCCATCTGCCTGGCGCACGGCCAGTACCGGCACATCCGCAATCGTTTCCGTCAGGAATGCGCCTTCGCCGGCCAGATCTGCAGCGCGGCCCAGGCAGACCCACTCGCGATGAAAGATCCGTTCGCGTTCCAGCTGCGCGAAGGCATGCGAGTGGTAGACGGCCCCCGGCATCGGCCGGGAGGGCGAAAAATCGGTGTTGATACAGTTCTGAAGTTCCGCCAGCACCATGTCGCAACCAGTCATATCGTGATCCCCAACTGAGCAGCCGCCTTCGAAGAACATCAAAGCTCGGAGACGAATGCTCTTGCGCTCCGCTTTCGCCGGAAGGCTAGCAGGGCGTCAGCGGCAGAGCACTGGCGTCAAAACAACGCAGCGTCTTCTCCGTGCCGATTGTTGGCGTGGTGCGCCGCTAGAGCGATTCACGTGAAATTGCGGGGACACAGTACTCAATTCAGACTTCTTGCCCGCCTCCCATCCTTGGGGAGGAAATGCATAAATACTGTGTCTCCATCACCCACCGCTGCCGGGATCAGGTGCCAGCACCGGTTCAAAACCAGTTTCTATGCATTTCCGACAGAAACTCGCTGGTGATCTCAAAGCCGGATTGATCACCGATAACGCTGTCAATCCCGCAATGGGGACAAAGTGCTGTTTGCGCTGCGAGGGGTTTCGACTCGTCAGTCCATTGTTTGATCTCCCTGGACTGAAAGATCCGTTGGCAATGGAAGCAACCGCACACGGAACTGCCTTCGATTTCCTGGCGATGATAGATCGATTTTTTGTGCGCGACACGCAGCCAGTGGTCTTCGGGCAAGTCGGAGGCATTTTCCATTCGAAACTCACTGTTTAAACTGCTGCGGTGCGCGGACCGCAGTCGCGATGGCACTTGGAACGGGCGATGGGGTAGGAACCCGCGTTCGAAAACCCGCAGATGTCCAGCATTGCATCGAGTCCCGCCGTCTCCAATCACCCCTTGCTACGGGGATAAAGTGCCACAAGGCGACATTCATAACCTGCATTTTGTGCAACATTCGAGCACACTGGATCATTTGATGGGATAAAATCAACCCACTGGCTAAGGCGCGGAACGCAGTACGATGCGTTGTATCGGACAAGCTTCGCAACGCTGGCGATGGACTGGTTTGGCCCACCGAAGGCCGGTTTTTCGCGTCTTCTGGCGAGGCGCAGTCCGGGGCGTGAATGGATTCATATCGGTCGCGTGGTGTAATTTGGCTACAGCATTTGTAGTATTTGATCTAACTCGCTTACGCTGAAACCGGCGAAGTCAGTCAATCTCTGGAGTCAATTTTGGATAAGCCCGCCCCGCAGATGGAGCAATTAAGCCCAAGGGAACAAGAGATTGCGACGGCATTCTCAGGCGGAGAAAGCTATCAACAGATCGCTGATCGGCTTTGCATTGCGCCCTCCACGGTTCGCACGCATCTGGCAACGATTTACCGGAAAATTGGCGTATCGTCGAAACTTGAACTGCACAAATATGTAGAAAGCTGTAGCGGGTTCTCCAGGAGCCGAGATAGCCAACCTGCTCTAAACCCCGACAAACCCTCGATTGCCGTTTTGCCGTTTACGAATATGTCCGGCGACCCGGAGCAGGACTATTTCGCAGAAGGCATTGCGGAGGACATCATTACAGCATTGTCCAGAATCAAATGGTTCTTCGTGACCGCACGAACTTCGAGCTTTTCCTACAAGGGACGCGCTGTCGATGTGAAGGAAATCGGAAACGAACTCGGCGTCCGCTACGTTTTGGAGGGCAGCGTCCGCAGGGCGGGGCAACGCCTCCGCATCACTGCTCAGTTGATCGACGCGCTTTCAGGTAAGCACGTTTGGGCGAAGCGATATGATCGCGAGCTAAGCGACATATTCGACGTGCAAGACGAAATTACACGCAATGTCGTTGCTAGCACGCAGACACAAATACAGTTGACTGAGGGTTCTTTGTTCGAAGAGCTGGAGAAACCGTCGTTACCGGTCTGGGTCCTGGTGAATCGCTCGTGGAAACGGATGTACGAGTTGACTGATGAGTCTCTCCGCGAAGCGGTGCGCTTGGCGGAAGAAGCCGTTTCGCTGGACCCTGGCAGCGGACGTGCGCATCAGGCACTAGAGCATGATCCTTTCACATGGAATCAGTTTGACCGGGTTTTCGCGTCTGCTGGCAAGGCAAGTTCCGCGCCGTGGTCCCGGTGACCACCAGCGGGACTTAACGCTGTCCAGCGGGCGCGAAAACCCGGCCTCCGGTGGGCCATATCAGCCCATCGACCACGTTGCGCCGTTTGCCCGATGCACCGCATCGCGCCGCACGACGCGCCTGATCGAATGGTCTGATATGGCGCCATCAAACGGCTCCATGTGAAAGGATTATGCTCTAGGTTCAGCACTTTTTCATTGGGTCTGGATGGGCTTCGCCAAAGAAGTGGATACAACCTTGGCCCGCGGAATGAGGATGGCCGAGCGTGCAGTACGACTGAACGAAAACAACGAGTATTCGCACTGGACGCTTGGTTTGCTAAAATTGCGGAGCGGAGAACACGACAAAGCCATTGCCGAAATGGAGCGTGCCATCGAAATCAATCCAAATTGCTCGTTAGCCTATGGCAGTCTCGCGACGGTGCTGAATTATGCGGGATATCCAGAAAGATCTGTCGTCAACAACGAAATCGCTATCCGGTCGAACCCGCGGGATCCAAGCATATTCTTTCGCTATTCGGGCTTGGGGCTGTCGTACTTGTTGACGAAGCAATGCGAAGTCGCGATTGAGTGGGCTCAAAAATCTATTCTGTCCAAGGCGGAATGGTATCAGGGCCACGCGTTTCTGGTTGCCGCGCTGGTTCGGCTTGGTCGAATGCCTGAAGCTCAAAGTGCTCTTTCCGACTATCAAAAGGAGTGTTCCAAAGCATCGCTGAAGGACCTTCAGGAGCTGCCGTTCCGGCTTTCGGAACACAAGCAGCTTCTCATTGATGCACTCAAAAAAGCCGGCTTACGGGAATAACGCCGTCCATTCCATGACGTGTGCGGCCGACAAACAAATGCTGGAGCGGGCGATGGGGATCGAACCCACGACATTCAGCTTGGGAAGCTGACGCTCTACCACTGAGCTACACCCGCATGATGTGCGAAGACTATCAGGCCCCTGGCCGCATTAAAAGACGGTCAGATCTATGCCCCGCGCCCAAGGCCATTCGCCACGACCGTCTGTACGCACATAAACTTCTCGTGATCGGCCTTGAAACTCTTTTTCTGCTCCGTATTTCTGTTAGGTTCCGCGCCATGAATGATGCAACGCCCATTAAGACCGCGCAGCCGCAGGTTTTGCGCAAGGTCAAGTTCGACCATCCCGACGTGACCGCCGATGGCGCGCCGCGGGCGTCCGTCGTGCTCAATCAGCTGGAAACGCTGTGGATCAACACCGGCACTTTGTGCAACATCGAATGCGCGCACTGCTATATCGAATCGAGCCCGAAGAACGACCGGCTGGTCTATTTCCCGGCAGCTGACGCCTCCGCCCTGTTCGATGAAATCGGCGCGCTTGGCACCGGAACAGTCGAAATCGGCTTCACCGGCGGTGAGCCGTTCATGAACCCGGAGATGCTGGTGATGGCGGAAGACGCGCTGGCGCGCGGCTTTGAAGTGCTGGTCCTCACCAATGCCATGCAGCCGATGCAACGCCCCCGGGTTGCCAAAGGCCTGCTGGACCTGAAAGAACGCTTCGGCGACAAATTGCGGCTCCGGGTCAGCCTCGATCATTATACCCAGGCGCTGCACGAACTTGAACGCGGCAAGGGCACCTGGGCGCCTGTCGTCAAGGGCCTCGACTGGCTGGCGCAACACGGGTTCCACATGTCGGTCTGCGGGCGCACCTGCTGGCACGAGACCGAAGCGATATCGCGGCTTGGCTATGCCCGGCTGTTTGCCGATCGCTGTTATCCGATCGACACCACCGACCCGTCGCGGCTGGTGTTGTTGCCGGAGATGGATGAGAGCGCCGACGTGCCGGAAATCACGCAAGCCTGCTGGAGCATTTTGAGCGTCGATCCCAACGACATGATGTGCGCCACCAGCCGCATGGTGGTAAAACGCAAGGGCGAAGACCGCCCGACCGTCCTGCCCTGCACGCTCCTGCCCTACGATGCAGCCTTTGGCATGGGCGACACGCTCAAGGCCTCATTCGGGGCCGACGGCGGCATGTTCTCTGATGGCGCCGTCAAGCTCAACCACCCGCATTGCTCGAAATTCTGCGTCCTCGGCGGCGGCAGCTGTTCGGTGCACGCGGAGGAGTAGCGGGCTCTTTTTCGCTCACGGCTGTTCCGCGC
>JAJFHM010000163.1 GCA_021775625.1 Hyphomicrobiales bacterium | reverse complement strand
GACCAATAAAACTTCTAATTCAGCGAGGCGGATGCCCAACCCGTAATCAAAACGGCTTGATCCGCGCTCACGCGGACTTTCGACTGGTTCGCCGCAATTTTCGGCACTTGATCTTCCGTGTCGAAAAACACATAGCGCTTGTTTTTCACGGCAACCACAGGCGGGCGGGCATGCAGCTCAAAATGGTCATATCCGGTTTTTAGATTGCGCCAGAATTTTGCCCATTTATGATTCCTGTTTAGATGCAGGTTTGCCGCTGTCAGGCGGAATGGGAAGGCGTGAACCGGAAACTCGCGTTGGCCGCCGAGAAACGCGTCACGCGCCAAAGCATAGATCTCTTGAACATTGTCATCCGTCATGGCGTAGCAGCCCGCAGAGCGGCATCCGCCGTGCACCATCAAATGGGCGCCGGTACGCTCATAGGCGCGGTCATAGGCATTGGGATAGCCCATATTGAACGACAGATGATATTTGCTGTTCGGGTTCATCTGGGTCTTGGACACCATGTAGAAACCCTCGGGCGCCTGTTTGTCGCCTTCCTTGAGCTTCGGTCCCAAACCGCCCGACCAGCTGCAGATCTTGTAAGTCTTGAACGGCACATAGCCATAGGGGCTGTGCAGCCAGACTTCCATCTCTTCTTCTTTTTTGAAGATGCGGATATAGACCGGCGAACCGGACATGACGCCATTGCTCGCCAGCTGCACGCGAGCGTTTTCCGACACCGGCAGGAGATGTTTTGGCGTCGATTTACAGGCGCTCAAGCCCACAGCCAGACCGAAAGTCGCACCCGAAGTGACAAATTTGCGTCGTGTAATCATCGAAGCTCGACGTTCCCGCTCAATTTCACCCTTCGCCCGCATCACACCGCGCCACGGTTACAATATCTTTAACGCGCTGAAACTCTGTAATTTTTCCCGCTCACCACAATGGCCGGCGGGCGTCGGTCGGCCTCAAACGCATCATAACCGGTTTTCAGGCTTTGCCAAAACTCAAACCATCGTGAGCCGGCATGGCGTTGCATATTGGCCTGCGTCATCCGGAACGGGAATACATGCACCGGCACGTGCGCCTGGCCCTCGCGAAACGACGCTTCCATGAGCCCGTAGATTTCCTCGATGGCCGGATCGGTCATGGCATAGCAGCCGATCGAGACGCAGTTTCCATGCACCATGAGATACGAGCCGGTGCGCCCGTGCGCCTGGTCAAAATCATTGGGGAAGCCCAGATTGAAGGACAGGTGAAACCTGCTGTTGGGATTAAGCTGGCCTGGCGAGACCCGATAAAAGCCCTCCGGGCTCTGGCCATCGCCTTCTTTCAGCTTAGGACCCAGTTCTCCCGACCAGGCACAGATCGGATAGCTCTTGAGCAGAACATAAGCGTCGTCGTTCGCGGCCCAGACTTCGAGCACGCTTTCCTGCTTGAAGATGCGCAGGAAAACTGCCGCCCCGGCCTCAAGCCCGTGGGTCTCAAGCGCTTCCCCTATTGCCTGCACATGATGAGGCGGCCAGTAGTTGAACGCCAGTGCGCGCAGTTTACTGTGGAAGGCGGTTGCACCGATCATCGCAATGAGGGCGCCGAGGCACAATGTCTTGAGTACATGTTTCATGTCCGGCGGCGCGTCCTGGCTGAGAACTTTTACCAAAGGAACTGACTATTGACTCCCAAGTGCTCCAAGAATCCGGCAGGAATGGGACCGAACTGTCAAGCGGTCTCCGGCAGGGAGCGGCCCATCTCGAGGTATTTCTTGCGCCGCGCCGCCTTGAGTTCATCCGGTGCAAGCCCGGACAGATCCGCAAACGCCTTGGCCAGCGCATCGCCGACGCCATCGATGGTCTGTTCGATGCCACGATGTGCGCCGCCGACCGGTTCGGGTATGATTCCGTCGATCACCCCCAGCTTCTGCAAATGCTGGGCGGTCACCTTCATGGCGGTCGCAGCATCCTTGGCGCGGCTGGAATCGCGCCACAGGATCGATGCCGAAGCCTCCGGCGAAGCCACCGTGTAGATCGCATGCTCCAGCATCAAAATGGTGTTTGCCGTGGCGATCGCCACCGCGCCGCCCGAGCCGCCTTCGCCGATAATCAGGGCCACATGGGGCACGCCGAGCGAAAGGCAGCAGTCGGTCGAGCGCGCGATGGCTTCGGACTGGCCGCGTTCCTCCGCCCCGATGCCCGGATAGGCGCCGGCCGTATCGACAATGGTCAGCACCGGCACGCCGAACTTTGCCGCCAGTTCCATCAACCGCACCGCCTTGCGATAGCCCTCCGGCCGGGCCATGCCGAAATTGTGTTTCAGCCGCGATTCCGTATCATGGCCCTTTTCCTGACCGATGATCATGATCGAGGCACCGCGGAACCGCGCCAGGCCGCCGACAATGGCGAAATCCTCGGCAAACTTCCGGTCGCCGGCGAGCGGCGTAAATTCGGTGAAAAGCCTGGAGACGAACTTTGAGAAATGCGGCCGCTCGGGATGCCGCGCCACCTGGGTCTTTTCCCACGGCGTCAGCTTGGTATAGATCTCCCGCAGATTCTTGGCGGCCTTTTCCTCAAGCAGCTTCACCTCACCATCAAGCGACACCGTGTCGTC
>JAJFHM010000162.1 GCA_021775625.1 Hyphomicrobiales bacterium | reverse complement strand
GGGCGTGGTGCCCCAGAACATGCATGCATTCCTCGTCCGCCAGGACCGCTTCGGCGAGCCCAAAGATGCGTGGCAACGGGAAGTCATTCCCGTGCCGGAACTCGGCCCGAAAGACGTGCTCGTCTATGTCATGGCCACCGGCATCAATTACAACAATGTCTGGGCCGCCCGCGGCATTCCGGTCGATGTCATCGCCGACCGCCAAAAGAAAGGCGAGCCGGAAGATTTCCATGCCGGCGGATCGGACTGTTCCGGCATCGTCTGGGCCGTGGGCTCGGACGTTGATGATGTGAAAATCGGCGAGGAAGTGGTGGTCCACTCCGGCTGGTGGGAACCTGATGATGCCTGGGTGCTTTCAGGCAAAGACCCCATGCTGGCGCCGTCGGTGCGGATCTGGGGTTACCAGACCAACTATGGCTCATATTGCCAGTTCGCCAAGGCGCAATCGCACCAGATCCAGCCGCGGCCCAGGCATCTCACCTGGGAGCAGTCCGCATGCTACCTGCTGTGCGCATCGACCGCCTATCGCATGCTGATGGGCTGGCCGCCGCACACGGTGGAAGAATGCTATGTGGTTCTCGTCTGGGGCGCCGCAGGCGGCCTCGGCTCACGCGCCCTGCAGATCGTGGCCGCCCAGGGCGGCAAAGCGGTTGCGGTGATCTCGGATGAAAAGAAACGCCAGTTCTGCCTCGACCACGGCGCGGTCGGTGTCATCAACCGCAACGAATTCGATCACTGGGGCCCGATGCCGGATACCACAACGCCCGAATGGGGCGCCTGGATGAAAGGCGCCCGCGCCTTCGGCAAGGCGATCTGGGATGCGGTTGGCGAGCGCAAGAGCCCGAAGATTGTGTTCGAACACCCTGGCGAAGCCACCCTCGCGACATCCGATTTCGTCTGCGATACAGGCGGCATGGTGGTCATCTGCGCCGGCACCACGGGTTACAACGTCACCATGGATTTGCGCTATCACTGGATGATGCAGAAGCGCTTCCAGGGCTCGCACCTGTCTAACGACGAGCAGGCGGCAGCCGTCAATCAGCTGCTGCTGGACAAGAAGATGGATCCCTGCCTTTCCGGCACGTTCAGCTTCGACGAAATCGGCCATGCACATCAACTGATGCACGAGAACAAGCACCCTTACGGCAATATGGCGTGCCTGGTGAATGCAACTGAACTGGGCCAGGGGTCGTCTTAGAGCGGGATCGGACTAAGCTGTGGAAACGCATTGCCGAGCCACCCGGCCGGCATTGCTTTCCGCGCCCGTTTCCATATGAACATGAAACGCTCTAGGTCTTCTGGCGCTTGGCAGCACCCGCTTTAGCCGCTGCAACCACCGGCTTCTTGGCAACCTTTGCCTTTGGCACCGATGTTTGGCCGGCACCGGCGGCAGACTTCGCTGCGGCCCTGGACGACGAACCGGGCTCCGCTGCCACACGTACGATTTCGCACAGATAGGCCTTATGCGGCACTGCCCCGCCGATCGGATCAAAGTCGTCATTGCCGATCGCGTGATTCAGGTTGGCGCCATCTTCGCTGCCGGGGTCGTAGCCGGGTGCTGAAAGAGCATCGCACCCCTGCCACCAGCCATGCGTCGCCCGCACCACCTTCGGGTGCAGGTGTTTGGAGAAGTGCGCCTTGAGCTTTATGCGGCCATGGGGCGTCATCAGCCTGACCCATTCGCCGTCCTCAATTTGTCGCTCTTGCGCCGCCGATGGATGAAGATCCACCGTGGGCTCGGGCTGAAACCGTCGAAGCGCGGGAAGCGCCCTGCCCTGGCTGTGGAGAAAGTGGGGAGATTTAGCCGAAGTCAGGATCAGTGGAAACGCGTCGGCGAGATCCGGCCGCGCCTCCGGCCCCATTGCCGGTGCGACATATTTGGGCAACGGTGGATAGCCATGCTGCTTCAGAGTTTCGGAGTAGATCTCCACTTTTCTGGTTGGCGTGTTGAACCCGGGCGCATCATTGCGGCCGGAGCCGGCATATTTGCGGTAGCGCGTCTCAAGCGGGACGGTTATGCCGCGCGGCTGTTTCTTGAGTTCATCGAGATCGATGCCGGTTGGCTCCAGCATCTCCCGGTAACTCGCCTCAATGTCGCCGTTCCAGAAGGAGTTCGAATAGCCCAAACGTTTGGCGAGTTCCATAGCGATCCAGGCATCCGATCGGGATTCGCCTTGGGATTCGACGACTTGCCGGCGCAGCTGAACGTGGCCGACGGCCTTCTGGTCGACCTTGAAGTTGGTGCGAAGGCCTTCCCGCTCCCATGGCGTGTTGACCGGCAGCACGATGTCGGCGTGGGATGCCGTCGGGGTCAGGAAAATGTCTGAATGCACCATGAAATCCAGCGCATCGAGCGCCTTGGCGCCGCGTTGGCCATCGGCGTGGGACATCACCATGTTGACGCCAAAGCTCACCAGGGCCTTGACCTCGTAAGGCTTGCCCGTGAGCACCGCATCGTAAAGCGCATCGGTCGTGATCCATCCGTTGATGGCTTCAGGCCCAAGCGGGCGCTGGTCGAGACCCAGCGCCTTTTGGCTTTGCGCCGGAGACATCAATCCGCCGCCGGAGATGTCGTTGACCGTCAGCGCATCCAACACAACATTTCCCCCTTTGCAGTCGAAGCAGCCGGTCAGCGCATAGAGAAGGGAGACCGCACGATTGGTCTGGCTCGAGTTGGAGTGTTGCTCAAGACCTGCCCAGGCATAGACGGAGACCGGGCCGGAGTTGCCGATCAATCGTGCGGTTTCGCGAATTTGCTCTGCCGGCACCCAGGTAATCTTTTCGGCGCGCTCAGGCGAATAGCCGCGGCAAAGCTCCGTATAGAGTTCAAATGCCGGGCGGCATGGAACCGTCCCCCGCAGGCACGACACCTCGTAGTGCCCCGAAAGAGCGAGATCGGCGCCGGCAATTTCGTAAGACCCGGTTTCGAGATCATACAGCACCGGGCCTCCGCGCGCCCTGTCCCAGGCGACACGTTGATTTACATTGCCATCGCCATTCAGGTCCGCTGCAGACAGAAATTCGCCGGTATCGTCACGCACCAGCAGCGGCCCGTTTGTCCAATCGCGCACAAACGCGCGATCGAACCAACCCTCATTGATCATCACACCGGCAATGCCCAAAGCCAAAGCGCCGTCAGTTCCCGGGCGTACCCTCAGCCATTGATCAGCCTTGGCGGCAAAACCCACCCGTAACGGATCGATGACCACAAGCTTGGCGCCGCGTGCTTTGGCAGCAGCCACGCGCGTTGCATGCGCTATCCACGATGCGCTTGGATTGTGCCCCCACAGCACAATGCACCCGGTATTCGCCAGATCCGGCATCGGCATACTCGTGCCGAACGTATGCGGATAGACAAAATCCTTGGCAAAATTGCAGATTTCAACGGACGTCACTGCGTTGGGCGTGCCGATGTGTTGCCGCAAGCGCTCGACCCACGGATAGCCATCCTGCATCGAGGTGCCGGCGAGCGTGGTTATGCTGAAGGCGATGGCTTCGCTTCCGCAGTTTCCGGCTGTGCGTTCAACGGCTTTCGCGGTCATATCCAGAGCTTCGTCCCAGCTGATCCGCTCCCAGCCCGGGTCAGGATCGCCCTTGGGGCGCGTGCGCTTCATGGGATAAAGCAAACGCTGTTCGCTGTAGACCTGTTCCGGTGCAGCACGCCCTTTGCCGCAGATTGCCGCTCCGGTGGGATGCTCGGGATCGGGTTCGAGTGCAACAAACCGGCCGTCCTCAACCACCGCGATACAACCGCAACTCGACCAACACATCGCGCAGTATGCCGGAATGCGCTGGGTATTCGCTTCAGTCGCCATCACCGCTCTCCTGTGCGTGGTACGGGTTTTGAGCGCCGGGGACGGGCCCCGAACCGTGCGCCTAACGCGCTGTCACGTGAACTCGTGAACAAGGCTACCTTGTTCTGCGAGATCTTCTGCGTCGGGGTCGTGAATCAAAAATATCTTACGGACCGTTTCCACGACTTCCCAGTGCGCGATTTCGCCTTTGCGTGTGTAAAAGGTGTCACCGGCTGCGTATTCGTGCATCTTACCGTCTTCGCACTTTATCCGGACCCTGCCTTCGAGCAATGTGCAGAACTCATCGCCAGCGTAGGTGTATTCAAAACTGCCGGGAGTGCACGACCATTCGCCAACCATGGTCCGGACGCCGAAACCGCCGACGTCAAACCGCCCTGAGTGCTCCGGATCACCCCTGGTTACCTTGATGAACGGCAAATCGGCCATCGGCGGCCAGGGCACGAGCCCGCCTGCATCCCTGAGTTTGCTGTAGTCCAACATCCTATGCCTCCCCTAGGGCCTGTTGAGTATCGTAGTTGCAGCGTCAGCCGGCCGATGAGACAGACCGTCACGCGAACAGAGTTCTGATCCCAATATGTTGCAGAAAGCCTGAGGTGGCAATGCCCCCGGCCTTTTAGTATTACAAATAGTAAAATGCCTATTTTGTTGCCGCCCGCACGGACAGATGAACACGGACACGGCTCGTTCAGATCCGCACAGAGGGGTGTGGTTTCAAGCATGCGGCAAAATCTGGCCAAACCCTCAAGGGACGTGGCTCATTTGACCGCTGGACTGCGTTAGCGGTGGCTATTTTCCGCTGAGGTGGGCGTGACCCCTGGTTGATCCGGCACGTCGTGTGCTTGCTCGCGTTCGACCAGCCGCTGAACATATGTCCAGCCCAATGCCACATTGAAGCGCTCGAGGAGATATTCAATCTGTTCGGTCACGGCGGCGGCGGCATGCTCGGCGTCTCGCGCTCTCAACGCCTTGAGGATTTTTTCGTGCTGTTTGACGATTTCCCCGCGTTCGCGCGAACGGAGCTTTTCCAGTTTTTCGATCGACTGCAGCGCCTCGATAACAGAAAACATGGCGAGGCGAATCGCCGGGTTGTGCGAGGCATCGGCCAAAGCGCGATGAAAGCGCACGTCAGAGGCGCAGAACTCCGCGCCCGGGAGCGTGCTTTGCTTCTGCACCTCGATCTCGGCCGCCATGACGTCCAGTTCGGACTCCAGCCTTCTTTCTGCAGCAAGGCGCGCGCAGACGACTTCGAACTCGCGGCGCGCCTCCATGACCTCCGAGATATCGACCTCGCCCATGCTGACGAGCAGCGCGGCTGCCGTGGTCACGTCGGCACTCAACTCCTCACAACTCGGCTGGTTGACGAACGTACCACCCGCCGGCCCGCGCCGGGAGCGGATGAGGTTCTGTGCGGAAAGCCGCTTGAGCGCTTCCCGAATGGTTGGACGCGATACCGCAAAGTGTTTCGCCAGGTCATCTTCGGTCGGCAGCCGCTCATCGGCCTTCAGCGTGCCATCGACGATGATTTCCCGGATTTGATCTGAAATCTGTTGCGCCAGCGATTCAGCCACCAAAGGCCTGGAATTCAGGGAGCTGGGCTGCAGCGGCTTGGACTTCAGTGGATTGGGCTTCTGCCGCTTTGTCTTCTGCGGCTCCGAACTCAGCGTTTCGTTGCACGGTGATCCCAGTGAACCCATTTCACATCTCCTTCAGCAACCGATCACCTCGGTGATCGCGCCAATGTGCAGGACGAAACGTGCACATGCACAATGTCCCGTCAGCACTTATTCGACTTGATTGCGGCCGGGCACTCTCCTCCTCAATCAGGTCTGGCACAGTTGCTTGCTAACATCGAAAATCAAAATATTGATTTATTTATAAAACTTTACAAGACTATAGCAAGGTTGGAGGCATGCAGCGCGGAATAGTTGAAGTCCCCGCTCCCGGGCTTTCAGCAGCATTGAACGGGCGAGTTCCGTGTCATCTGGGCACCCTGTCTGCTAGAACGGGATGATTTCATGTTGAGCCGATTTTCCGCCTTATCATTTGACAAATAGAATAATCACAAAATAACGTAGGCGACGGCTTGGATGGCGCTCAGTGAAGATCGGGGCTGCATCCAAGTTCGCCTGTACTCCACACACGTTGCCAACGAATGGGTTCTTGGCAAGTTTTCCCGCGAAACGACATCCGAGACGGCCCTGGACAAGCACTCCAAATGAGAAATCACCCATGCCGCTGCAGATAGCAGTCATCGGTGCCGGACCGAGTGGCTTTTACACCGCCGCATCCCTGCTGCGCGAGAGCGAAGAATGCCGCGTCGATATTATCGAGGCGCTCCCCACTCCGTACGGATTGATCCGCGGCGGTGTCGCGCCTGATCATCAAAGCACCAAGGGCGTGTCCCGGGTGTTCGCCAAGACCGCCCAGGACCGGCGCGTTGGTTATTATGGCAACGTGGTCGTCGGTCGCGACATCACCCTGGACGAGCTTCGCGCGCGGTACGATGCAGTGGTCATCGCAGCCGGAGCACCGCTCGATCGTCCCCTGGGCATACCGGGGTCCGATGCGGCCGGCGTGTACGGCTCGGCTGCATTCGTTGGCTGGTACAACGGTCATCCGGATTTCCGCGATCTGAACCCGGACCTCAACACGTCTGCTGTTGCAGTCATCGGAAACGGCAACGTGGCCGTCGATATCGCTCGGGTGCTGGTCAAGACGCCGGCCGAAATGGCGGACAGTGATCTCGCCGAACATGCGGCAGCGGCAATCCATCAGGCGCCAATCAAGGATGTCTACATCATCGGCCGGCGCGGACCGGTGGAGGCCAAGTTCACCAACAAGGAACTGAAAGAAATGGGCGCGCTGAAAGAATGCGTGCCGGTGGTGGATCCTGCTCAACTGCCGACCGTCATTGACGGTGAGATGTCGGACCACGAGCGTGCTCTGCGAGAGAAAAACCTCGCCACTTTACGGGGGTTTGCGGATCGCCCGGCCGGGAACGAACATAAACGCGTGCACTTCGTTTTCTGTTCAAAGCCGGTTGAAGTGCTCGGCGGCGGACAGGTTAAGGGATTACGCATGGTGCGCATGCGGGTCGAGGCTGGGCGCGCCTTTGAAACAGGAGAAACGTTTGAGATCCCCTGCGGCATGGTTGTATCGGCCATCGGCTATTGCATGCCGCAACTGGCCGGCGCGCCCGGCGATGAGACGAGTGGTGTTGTCGCGAATGATGATGGTCGCGTAAGTGACGGACTCTACGTTGTCGGCTGGGCCAAGCGCGGTCCATCCGGTGTCATAGGCACCAACAAGAAAGATGGCAGAACCGCAGCGCGTCAAATTTTGCAAGACATCAGCGAAAGCGGTCGGACCGGCGGGCAGGGCCTCAGAAGTCTGTTATCCAAGCGCAAGGTCGTCTGGGTTTCGTTCGAACACTGGCTGCAGATCGACGCGGCGGAGGAGGCTGCCGCACCACCCGGTGCCCCGCGACGAAAGTTTAGCCGCATCAAAGACATGTTGGCCGTCATTGGAAAACCGACCGCAAAGCTGCTCAACCCGGCTGGTTGAGACGGGTACACCGCGGTGTTGGACCGCTTCAGGAAATCTCGATTGCCAGCGCGCCTTCCTCAAGTGCCTCGTCGCCTTCTGCGATGTGGACGGCGGAAATTGTGCCGTCAACCGGCGCCTCGTGCGGCACTTCCATCTTCATGATCTCCATGATGAAGAGCGTGTCGCCCTTCTTCACGCTGTCGCCTTGCGAGACCAGCACTTTCCAGATGGAGCCGGCGGTATCGAGCTTCACTTTTGTGGCCATGGACATTTTCCCCTAACAGATTTGATCGTTGAACTCGCGTGTGCGCCGTCAGGGCCTGATGGAAAAACTCGTCGGCCCGGTCAGCCGCGGCAGCAACGGCTGGATGCGACCTATCCAGTTGCAGAGAACGGGGCGGGTATCGCGCGGGTCAATGAGTTCGTGGATCGAAAAGCTCTCGGCGCGCGGTTCCACGGACTGGCGGGCGAGCATGATCTCTTCGAGACGCTCGCGCTCGGCGGCGGGGTCATCAGCCGCGGCGATCTCGCGGCCGAAGGCTGCCGCCACGCCACCCTCGACCGGGATCGCGCCGAGCTTGGCCGAAGGCCAGGCGACGACGAACCCGTCCGGGCCGAAATGCGCAGCCTCGGCGACGCCGTGCGCGGTGCGCACGATCACCGACGCCCAGGGCACCACGGAGCTTGCCGCCGCCAGCACCGCGGCGGTGCCGAAGCGGATCGTTCCGGCTTTCTCGGCGTCCGGCCCGATCATGAAGCCGGGCTCGTCGATCAGGCTTACCACCGGCAGGTGAAAGGTGTCGCAAAGCTCGATCAAGCGGCGCGTCTTTCTGGCGCCTGCTTCGGTCATCGATCCGGCCAGGTGCCGACAGTCGTTGGCAAGCACGCCTACAGGCTGGCCCGAGAGCCGGCCAAGACCGGTGATCAGGCCGCGACCATAGAGCCGGCCGATCTCGAAGAACGAGCCCTCATCCAGCACCAGGTCGATCACCCGGCGCATGTCGTAGATCTTGCGCCGGTTGCGCGGCACGATTTCGATCAGCTCTTCGGCACGGCGGCCGGCCGGATCATCAGCTGACGCGCAGGGGGCAAGCTCCCAGACGTTGGGCGGCAGGTAGCTCAAGAACCGGCGGATCTCGGACAAAGCGGCCGCCTCATCCTCAACCAGATTGTCGACGACGCCGTTTCTGGCATGCACGTCCGGACCGCCGAGATCCTCTTTGGTCTGGCGCTTGTCGAGTGCGCGCTCGACCACCTTGGGGCCGGCGACCAGTATTTGAGAAGCCTCGGTCATCACCGAAAAGTGTGAGGCCACAAGGCGCGCCGCAGGAAGCCCTGCGACCGCCCCAAGGGCTGCCGAGGCAACCGGCACGGTTGCCAGCGCCTGAGCGACGGATTTGAAACGCGGCACTGCGTTGACCGGTGCGCCCACGGTCTTCGAGGCGGCCCCGGCGGAACTGCCCCCGGCGCCGGCGACACTGCCCCCGGCACCCTGGTGCAGGCGGACCAGAGGCACACGGTAATTGCAGGCCAGTTCCTCCGCATAGACGCTCTTGCGCAGACCCGCCGCATTGGGCGAGCCGCCCCCGAGCGTGAAGTCCTCGCCGCCGATGACGCAGCGGCGCCCATCGATCATGCCGAAACCGAGCACGAAGTTGGCCGGCTTGAAGTCAATCAAGCGCCCTTCGCTATCGCGGGTCGCATCGCCAGAGGCACCGCCGAGTTCCTGGAAGGAGCCGCCATCCAGCATGGCATCGATCCGTTCGCGGATGGTAAGAAACCCCTTGGCGTGCTGGCGGGCGACACTCTCCGCACCGCCCTGCTCCTGCGCGAGCGCCCGTTTGCTTGCGAGCTCCTCGGCTTCCTTCTCCCAGCTCATGTCGGCTTCCATCTTTCGGCTCAGGCGACGGCAACGGCGGTGGAACGCCTGGCCCCGGCGGGCAACAAGCTTATGTGCTCGCCGGGCAGAAGCGCGCCGGCCACGTCTTTAGAGCGCAATCACATTTGGGGAGCGCCGGATCCGGAACGCCCCTTGTCCCGCATCCGTCGCACTAACAGGCGCACACAAGTTTCCATCCAGATGACGACAGGCGTCCATCAAATTGTGCGCTGATTTCTCCTGTCCAGCCTCAGGCCTTAGGTTTTGGGCCCTTTCCCTTCATGGTCGGACCGTGGTTGAAGGCTGGCTCTCCTTCGTGCATCCAACCGTGATACCGCGGCAGTTCGTCTACGATGTCGAACCATTCAACCTTCTCGTCCGTCCAGATGTGAAATTCCGGAACCAGGGCGTCAGGGTCGTCCGTGGTGCTGATGAATACCTCGATCAGGTCGCCACCAAGCTCCTCCACATGTCCCTCCCATGTCAGCGGGGTGCCGCATTTGCCGCAGAAGCCGCGCCTGATGCCAGCTGATGAGTCATAAATTTTCCGCTCATCGCCCGTCCACACAATCTCATCCTTGAGATAGCCAACGAGGCAGACCACCGGAGCGCCGGTGTGGGCTTTGCAGGATTTGCAATGGCAATAGACGACCGCGTGGGCATCGGGGGCTCCGTAGCGCACTGCACCGCACATGCATCCGCCAGTCACTTTGTGAGTTCCCTTTTCCATCATAACCTCCTCTAGTTGACCCGAGAGTTCCCAAACAGCGCCGGGAAACCGTTAACTTAATCCTTTTTTATATTCAGCTATTTGTCAAACGAAAACATACGGCCGGGAAAGGCTGCCCGGTGCGCCATGGTGTCGAAACACAGACTTCAGTTCCAGCACCTCCAACCTCGGCACTTCTGTCCTGTCATTCTTCAATCTTGCATTATCATTTGACAAATAACGCAATATCAAAATAGCTTGCGTCATCGGGGGACCAATTTATCGCGGTTGAGCGCCGTTGCGCGGCCCTCATCGGACCCACGAGGCAGCGGACACCGAAAATATCTGAATTGGGCAAACCC
This sequence comes from Hyphomicrobiales bacterium, assembly GCA_021775625.1. Classification (GTDB taxonomy): domain Bacteria; phylum Pseudomonadota; class Alphaproteobacteria; order Rhizobiales; family JAJFHB01; genus JAJFHM01. Next base: position 18,903 of record JAJFHM010000162.1, on the reverse strand, counting down.
TGCGTGCTCAACTAACATTTGTTCCTGGAGTGGGCCGCAACACTCGGTAGCGGGAACCGGAAAGGCAATCACCTTCAGGCTCGAATACGCTGGCCCGCTTTCGCCGTTTGAGCCTTGAATGTGTTCCGAACCATTGGATGGAGAAGTAGGCGGTGAGCGAGAATTCACTGGAGACGATGTTCCGACCCAAATCGGTTGCGATTTTGGGAGCCTCGTCGGACGAAAACAAGATTGGCGGCCGCCCGGTCCGCTACCTCAAGCATTACGCGTTCGACGGTCCCATCTATCCGATCAATCCTAACCATCCCGAAATTCAGGGTCTGCCGGCCTATAAGTCGATACTCGACGTCGAGGGTCCGGTCGATTTGGCGCTGATTGCCCTGCCGTCCGCCGCGGTCTTGCAGGCGATCCGCGAATGCGCCGAAAAAGCCGTCAAGGCGGTGGTCATATTCAGCTCAGGGTTTGCCGAAACCGGCGATGAAGGCCGCGAGGTTCAGCTTGAATTACGGCGGATCGCGGACGACGCCGGCATGCGGATCGTTGGCCCCAACTGCATGGGGATCGCTGCTTTCGATCACAACATGATCATCACATTCGGCGTCTCGATGTTGAATTTGCCGCCGGAGCTGGGACCGGTCAGCATTGTCAGCCAAAGCGGGGCCTATGGCGGCGTCGCCTATGCGGAAGCGCGCCACCGGCACCTCGGCGTCAGGCTCTGGGCAACGACGGGAAACGAATCGGATGTAAGCGTCGCCGACTGCCTGAACTATTATGTCGAGGATCCCGAGACCAAGGTGATTTTGATGTATTTCGAAGCCAGCCGCGATGGCGCCAAACTGATGGCCGGCCTGGAGGCAGCGAAAAAGGCGCGCAAGCCGGTCGTGGCGATGAAAGTCGGCAGCTCGGATGTCGGCGCCGAGGCGGCCCTCTCGCACACGGATTCACTCGCTGGCTCCGACAGTGTGGTCGACACCGTCCTTGAGAAGTACAACGCCTATCGCGCCTACACGATGGATGAGTTCTTTGACATCGGTTACGCCTTCACCAGCGGCCTGTTTCCGGCCGGCAACCGGGTCGGTATCGTCACGATCTCAGGTGGTGTCGGTGTTCTCATGTCCGATTATGCGGACAAGCTCGGCCTCGACGTCGCCCGTCTGCCGGAGACGGCGCAGGCGAAAATCAGGCAAGTCATCCCGTTCGCGGGAACCCGCAATCCCGTGGACATAACCGGCCAGGCCGTCAATCAGCATGAAATACTCGAGCATTGCCTGAACATCATGATCGAAGAGGGTGGGTATGACGTGGTCATCGTCTATTTCGCCGGCATGACTTCGATGGAATTTCTGCTCAAGACGGGTTTGACGCGGGTTCGCGAGAAGCATCCAACGGCGGCGATCATTCTCTCGGTCACCATGGAAGAAGAGACGTGGAAGTTTTTTGACGATTTGAACTTTCTCATCATTCCGGACCCGACGCGCGCGGTCAGGGCAGCAGCGGCCCTGATGCAGATGGGGCGGGGATACGCCAAGGCGGAACCGCCGGCGCCGCCGGCGCTTCCCGCGCCGGTCTGTGTACCGACCGCGATGCTGAACGAAGTCGAGGCAAAGCTCATTCTCGCCAAGGCCGGCGTTCCCGTGGTTGATGAACGTTTGGCAACGGCAGCGGACGAGGCCGGTTTATCGGCAGCCGAAATCGGCTTTCCGGTCGCCATGAAACTCGTCTCCACCGATATTCTGCACAAATCGGAAATTGGCGGTGTGCTTCTCAACGTCACTGACGAGGCCGCGGCACGGGAAGGCTACACCACCTTGATCGAGCGCGCGAAGGCGGCGCAGCCGGACGCCGAGGTCGACGGGATCGTCGTGGCGCCAATGATATCGGGCGGCGTTGAAACCATTCTCGGCGTCAAGGCCGACCCGGCGTTTGGGCCGGTCGTTGTGTTCGGTCTCGGCGGCATATTCGTTGAATTGTTGGGCGACGTGACCCAGCGTCTGGCGCCGTTCGGCGTCGAGGAGGCGCATGAGATGATGCGCGAGGTCAAGGGCTTCCCGCTGCTCGACGGCGCGCGCGGCGCGGAGCCGGCGGATATCGATGCCCTCGCCGAGGCGCTGTCGCGGCTATCCGTTTTCGCGCATGAGAATGCGCACCGGATTGAAAGCATCGACATCAATCCGTTTCTCGTCCTGCCGAAAGGTAACGGCGCTTTTGCGGTCGATGCCCTGATCGTCCCGAAAAAAAACTGTGATGGAAACTGGTGCGTTCCGAACCATTGACTGGTTGGCTGGGGCGGAAGGATTCGAACCTTCGAATGCCGATACCAAAAACCGGTGCCTTAACCACTTGGCCACGCCCCAACGCGTGCGATCCCTCTAGAATCGGTGCGGACCATACAGATTTCAACTGATGAGTACAATTCTAATAGACCGCCACGGGACAAAGTCCTGTAATGGTGCCCTTCCCTGCTTGCAGAGCGGCCCCGGCAGCGGTATAACCCCGCCGCCAGCCAAGTCGGAGTGTGGCGCAGCCTGGTAGCGCACCTCGTTCGGGACGAGGGGGTCGCAGGTTCAAATCCTGCCACTCCGACCAATTCTCCTACAGTTGTTATTGAACCTAAATGCACCGCCCCGCATCCACTGGCAGCGCGCAGCCTGTGAACGCGCCCGCCTCTACAGGCGATGACAGGAAGACGGCTGCCTGGCCGACATCTTCCGGGGTGATGAAGCGGCCGAGCGGCAGGCCCTGGACGAACCTGTCGTCGGCTTCAGCACTGCGTTCGCCGCCGGAAAACTCCGCCAGCATGGGGGTGTCCCCCACTGCTGGAAACAGGCCGTTGACGCGGATGCGCTCGGGCGCCAGTTCGACTGCGAGCGCTTTCATCAGATACATAGCGGCTGCCTTGGACATGCCATAGCCATAGAGCTGGGGCCGCGGCGCCAGGGCGATGCCGGAGACGGTGATCAGGATCGATGCGGCGTCGCGCTTTCTGAGCGCCGGCAGGGCCGCCTGACAGGAATTGAACGCACCCAGCGCATTGATCTCAAAATGGGTGCGCAGGGTCTCAAGCGATGTCTCGAGCATCGTCCCCGGACGCTGCCCGATACCGGCATTGGCGACCATGACGTCGAGGCCGCCGAACTGTGATTCGCACCTCGCAACCGCCGCCGCAAGGCCTGCCGGGTCGGCAACGTCGACTTCCATCGCCTGCGCCGATGCTCCAGACGCCCGTTGTTCTGCCGCAACGGCCTCCGCGCTCTCGCCATTGATGTCTGTCACCACAACGCTCGCACCCTCGCGGGCAAACGCTTCGACAATGCCCTTGCCGAACCCCGAGCCGCCGCCGGTCACGATCGCCGTCAATCCCTTGAGACGTCCCATTCAGATGATCCTCGCGTGAAGTTGATTGACATGAGACTGCCTGATCTGGCCACTCATCTCAACGATCACAATTTTTGCCGCAATCTTCCGTCAATCATCGAGACACGATAAGCTGTGTGCCGATTGGAACATTGAATATTACGATGAGCATCTTGCAAACGAGCACGATCCGCACCCTTTGCGCCGCCACGCTGTCGGCCGTTGCCGTCTGGATGGTGTCGCCTGCGGCTCAGGCAGGACCGAGCGAAGAGGCCGCCAAGGCCTATAAACGCGGCGATGTCGAAGCCGCACTGAAACTTTGGAAACGCGCGGCAGACGCAGGCGATGCAGTCGCGATGAACAATTTGGGGTTCATCTATTCCACCGTGCGCGGTGACCACAAGACCGCCATGAAGTTTTGGCGCGATGCGGCGGAAGCCGGCAATGTGGATGCAATGAACAATCTGGGTCTCGCCTATGATCTTGGAAAAGGGGTTCCCAGATCCGACAAGCTTGCCTTGTTCTGGTTTCTGAAGGCAGCGCGGAAGGGTTTCACCAGAGCGCTCTACAATCTCGGCCGCAAATATGACAATGGCGAAGGGGTCGCCGCCAATGAGGTGACCGCCTACATGTTTTTCATTCTGGCCGCGAGCGCCGGGGAACAGGCGTTCGCCGTCACACGCGACAAACTCGGCCAGCACTTGACGCCAGCCCAGAAGCAGACAGCGCATCGTCTCGCCCGTGAGTGGGTTGATTCCGCGGGCGACAACTAGATCGCTTCACGTTCATATGGAACCGTTTGATGGCGCCAAATCGGTTCGCCCGGCAAGGCGCGGTGCGTAAGTCACGATGCGGTGCATCGGGCAAGCGCCGCAACGTGGCTGGAGGACCGATTTGGCCCACCGGATGGCCGTGTTTTCGCGCCTTCCGGACTGCGTTACGGCCCCCTTGTGGACGACAAGTCCACGGCGGGACCCGTGCCTTGCCGGCAGACGCGAAAACCCGGTCAAAGCGTTGCCATATGAACGTGAAACGATCTTGCGACACTAAAATATTTTGTGAAAAAATTGCCTTATGTGATGTACATCACTGACAAACCTGGGCGATCCATTACATTAGGTTCAGCAATACCCCCCAGAGATGGGGCAGTGAGACCAGTAAGGTTCTGGAGAAAGCCCATGTCGCCGAATACCCGCCCAGTGCGATTTGCCTATACGATTATGGTCGCGTTCATGATTTTGACTGCAGCGGTTCTCGCCGTCGCGTCCGCATCCGTTGGCCACGGCAATGCGGTTGCAACCATTGACAGTGCCAACCACGAACGTACCGCATTTTACGCCGAGTGATAGAGCCTGAAAGCTGTGCTATAGCTCCGCCGTTCAATGATGGGAATGGCAGATGAGCGGCGACATACCTTTCAGGCGCGAAATGGAATTCAACTACGGCGAAGTGGATCAGGTCACCCCCCTGCTGCGCCGCGTCATTGCCAATAACCCCAGCGCCTTCACCTTTAGCGGAACCGGCACCTATATTATCGGTCGCGGCAATGTTGCCGTGGTCGACCCGGGGCCGATGGACGACGCCCATTTCGAAGCGCTGGTCACAGCGCTCGACGGCGAGACCGTCAGCCATATTCTCATCACCCACACCCATCACGATCACTCTCCGCTCGCGGCACGACTGAAAGCGCTGACAGGCGCCAAGACATATGCCTACGGACCGCACGGGTCAGGCCCCGCTGGAGGCGCCAGGGCCAGCGGCGACGTGCGGCTCGATGCCGGCGGCGATACCGATTTTCATCCCGATGTCACAGTCGATCATGGCGATGTCATCGAAGGCCGGGGCTGGGAGGCCGAATGCGTGTTCACCCCCGGCCACACGTCCAATCACATGAGTTTTGCCCTGGCGCGGGAAAACACGCTGCTTTCGGGCGATCACGTGATGGGCTGGTCGACCAGCGTCATTGCGCCACCGGACGGCAATATGGCGACCTATATGGCATCCCTGCAACTGCTGCTCGACAGGGAAGAGGATATCTACTGGCCGACCCATGGCCCAGCGGTCGAAAAGCCCAACCGCTTCGTGCGCGCCTTCATCACCCACCGAAAAATGCGCGAGGCGGCAATTGTGCAGCAATTGAAGAACGGCCTGACCACGATCCCGGATATCGTCAGGCAGATCTATTCGGAAGTTGCCCCAACACTTCATCCTGCCGCCGGTATGTCGGTACTTGCCCACATGGAGCATCTGGTGGAACAGGAAAAAGTCGAAACCGATGGTGCGCCGGCGATCAACGGCAGCTATCGCCTCAGGTCATGAACTCTGATCAGGTCAGTTCCCGGGCGATTGCGATATCGGGATCGCCGATGCGGGCCAGTTCCTCGATCGGGCCGGCCATCATGTCTTCGCCGTCCCTGTCATGGGCGGCCACCATGGCGAGCAGGTAGCTCAACAATTCGGCGCCGACGGCTTCGGCCCGATTGCCCTTGTCGCGGCAGGACAGTTCATAATCGATAAGATTGACGAGGAGCTTTTTCTGCTTGTCACGGGGTGCCGCGGCGTAGTCGTCCAGGGTGCCCGCTTCCGCGGCAAAATCGCGCCAGATCAGCGACAGCGCCACGCCCAGTTTTCCATAGTCTTCCTGCGACGCCTTGGCCGCTTCCCAAAGACGCTTCTGGAAGCCGGCCACGACTTTCTCGCGGTCGTTACCACCCTTGCCTTCCAGCCAACGATGCATCGGATCCCCTCCGGTCATCTCGAGCCCTGCCGACAGACTACCCGGAGCGGGCCTCGGAAAAAAGCCCCATGCGAGATCAATTTTGCGGAGGAAGCACCTTGCCGGGGTTCAAAATGCCGTTCGGGTCGAGTTGGTGCTTGAGCATGTACATCATTTCGAGCTCGAGCGGCTGCTTAATGCGCGGCATCCAGTCTCTCTTCAAACGGCCGACACCGTGCTCGGCACTGATCGAGCCTTGGAACCTGGCCACCACTTCGTGCACGACGTCGTTGAAGTCGCCCCAGCGGTCAAGAAACGCCTGTTTGTCCGCTCCGACCGGTTGGGTGATGTTGCTGTGGATGTTGCCATCGCCCATATGTCCGAATTGCAGCGGCCGGCAGCCAGGCTCCAGGGCCTTGCAGGCCGCACTCACTTCGTCGATGAAATCCGGAACGCTGGAGACCGGCACGGACACATCGAACTTGATGCTGCCGCCTTCGTGCTTCTGGGTTTCGGACACCACTTCGCGCAGGCGCCAGAAATCTCCGGCTTGCGCCTCGCTCGCAGCAAGTGCCGCATCGCTGACCCATCCTGCTTCCGCGGCCTCGGCCAGAATGTCGGAGGCAGTGTCATTGAGTGTACCCGGGCTGCCGCCGCCGGAAAGTTCCATCAGCACGTACCAGGGGTGTGGCTCGGCCAGCGGATCGCGCATATTCTGACCATGGGTGATCACCACCTCGAGCCCGAACCGGGGCATGATCTCAAAGCCCGTGACCCGCCGCCCTGTACGTTCCTGCGCCAAGCCCAACAGCTCAAGTGCGTTTGCCGGCGACGGCAGACCGATAAATACAGTTGCCTTGTCCCTGGGCCTGGGAAAGAGCTTCAGCACCGCTCCAGTGACGATGCCCAGCGTGCCTTCCGATCCGATGAACAGGTTCTTGAGATCGTAACCGGTGTTGTCCTTGCGCAACCTCCGCAGGCCGTTCCAGACGCGGCCGTCGGCCAGCACCACTTCGAGACCAAGCACCAGGTCGCGCGTGTTGCCATAGGCAAGCACCGCCGTGCCGCCCGCGTTGGTGCCGATATTGCCGCCAATCTGGCAGGAGCCTTCCGATCCGATCCGCAGTGGAAACAGGCGATCGACGCGATCCGCTGCGTCCTGAATCGATTGCAGCACGCAACCGGCATCCACCGTGATTGTATTGTCGGCCGCATCGATATCACGGACCCGGTTCAGCCTGGACAGCGAAAGCACAATTTCATGTCCGGATTCGAACGGAATCTGGGCGCCGACAAGCCCTGTGTTTCCGCCCTGCGGCACGATCGCAGTGTGGGTTTCATTGGCAATGGCGAGCAGTTGCGAGACTTCTTCAACGCTGCCGGGCCGCAGCACCATGGCGGCGGCGCCGAAATATTTATCCCGCCATTCCACCAGATAGGGCTGTTTGTCCTCGTCATCCCGCAGCGCGTAACGCGCACCGACAACGCCGGCGAGACGCTGCAGCGTGGCCTCGGTGGGTGGCTGGGGTTTTGTCACTTTCTGGTCCATCGGTGGATCATACATTCTTCCGTCACGTACGGGCCAAATCGTTTCTCACTCGCGCGGGGCTGCAGCCCGCTTGAGGCGGTCGTTGATGGCCTCGCCGAGGCCAAACGCGGGGACCGGCATCACGGCAATCCGACCAACGTCCTCCGCATCGAGGGCACGCAGATGCGCAAACAGATTTGCTGCGGCTTCCGGCAGTTCCCCGGCAGGCGACAGATTGCGCATGGGTCCGTCATGCTCGGGTATCTTGGGGCCAAATGCGAGTAGCGCTTCGCCCGGCTCGACCGTTTGCGCGTCAAGCCGCAGTATCGCGTTCGGTGCGTAATGACTGGCAAGCTGGCCCGGCGCGGAGGGTTTTACGCTGCTGCCGCCGTCACGCAGGCGGCGTCCGATCACCCTTTCGATCTCCTCACGCGCGATACCGCCGGGCCGGAGCAGGACCGGCGCATCGTCAACACAGGCCACAATCGTCGATTCCAGACCAATGCGGCAGGCTCCACCGTCGATCAGAACCGCCAGTTCCTTACCGATCTGCTCGGCCACGTGAAGTGCCGTGGTCGGGCTCACGCTGCCGCTCTTGTTGGCGCTTGGCGCCGCCACCGGCACGGTCGCTGCCTTGAGCAATGCGCGTGCCGTCGGGTGAGCGGGCATTCTGAGAGCAACCGTGTCCAGCCCTGCCGTCGCCAGGAGAGAAATGGCGCTTTCAGGCCGCCGTGGCACCACGAGTGTCAGGGCGCCGGGCATGAACGCTTCGGCAAGTTTCAAGGCGACGCGGTTGAAAACCCCGTGCGCGCGTGCCTGTTCCAGGCTCGCCACATGCATGATCAGCGGGTTGAAGCGCGGCCGGCCCTTGACCTCGAAAATCCGTGTAACCGCAAGATCGTTGGTGGCATCGCCGCCGAGCCCGTAGACAGTCTCGGTCGGAAACGCCACCAGACCACCATCGCGCAGGGCTGCGGCGGCGTCAGAAATCATTTTGCGCCGCGCAACCCGGCGGGCTTCCAGCTGATCCGTGCTATTGTTCATTGACGTGTGCGGTCTGGCCGATACATTCGGCCCCAAATTGAAGCTGGCCGCATCTTATGCGCGATGCTGGCCGCATCAAGCAAGCTTGCAGGAGCAGTTCTCATGTCCTTCACCCCGCATATCAACGACCTCAAACACGCCATGAACACGATCTCCGGGTTCTCCGATCTCGTCGAGGGCGGCACATATGGCGAATTGAGCAATGATCTGGTGGAAGCTGTCCTCGAAGAAGCAGGCAAGTTTGCCGCCGAGGTGCTGGCTCCATTGAACGAGGTTGGCGACAAACACGGCGCTAAACTCAAGGACACGGTGGTAACGACTGCACCGGGATGGGCGCAGGCCTATGGCGAGTGGGTCGCCGGCGGCTGGGGCACCTTGCCATGCGAGCCGGATTATGGCGGCCAGGGCCTGCCGATCACCATGAGCCTGGCGGTGCAGGAACTGTGGAACACCGCCAACTCCGCCTTCGGCATCGGCACCTTGCTGACACAGGGTGCCGTCGAAGCCATCGTCTCGCATGGATCGGACGCCTTGCGGGAAAAATATCTGCACAAGATGTCGAGCGGTGAGTGGATGGGCACCATGAACCTCACAGAACCGCAGGCGGGATCGGACCTGGCGGCCCTGCGGACAAAGGCCGAGCCGCAGGACGACGGAAGCTACAAGATCACCGGCACCAAGATCTTCATCACCCATGGCGAACATGACCTGACCGAAAACATCATCCATCTGGTGTTGGCGCGGCTGCCGGATGCACCAGAGGGCACGCGCGGGATTTCCCTGTTCCTGGTGCCGAAGATCCTGGTCAACGATGATGGTTCGCTTGGCCAACGCAATGACGTCAAATGCGTCGGCGTCGAGGAAAAGCTCGGCATTCACGGCAGCCCGACCTGTGTCATGGCCTATGGCGAGGACGGCGGTGCCATCGGCTGGCTTGTGGGCGAAGAGAACCGCGGCCTCAATTGCATGTTCACGATGATGAACAACGCCCGCCTGCATGTGGGCATGCAGGGTGTGGCGATTGCCGAGCGCGCCTACCAGCAAGCCCTTGCCTATGCCCAGGATCGCAAGCAGGGGCGGCGTCCGGGCGAGGACGGCATGGTGGCAATCATCGAGCATCCGGACATTCGCCGCATGCTGATGACCATGCGCGGCCTGACGGCGGCGGCACGGGCGATCTGCTTTGCCACTGCACGCGCGCTCGATCTGTCCCGTCATGGCGGCGCTGAAGACGAGCGCACCTCAAATGATGATCTTGCATCGCTGCTGACGCCAGTTGCCAAGGCGTTTGGAACCGATGTCGGCTGCGATGTCTCATCGTTGGGCGTACAGGTGCATGGCGGCATGGGCTTTATTGAGGAAACCGGAGCTGCCCAGCATTTCCGCGACGCGCGCATCACCCCGATCTATGAAGGCACCAACGGCATACAGGCGATTGACCTTGCGACCCGCAAACTTCCCATGAAGGGTGGCGCCGTGGTCAAACAGCACATTGCCGAACTGAAGTGCATTGCAGAGGCGGCACTCGCCTCGAACAACCCGGCGTTCGGCCAGATGGGGTATGCACTGAACGAGGCTGTGGACGATCTTGAAGAGGCTACGGACTGGATGCTCGAAACGCTTGCGGATCAGCAGGACCAGGTTCTGGCTTCGGCGACCCCTTACCTGCGCCTGTTTGGTCTTGCATCCGGCGGTGCCTATCTCGCCAAGGGTGCCCTCGCGCTCGCCCAGAGCGCCAATGGCGAGGCGAACAACGCCGATCAGGCGCGCATAACGATTGCACGCTATGTGGCAGAGAACCACCTGCCCGAAACCAAGGGACTTAAAACCATCGTTCGCACCGGCGCTGACGCCATCGCGGCCGCGACCCCTGACATATTCGCTTCTTAGCATTTTGGAGACTCTGTACTTATGTCGACGCTTGAAGGAAAAACGTTGTTCGTCACCGGCGGCAGCCGGGGCATTGGCCTCGCAATCGCGTTGCGGGCCGCCCAGGATGGCGCCAATGTGACCATCGCGGCCAAAACTGCCGAACCGCATCCGAAATTGCCGGGTACGATTTATACCTCGGCAGAGGAAATCGAGCAGGCCGGCGGCAAAGCCCTGCCGCTGGTGGTCGATATCCGCGATGAAGAGAACGTTGTGGATGCGGTAAACAAGACGGTCGAAACCTTCGGCGGCATCGACATCTGCATCAACAACGCCAGCGCCATTTCGATGACCGGTACCCTCGAGACCGACATGAAGCGCTATGACCTGATGCATCATATCAACACCCGTGGCACCTACATGGTGTCCAAATACTGCCTGCCGCACCTGCTCAAGGCGGACAACCCGCACATTCTCAACCTGTCGCCGCCGCTCGACATGGCGCCCAAGTGGTTCGGACCGCACGTGGCCTACACCATGGCCAAGTTCGGCATGAGCATGTGTGTGCTCGGCATGGCGGAAGAATTCAAGGACCGGGGTGTTGCAGTGAACGCCTTGTGGCCGCGCACCACTATTGCGACGGCCGCGGTTCGGAACATTCTCGGCGGCGATGAAATGATCAGCGGCAGCCGGACACCGGAGATCCTGTCCGATGCGGCACATGTCATCCTCACCAAGCCGTCCCGGGAGTTTACCGGGAACTTCTGTATCGACGATAGTTTGCTGGCGGAAAACGGGGTGACGGACTTCGACAAATACCGAGTCGATCCGTCGAAGGACCTGTTTCCGGACTTTTTCGTGCCTGAGACGTCCAAACCTCCCGCTAACATGAATGCTGTTCCATGAGCACCCTCGTCCTGACCCATGCGGATTGCATCGAGCATGCGCCGCCCGAGGGACATCCAGAACGCCCTGACCGTCTGCGTGCGATCCTGGCAATGCTGGAGGCTGATCCGTTCAACGCCCTGATCCGCGAGGAGGCTGAACTCGGTGCTCTGGAACATATCGCCAGGGCCCATCCCGAAGATTACATTTCCCTGATCGAAGGCTCGCGGCCCGAGGACGGTCTGGAACCGCTCGATCCCGACACCTGGATGGGACCGAAGAGCTGGGACGCTGCATTGCGCTGCGTTGGTGCGGCCACACGGGCGGTCGACGTGGTCATGGAAGGCGATGTGGACAATGCGTTCTGCGCAATTCGTCCCCCCGGACACCACGCGGAATCGAACCGGGCCATGGGGTTTTGCCTGTTCAACAGCATTGCCGTCGGCGCCCATTACGCCCGCGACGTTCATGGTGCGGAGCGTGTGGCGGTCGTCGACTTCGACGTGCACCATGGCAATGGCACGCAGGACATCTTCTGGAACGATGAAGACCTGTTTTACGGCTCGACGCACCAGATGCCGCTTTACCCCGGATCCGGCAGTAAATCGGAAACCGGCGTCGGCAACATCTTCAACGCGCCTTTGTCGCCGGGCAATGGGGGGGAACAGTTTCGCGAAGCCATGAACACGGTTGTGCTGCCTGCTCTCGATGCCTTTTCCCCGAATCTCATCATGATTTCAGCCGGTTTCGACGCTCATCATCTCGATCCTCTGGCTAATATCGAGCTGACGGAACAGGATTTCGGCTGGGCGACGCTCAAACTCATGGAACTTGCGGACGATCACTGCGAGGGACGGATTGTTTCCATGCTCGAAGGCGGATATGACTTGAAAGGACTAACCGCATCCTGTGGCGTGCATATCCAGGCCCTGATGCATGGCGGTGTTCTGGAGGATTGATCCATGGCGGACGACGAGACAAAACAAAATGTCGATGACATGAGCTTCGAGGCAGCGCTTGAAGAGCTTGAAAACATTGTCAACAAGCTGGAGAGCGGCCGGGTCGATCTGGAAGAATCCATCGGCATCTACGAGCGCGGCGAAAAGCTGAAAGCCCGCTGTGACGCCATGCTCAAGCAGGCCGAAGCCCGCATCGAAAAGATCACCCTGAAGCCGGATGGCACGGCAAGTGGAACGGAGCCGCTGGAGGTGGAGTGAGGAGTGCGGACGCGTGTGGATGATTCGGTAGTTTTCAGTGTCCCGCGCAGCGAACAGGATGCGCCTCGACCAGGCACTCGTCGCCCGCGGAATGGTTTCCAACCGGTCAAAGGCTCGCGACGCGGTCCTTCAGGGGATCGTCACAGTCAACGGCGCGGCGGCATCGAAGCCGGGCCAACTGGTCAACCCCGATGCAACCATCCAGCTCAGCGAGCCGGTTTCACCTTATGTCTCGCGCGCCGGGTTAAAACTTGCCCATGCCCTCAATCATTTCAGTATTGACCCTTCGCGGTGCAATGCTCTCGATGTCGGTGCTTCCACCGGCGGGTTCACCGACGTGCTGCTGCAACGCGGTGCGGCGCATGTCACGGCCATCGATGTCGGCCATGGACAGCTGGATGACAGATTTCGCCGCAACCCCCGTGTCAGCGTGCATGAGCGGCTGAATTGCCGTGATCTTGCTGCTCAGCATCTCAAAACCCGACCGGACCTGATCGTCTGCGACGTCAGTTTCATCAGCCTTAAGGTGGCCCTTCCGGCGGCTCTGGCGCTTTCTGCTCCCGACGCCACATTGATTGCACTGATCAAACCGCAATTCGAGGTCGGCCGCAAAGCTCTCGGCAAAGGTGGAATTGTCCGCGATCCGTCCCTACATAAGAGCGCATGCGATGCCATATGCGCGTGGATCGAAGATCAACCGGATTGGCGGGTGGCCGGTTTAACTCCCTCACCAGTCGAGGGATCGGACGGCAATCTCGAATTCCTTGTTTGCGCGCAGAAACCTTGAGGAAATGACTTTACTTGAAGCTCGATGCGCAACGGCAACTGACACGCATGATCTGGCGCGAGCGGCTGCGCCGGCGGGTGCCGGTTGTCCTGCTCGGGGCCGTGTTGTTCGGTATTGCCGCCTATGTTCTCATTCCCGGCGAGGTGGAAAACGAACGCCTGATTGAAGGCGTGGTGAGCAGTTGGAGCAGACCGCAGACCCACACCGGTTCGGGCAATGCGGTCATCACCATCACACTGGATGACGGCAGCCATGCAGTTGCCGGGAGCAGAAGCAGAAATGCCCCGGAGATCGGCGCGCGAATCAAGGTGCGCGCGAGAATCTTCTCGTCCGGACGCGTGACCTACACGTGGATTGAATGACCGGCAGCTTCGCAGGCGCCTTGCGGACCTGACTTGTGCAAAGCCCGTTGCCGTAGCACACTTGTGCTCAAACGCAGGAACACAACCGCCATGGCCTCACCGCTCGATCGCGCCTTTTACGCCGTCAATCAGTCGGCGCGCGTGGCGTGGTATATGGGTCATTATTTCGCAACCCGCCCGTTCCACAAGGAAGACGGTGACGAAAGCTCACAGCGTTTTACGCCGACGCGTGAAACGCCGGGCCAAAATCGCGTACTTTCGGATCTGGCGGAAATTTTCCAGCGTGACCTTCGCAACGCGAAACACGGCTTTTATCCGGTCCCGCGCGATCATGACGGCGGCCTGTTGTCGCTTTTGCGGCGCAGCCGGAAATTCATGAAGGACGTGCCGGTTGCCGCCGAACGCCGCGGCAAGAAAGACGGCCGCGAAGTGTTCAACGACGACACCAAAGGCACGCTTCCGGGCTATTTCCTGCAGAACTTCCACTATCAGACGGGCGGCTACCTGACGGAAGAATCAGCAGAACTCTACGATATGCAGGTCGAGGTGCTGTTCACCGGATCGGCCAACGCCATGCGCCGTCAGGCTCTGGTGCCGCTCTATGACTTTATCCGCGGGCGCGATCAGCGGACCCTGAAGCTCCTTGATGTCGCATGCGGCACCGGCCGGTTTCTGCGCTTCGTCAAGGATGCCTATCCAAGATTGCCGGTGACCGGGCTGGATCTCTCCGCCGCCTATGTGGGAGAAGCCGAGCGCCACCTGAAGCGCTGTTCAAGCGTGTCGCTCATCACTGGCAATGCAGAGCACATCCCCGTCGCCGATGCATCACAGGATGTGGTGACCTGCATCTTCCTCTATCACGAGTTGCCGCCAAAGGTGCGCCGCATCGTGGCCGGGGAAATGGCACGGGTGTTGAAGCCCGGCGGGCGGCTGATCTTTATCGATTCACTGCAGTTCGGTGATGCGGAAGGTTACGACGGCATGCTTGAGTTGTTCCCGAAACGCTTTCACGAGCCGTTCTTCTCGACCTATGTGGAGGAGGACCTGGGTGAAATTTTCGGCGCGCACGGGCTGCAACTCGCAAGCAAGAGCAATGCGTTTTTGTCCAAAGTCGTGACGTTCGAAAAACCGCAAGCGTGAACGCTGAGAGCGATCCCCGGGCCAAACACAAGCCCGGGGATGACGGCAAAATAAGTGGAACTCAGGCCGCGATCGCCCGGCTGGGATCCTCAAATTCATAACCAAGCGCTTCCGCAACCGCGGCGTAGGTCACCTTGCCCTTGTAGACATTGAGACCGTCGCGCAGGTGCGCATCGTCTTCGAATGCCTTCTTGTAGCCCTTGTCGGCAAGCGCCAGGCCAAACGGCAAAGTGACGTTGTTGAGCGCAAATGTGGAAGTGCGCGCAACGCCGCCCGGCATGTTTGCCACGCAATAGTGCACCACATCATCGACGATGTAGGTCGGGTCCGCATGGGTTGTTGCGTGGGAGGTTTCAAAGCACCCGCCCTGGTCGATGGCAACATCAACCACAACGGCGCCGGGTTTCATTGCCTTGATCATGCCGGCGCTCACGAGCTTCGGTGCCGCGGCACCCGGAATGAGCACGCCGCCGATCACCAGGTCAGCGCGCAGGACGAGAGCCTCCACCGTTTCCCGTGTCGAAAACACGGTCTTGATCGAGGAGCCGAATTCCGCAACCAGCCGGCGCAGCACGTCGACATTCTTGTCGAGGATGCTCACCGTGGCGCCGAGACCAAGCGCCATGCGCGCCGCATTGGCACCCACCATGCCGCCGCCGAGGATCACCACGTCCGCCGGTGGCACGCCCGGCACACCGCCGAGCAGAACGCCGCGCCCACCTTCCGACTTGTGCAGGCAGTTGGCCCCAACCTGGATCGACATGCGGCCGGCAACTTCCGACATCGGCGCCAGAAGCGGCAGGCGGCCGAACTGGTCGGTCACGGTTTCATAGGCAATGCAAACGGCACCGCTGTCGATCAGATCGACGGTCTGTTCGGGATCGGGCGCCAGATGCAGGTATGTGTAGAGGATCTGGCCGGGCCGAAGCATCTTGCGTTCGGCCGCCTGCGGCTCTTTTACTTTCACGATCATGTCCGCCGTAGCGAAGACGTCCGCAGCGGTTGCCGCAATGGTGGCGCCGGCGGCCACATAATCTTCGTCGAACATGCCAATGCCGCCTCCGGCATTGGTTTCGACCACAACCTGATGGCCGTGGGCAACAAATTCACGAACGCTCGACGGCACCAGCCCGACCCGATATTCGTGATTCTTGATCTCTTTTGGAACACCAATCAACATGTGCGTATCCTCCCCAGGATGCGAATTCGATGGCCAATCCTAGGCCAATCCAAACGGAGTTATCGGCGAAATAATGTGGCTTTTACGGCGCTTGTTCGCATATAATTCTGCACGGGACGACTTTGGTGCAATTTCATGCAGATATTGGATTTAGACAGGCGCGATCGTGCCATCCTTCTTGCCCTGCAGGAAGACGGCCGGTTGTCGAATGTGGATCTGGCTGAGCGGGTGAACCTGTCGCCGTCTGCCTGCCTGCGCCGCATCAAAATACTGGAACAGGGCGGGCTGGTGGATGGCTACGCCATGCTGCTGGATCAGAAAAGCTGCGGCCTTCCGGGGAACGCGTTTGTGAACATTACGCTCGACCAGCAGGGCCGCGCCGCGCTGGACAAATTCGAGGCCGCCATTGTCGGCGTGCCGGAGATTCTGGAATGCTATCTGATCGCCGGAGGCTCCGATTACATTCTGCGTGTGGTTTATTCCGATGCGGCCGATCTTGAGCGCATCCACATGGAAATCCTGACGCAACTGCCCGGCGTCACACGCATTCAATCGACGCTCACCTTGCGCACGGTAAAGAAGACAACGGCGCTGCCTATTTAGCCTTTCGGCCTATCCAAAGCATAATCCGTTCACATGGGGTCGGACTATGCTCCAGGTATATCGCAAACCTTCATCCCGGCTTGCGACGCGGGCCGCGCCATGGAGCGGTCGAACCAGGCGTTAACGTTGCCGAACGACGCCAGATCGAGATGATCAACCTCCGCGCATTCCCGTTTGACGTTACGGACCCAGGGCAGCGTTGCGATATCGGCGATGGTGTAGTCATCGCCCATGATGTTGCCGCCGCCATCGAGCCTGGTGTCCAGCACCTGAAGCAACCGCATTGCCTCTTTGCGGTAACGTTCCCGCGGGTACGAGATATCAACTTCATTCTCGTCGAGACGGTAGAAGTGCTCGAACTGGCCAAACATCGGGCCTATATGCGCCGCCTGGAAGAACAGCCACTGGATGCATTCGGATCTGGCGAGCGGATCGCGCGGCAGCAGCCTTCCCGATTTATCCGCGAGATGAAGCAAGATGGCCCCGGATTCCATTATCGGCAGCAGCTCACCGCCGGGACCGTCGGGATCGATGATCGCCGGAATTTTCGAGTTCGGACTGAGTGCCACAAATTCCGGTGCAAACTGTTCCTTCTCGAACAGGTTCACCAGATGCGGCTCATATGGCAGTCCGGTCTCCTTCAGCGCCATGGCGACCTTGATGCCGTTGGGCGATGCGATCGAATAGAGCTGTATCCGATCGCGGTGTTTGGGCGGCCATTTGTCGAACACCGGGTGATGTTTCATGCGTTGCTCTCCGTTTGGCCGGACGGCGATCTGCCCGGACGAAAGCAAGAATCGATTGGTGCATTGGACCGGCAATTTCGGGCCAAAAGATCCAATCAGCCTCGGCCGGGATCGCTTCACCGGATTGCTCCAGCAGCGGCGCCGTCACCCGTTCTGGCCGCGATGGCGCAGGGTGTGATCGGCCAGCACCAGGGCCATCATGGCCTCACCGACCGGTACGGCGCGGATACCGACGCAGGGGTCGTGGCGGCCTTTGGTGGAGATCTCGGTTTCGCCGCCATCGCGGTCCACCGTCTTGCGCGGCGCCAGGATCGACGATGTCGGCTTGACGGCAAAACGGGCGACCACATCCTGGCCGCTGGAGATGCCGCCGAGCACGCCGCCGGCGTGGTTCGATGTGAACACCGGCCTGCCGTCTTCCATCCGCATTTCGTCGGCATTTTCTTCGCCGGACCAGGCGGCCGCATCAAATCCTGCGCCAATCTCGACGCCCTTCACCGCATTGATGCTCATCAGGGCGGAGGCGATATCCTGATCAAGCTTGCCGTAGACCGGCGCACCGAGGCCTGCAGGCACACCTGACGCCACCACCTCGATCACCGCGCCGCAGGACGAGCCCGCCTTGCGCACCCCATCGAGATAGCCTTCCCAGGCGCTCGCCGCAGCCGCATCGGGGCAAAAGAACGGATTGTTGCCGACTTCTTCCCAGTCCCAGTTCGTCCGGTCGACCTTGTGCGGGCCCATTTGAACCAGTGCGCCGCGGATGGTGACACCGGGCATCACTTTCCGGGCAACGGCTCCTGCGGCAACCCTCGATGCGGTTTCGCGGGCCGATGACCGGCCGCCGCCGCGATAATCGCGAACACCGTATTTCTCAAGATAGGTGAAGTCGGCGTGACCGGGACGGTACTTGTCCTTGATGTCGGAATAGTCTTTCGAACGCTGATCGACATTCTCGATGAAGAGACAGATCGGCGTGCCCGTGGTCACCTGCTGGCCGTTCTCGTTCTCGAAAACTCCGGAGATGATGCGCACCGCGTCCGGTTCACGACGCTGAGTGGTGAAGCGCGACTGTCCGGGACGGCGCTTGTCGAGCCAGGTCTGGATCTCTTCCGCCGCAAGCGGCAGGCCGGCCGGACAGCCATCCACGACACATCCGATGGCGGGTCCGTGGGACTCGCCGAACGTGGTCATGCGAAATAGATGTCCAAACGTATTGTGAGACATGGGATCGAGACGTGGTTAAACCGTTACAGGGTTCTAGAGCAGTTAAACCACCGCTGCAATGCGGTCTAACAAACCAGGCCGTCACACCACAGTGATATCGGGGGCGTCTTCGTTCTTCATGCCAACGATGTGGTAGCCGCTGTCGACGTGATGCACCTCGCCGGTGACCGCGCGCCCCAGATCGCTGAGAAAATAGACCGCTGAATCACCGACTTCTTCCGTCGTTACCGTGCGGCGGAGCGGCG
>JAJFHM010000161.1 GCA_021775625.1 Hyphomicrobiales bacterium | reverse complement strand
TCGCGGACGCCGGGGAGGCTCGGCAATGGCCAGTGCGGCGCTGAACGCGATGGCGGCCCTGGTGCCGGATACCGTGGCATGACCTCGCCCTGGCTGCACATCATCGGCATTGGCGAAGATGGTTTGGACGGCCTCTCCAGGTCCGCAGCAACTTTGGTGCGCTCAGCCGAAGTCATTGTCGGCGGAGAGCGTCATCACGGATTGTCATCGGAGGTGTCGGCTGAACGGGTGAACTGGCCGACGCCGTTCGACACCATGGTTTCCACCTTGCAGGGCCACAAGGGTCGCAGGGTGGTCGTCCTGGTGAGCGGGGATCCGCTCTGGTACTCGGCGGGAAACAAGATCGGTCAAAAGATCGGGTTCGATGAAGTGACCTTTCATCCGCACGTATCCGCCTTTCAACTGGCGGCATCGCGTATGGGCTGGCCAATGGACCAGGTGCAAACCCTGACAGCTCACGGCCGGGACCCGGAAAAGATTATCCCCTTTATTGCGCCCGGCGCAAAGCTGCTGGTGCTCTCCAAAGACCGGAGCACACCGGCAAGCATCGCACAGATATTGACCGGCAAAGGCTTTGGCGCGTCTCGCCTGTCCGTACTGGCGCATATGGGAGGACCGGCTGAGCAAAGATTTGAAGGAACTGCGGCAGACTGGACGCAGGACGTTCCGGATTTTCAAACAGTGGCGGTCGAATGTCACCCGGTACCCGGTGCACAAATACATTTACGGGTGCCCGGGTTGCCGGACGACGCCTTCCAGCATGATGGAAACATCACCAAGCAGGAAGTCCGAGCAACCACACTGGCAAAACTTGGACCCACGCTCGGTGCGGTTCTGTGGGACATTGGACTTGGTTGCGGCTCGATTTCCATCGAATGGATGCGCGCCGCCAGAAATGCCCGGGCAATCGGAATTGAACCGCGCGCAGACCGGCGCGCCCTGGCAGCGGCAAATGCGCTGGCGCTCGGCGTGCCGGAACTGGACATCGTTGAAGGCAGCGCACCGGACGCTTTGATGGGGCTTGAGCCTCCCGATGCGGTTTTCATTGGTGGCGGTTTGTCGGAAGCAGTGTTTGATCTGTGTTGGGCGTCCCTTAAGCCGCATGGCCGGTTGGTGGCAAACACGGTCACGCTGGAAAGTGAGCGGGTCTTGCTGGATCTGGCAGCCAGACATGGCGGTGACCTGGTCCGCCTGTCCGTCGACCGGGCAACCGATGTTGGTTCCATGCGGGGCTGGAAGCCTTTAATGCCGGTGATCCAGTGGAGCATTCGGAAATGACCGGCACACTCTATGGCGTAGGTGTCGGGCCGGGCGATCCGGACCTTTTGACCATAAAGGCGCATCGCCTGATCTCCGGCGCGAAGGTCATTGCCTATCCAGCACCTGATGATGGTGAAAGTTTTGCCCGCAGCATCGTCACCGACGTGATCCCGGAAGGGGCGGAAGAGATTGCCATCGTCATTCCCATGAAGCCGGAGCGGTTTCCAGCCAAGAGCGTTTACGACCAGGCCTCTGGTCGTGTCGCCGAACGTCTGGAGGCTGGAGATGATGTTGTCGTGCTGTGCGAGGGCGATCCTTTCTTCTACGGCTCATTCATGTACCTTTACGAACGCCTGGCCGGCGATTATCCCAGCGAAATCGTGCCTGGTGTTTCTTCTATCATGTCCTGTGCCGCAGCTTTGAAGCGGCCGCTGGCGGCGCGAAATGACAGCCTGTCGGTTATTCCAGGCCCACTGCCGGAAGACGAAATCAAGCGCCGGTTGCTGGCGGCCGATGCGGCTGCGATCATAAAGGTCGGCCGCCACCTGCCAAAAATACGGAAAGTGCTGGACAGCATCGATGCAACCCACAGGGCCGGGTATATCGAGCGCGCCTCACTGCCTGAACAGGTGGTGTTGCCGCTCGCCGAAGCGCCTGAAACCGCGCCTTATTTTTCGATGATCCTGGTCTATATGGGGGCCGAAGAATGGATCGTGTAACACCAGCCGTGGTCTGCCTTTCACAATCCGGCCTGGCGACGGCGCGCGCCGCAGCACTGGCATTGGCCGCTTCCGTGCATGGCCTTGACGGGCGGGTCACAGGCGCGGATGTGGAATTCTCGGACACCATGGGGCATCTGCGGGCGCTTTTTGCCGCGGGTGTTCCGATCATCGGTGTCTGTTCTGCGGGTATTCTGATCAGAGCGCTCTCGTCCGCCCTGTCCGACAAATGGGCGGAACCGGCAGTGCTCGCGATCGCCGAGGATGCATCCTCGATCATACCGCTGCTGGGCGGACACCATGGTGCAAACGCCATCGCCCGCAACCTCGCTGATGTCCTGGGTGGTCATGCCGGGATCACCACCGCCAGCGACACCGCACATGGGGTTTCCCTGGACGAACCACCTGCGGGGTGGAGGTTGGCAAATCCGGATTGCGCCAAGATGATGGCCGCACGCATCCTGGGCGGCGAGACCGTCCGTCTCGAAGGTGAGGCGCTGAAAGACGCGGATTGGCTGGCGGCATTGCCGCAAAATCCCGATGCAGTGCTCCAGATTGTGGCGACAGAGCGGAATATTCAGCCAACTGAAGAGCGTTTGGTTTACCACCCGGCAAACTTCGCCCTCGGCGTCGGGTGCGCGCGAAACTGCGATGCCGGAGAGTTGAGCACATTGGTGCGCGAAACACTCGAACGCGCAAGCATCGCATCTGGCGCCATAGCTGCGGTGGTCACGATTGACATCAATGCTGACGAACCGGCGGTCTTGGCCCTGGCGGGCGAACTTGGCGTGCCGGTCCGGGTGTTCGATGCCGAAACGCTGGAAGCTCAATCCACAAGGCTGGCCAATCCGTCTGAAGTCGTCTTCGCGGAAGTCGGTTGTCACGGAGTATCCGAGGGCGCAGCGCTTGCCGCTGCGGGCTTGGACGGT
>JAJFHM010000017.1 GCA_021775625.1 Hyphomicrobiales bacterium | reverse complement strand
AAACTTGAACCGGTGACGGTGGGCGGTGTGGTGGTCTCAAATGCCACTTTGCACAATGAAGATGAAATCGCCCGCAAGGATCTGCGCATTGGCGACACGGTGATTGTGCAACGGGCCGGCGATGTGATCCCGCAGGTGGTGTCGGCGGTGTCGGAAAAGCGTCCTGCAGACGCGGCGCCTTATGTGTTTCCGGATCAGTGTCCGGCCTGTGGCAGCCGGGCGGTGCGGGAACTCAACCCAAAGACAGGAAAACATGATGCGGCGCGGCGCTGCAGCGGCGGCCTGATCTGCCCGGCGCAGGCGGTCGAGCGGCTGAAGCATTTCGTGTCCCGCAATGCCTTCGATATCGAAGGTTTGGGCGCGAAACAGGTTGAAGCCTTTTACGAGGAAGGGCTCATCGCCCAGCCCGGCGACATTTTCACGTTGCAGGAACGCGATGCCCGGTCGTTGAAGAAGTTGAAGGACCGGGAGGGCTGGGGCGAAACCTCGGTGCAGAACCTGTTCGAGGCCATTGATGAGCGCCGGTCAATCGGGCTCGACCGCTTCATCTTCGGTCTTGGCATCCGCCATGTGGGCGAGACCACCGCGCGCCTTTTGGCCCGAACCTACGGATCGGTGGAGGCTTTTGCCGAAGCGATGGAAGCGGCCGGAGACAAGAATTCAGATGCTTACCAGGATCTGACCAGCATCGACGGCATCGGTGATGTTATGGCGGATGCCGTCGTGGAGTTTTTTGCCGAGAGCCACAACCGCCACGTGCTGGACGCTCTTCTGGAGGGCGTGTCGCCTGAACCACTGGAGGTGGCTGATACTTCGTCCCAGGTGGCCGGAAAGACGGTCGTTTTCACCGGCTCGCTGGAGTTGATGACCCGCTCTGAGGCCAAGGCCCGGGCGGAAGAACTGGGCGCCAAAGTATCCGGTTCGGTGTCCGCAAAGACCGATTACGTGGTCGCCGGCCCGGGCGCGGGTTCAAAACTCAAAAAAGCCGAGGAACTGGGTGTTTCCGTGCTCTCGGAAACAGCCTGGCTGGCGCTCATCAACGAGAATTAGAGCGGGTTGCCATTTGAGTGTCCGTTGCTTCTGTTTTGCCAGATTTTTGGTTAATCGCATTAACCACCGGGAAATCGAATCTTAATAGTGATCTATGGAGTGATTGATCCGTCACGAGCTATCGCCGAACAGGTGCCGGTTCGTGCTCAAAGCTTATTACAAGGGGTACGCCCATGCAGTTCCTGAGCAAAATGAAACTCTCCCGTTTGATCGTGATGGTGGCCATTGGGCCGATCATCGCGACGATCTATTTTTCGTCGCAAATCGCTCTCGAAGAGCTTCATAAGAGCAACGGCATGGGACAGTTGTCGGAGCTCACTTCGCTGGCTGTCAAAATGAGCAGCCTGGTGCATGAGCAGCAGAAGGAGCGCGGTGCGACGGCCGTGTTTGTTGGCAGCAGGGGCACGAAATTTAAATCGGAACTGGCAGCCCAGCGGGTGAGTACCGACAAGAGGCGGGACGAGCTGAAGCAGTACATCGAAGGCTTTGATTTGGCATCATACGGTGCTGAGTTCGAGCAGGAGATTCAGGCCGTTTTGACGACATTGGCAAAGATAGAGAGCATTCGCGGTCAAGTCGATGCGCTGTCAATTCCCGCGCCGAAGGCGATTGGATACTACACCGGCCTGAACGGGCAGAACCTGGCGGTCATCCAGAGCATGAGTGCTCTCAGTGAAGATCCGACAGTCGCGCTGCGCATCGTCGGCTACTCCAACTTTCTTCAGGGCAAGGAGCGCGCCGGCATTGAACGCGCGGTCGGAGCAAATGGTTTTGCCTCGGAGAAATTCACCTCCGCCGCCATGGACAAGTTCAAGCTACTGATTTCGGCGCAGGATACCTACAACGGCATTTTTCTCGGCTATGCCACCGAACAGCAGGCCGAAATATTCAACAACGTCATGCAGTCTGCCGCCGCACAGGAGGTGCTGCGTATGCGCCAGGCTGCCTTTGACGGCGGCCTTGACGGTTCCCTCCAGGGGATCACCGGAAAAACCTGGTTTGATACCATTACACAGAAAATCAACGGTCTGAAATCCATTGAGGACTCGCTCAGTCAAGACCTGTTGAGCCAACTTGCCGAACTGCAGTCGGCGGCCAAAGCCAGTGTTTGGTGGGAGGTTAGTGCGGCACTCATCGTGCTTGCACTTGTTGGTATTCTTGCTCTGACGATCATTCGCTCAATCGGGGCCTCGTTCAGACAGATTGTTGGCGCGATGAACCGCTTGGCGGAAGGGGATCTGGAGACGGAACTGCCGCCGATACACAGTAATGAAGTCGGTGAGATGATCCAGTCAGTGCAGGTGTTCAAGGACAATGCAATCGAGAAAGTCGCGCTCGAGAAGCGCCAGGAAGACGTCAAGAAACAATCGGAGATTGAACAGCGCCAGATGATGGAAAAACTGGCCGATGATTTCGACGCTAGCGTTGGCAGCATCATTGAGACGGTCTCGTCGGCCTCCACCGAGTTAAACTCCACCGCCCAGTCGATGGTCGGCGTCTCGGAGGAAGCAAGCAGCCGTGCGGCCACCGTCGCTGCTGCATCGGAAGAAGCCTCGGCAAACGTTCAAACGGTTGCATCTGCGGCTGAAGAAATGGCCACGTCCATCTCCGAAATCAATCAACAGATGGTTCAGGCATCGCAGGCGGCCCAGCAGGCTGTCACCAGCGTTGAGACCACAAGCGTCCAGATTGAAGCCTTGGCGCAAACCGCCGATAAAATCGGCGAAGTGGTCAAAATGATTTCTGAGATTGCCGAGCAGACTAATCTGCTGGCACTTAATGCGACCATAGAGTCGGCCCGCGCCGGTGAAGCGGGCAAGGGATTTGCCGTGGTGGCGTCAGAGGTCAAAGAGCTGGCCAGTCAGACCGGTAACGCGACCGAGAGCATCAATCAGCAGATTGCCGAAGTCCAGGCCGCCACCAGAAGTGCGGTCGAATCCATGGGAACCATCAGCAAGGACATCAAGATGTTGAATGATGCTTCAACATCCATTGCGGCCGCCATGGAAGAACAAGGTGCGACCACGCAGGAAATATCCCGCAACGTGCAAGAGGCGGCGGCAGGGACCCAGAATGTGACCGAAAACATTGACGGTGTCAGCAACGCGGCACAAGAAGCCGGTGCAGCGTCGGCCCAGGTTACCTCTGCGGCGGAAGAGCTGTCGAAACAATCGGAAATGCTGAAAACCGAGGTCGGTAAGTTCATGCAGCAGGTGCGTGCAGCTTAGGCCGAGTGCAGAAAGCCCGGATCCATAGGCAATTTTGTCCAAGACGCGGGCGCGGCCCGTGGCTAGTGTCAGTGCCTATGGATCCGATTTCACAGGAATGTTCGTTGCAGAACATGCCGATGGACGATGGCGAGCGGGTGCGCTTGTGGCGTGACCCGCGGTTCGATGCGCTCGAGTGCATCAATGCGACTTTCCACAAGCACGAATACGCACCGCATACCCACGACAGTTACGTCGTGGGTATTGTCGAAGCGGGATGCGAAACCTATTTCTGCCGGGGCGCGCAGCACTATGCGGGTCCCGGTGACTTCTGCCTGGTCAACCCGGAAGAAGTGCATGACGGCGCACCCTACAATGGCGGTTATTCCTATCGGATGATTTATCCGTCAACCGGGTTCATCGTGGAGATCGCGGAGGATGTGTTCGATCGGCCCTGTCACGCACCGCCCATGTTTTCCCACCCACAGGTGCAAGACCCGGAACTGGCGTTTGAGTATCTCGCCGCGCATCGTGCACTGGAATGTAGCGGCGATGTGCTGGAACGCGATGAGCGGATGATCCTGGTGCTGGGCAGGCTGTTGACGCGGCATGCCGAGTTTCCCCCTTTGCGTCCGGTTGGCAACGAGAAGTCTTCGGTTATGGACGCGCGAGTTTTCATCGATGCAAATTTCAGTGAGGAACTTGGGCTCGACACACTGGCAAACGTATCGAAGCTCAGCCGGCATCATTTTATTCGCGCGTTCAAACGCGAGGTTGGACTGACCCCGCACGCCTATGTCACTGACCGCCGGGTGCGCCATGCCCGTGTGCTGCTGTCTGCGGGCATCGCTCCCGCTGCAACCGCTGCACAATGCGGCTTTTGCGACCAGAGCCACCTCAACCGCGCCTTCAAGGCCCGCTTCGGCACGACGCCTGGAGCCTTTGCGCGCGGGTAGAGCACATTTGTCCAAGACACTTTCCCGGCGCGCCCCTATCTGTTTCCGGTTGATGGATAAAGGGACCACTATGATGCCCACGAACAGCTCTGCAGAATTCCGCGCCGGTGCGATGGCGATACTGCCCGCCGCAGTCGCAGTGATCCCGTTCGGGCTCCTGCTCGGCGCACGCTCGGTGGAGAAGGGTTTGTCAACGGCAGAGATATTTTTGATGTGTGCAACGGTTTTCGCCGGCAGTGCACAATTCGTCGTGATCGATTTGTGGTCGCAACCGGCACCTTGGGCGTTCATCGCCTTGACCACGCTCTTGATCAACATCCGCCACGTTTTGATGGGAGCGTCCCTGGCGGGCAAACTTGGTGGCTTTTCGTCCCCGGGCAAGCCAGTGGCTGTGTCCTTCATGGCGGATGAAATCTGGGCCATGGCTGAACGCCGCGCCCTCGAGGCCCGGTTAACACCTGCTTACTATGCCGGCCTTGCCGGAGTGCTCTATGTCAATTGGCTGGTGTGGAACATGGCGGGAGTAGTGCTCGGTACGGCAATTGCCGATCCAGAATCTCTCGGGTTCGATTTTGCGTTCACAGCCATTTTCATCGGCCTGCTCACCGGCTTCTGGCGTGGGACGCAGACGGCGTGGGTGCTCGTCGCCAGTTCGGCGGCGGCAGTGGTTGTCAAATACGCGGTCGAGGGCCCCTGGTACATCATGGCCGGTGGCCACGCCGGAGTCATGGTCGCCATCCTGGTCTGGCGCTCTGGTGATGACGCCGGCAAGGCGCATGTCGCATGAACATTGATCCTGCGACTTTCCTGGCCATCGTGGCAATGGCTGTGATCACCTGGCTCACCCGGGTGTCCGGTCTCTGGCTCGTGCGTTTCGTGCCGAAGGGCGGCAGAGGGGCAGCGGCTCTGGAGGCCGTGCCGGCGGCAGTTCTCATGAGCGTGATTGCGCCGATGGTATTTATGACCGGCGTACCGGAAAGCCTTGCCGCGGCGATCACGTTGCTTGTGGCGCTGCGGCTTCCCTTGATCGCTGCGGTGTTCGCCGGCGTCGGCTCAGTGGTGATGCTTCGGATGCTGCTTGGCTGAACCCGTATGATCGAAAAGTGCTCTAACCTATCGAAACCTGAAACCGCCGCCTTTTTTCCGGCGCTTTCCGCCGAGCGGCCGGGTTGCCGAGGTGAGCCACTTGCGGTCCTTTTCGCGCAGACGCGGGCTGATCAGGTCGAAGACCTGTTCGTGATAATCGTCGAGCCAGGCGATTTCCGCTTCGGTCATAATTGATTTGTCGACCACACTGAGATCGATCGGGGCGAAGGTCAGGGTTTCGAAACCCAGCATCTCGCGGTCCTCGTTCGGCTGCTTTTCAAGCTCTTGGACCAGAATCAGATTTTCAATCCGGATACCGTATTCTCCGGTCTTGTAATAGCCGGGTTCGTTGGAGAGGATCATTCCGGGTTCGAGTTTGGTATGCCCGAGTTTCGAGATCCGTTGAGGGCCTTCGTGAACCGACAGGTAGCTGCCCACGCCGTGTCCGGTGCCATGGTCAAAATCGAGACCCACCTCCCACAAGGGCGCGCGGGCAAGAGTATCGAGTTGCGCGCCGGTGGTGCCGCGAGGAAACCGCACCGTTGCGATGGCGATGTGGCCCTTGAGCACCCGGGTAAACCGATCCCTCATCTCAGACGTCGGGGAGCCGATGGAGATTGTGCGTGTGATGTCGGTGGTGCCATCGAGATACTGCCCGCCGGAGTCGACCAGATAGAGGCTGTCGCCGGAAAGCTTCAGGCAGGTTGAATCCGTTACCCGGTAATGGACAATGGCTCCGTTGGGGCCGAAGCCTGAAATGGTGGTGAAACTGATGTCTCTCAGCTTGCCGGTTTCAGTGCGCAGAAGTTCAAGTTCCTTGGCCGCCTTGATCTCGTCGAGGCGGCCCTTGGGGGCTTCACGGTCGAGCCAGGACAGGAAACGGGTAACCGCGACCCCGTCACGTTCATGGGCGGCGCGGGCGCCTTCAATCTCCACCGCATTCTTGATGGCTTTTGGCAGGATACAGGGATCCTGACCCTTAATGACGCGCGCACCTGTATTGGAAAGGGTCTGCCCGATGATGTGCGGCGTGGTGCTGGGATCAATCAGAACCGCCTTGTTCGATTGCCCGAGGCCGCGCAATTGCGGCATCAATTGATCGGGTGCGTGCAGGTCCGCGAGATCGTCCAGATAATCACGCACTGTTTCATCAAGCTTTTCGGGAGCAATGAACAAAGAGGCTTTTTCTTTGGCCCGCAGAATAGCGAAGGCAAGGCATACCGGATTGTGTGGGATATCGGCGCCGCGGATGTTGAACGCCCAGGCGATTGAATCCGGCAGGGTCAGCACGCAGGCATCCGCATGGGCCCGGTTTACGGCGTCGGCAAGGTCGGCCAGTTTTGAACGCGCATGCATGCCGGCATACTGGATCTGGTGGATTTGCGCCGGTGCGCGGGGCGGAGCGGGCTGGTCGCGCCAGATCGCATCTACCGGGTTTGCGCTGACAGCCAGAAGTTCTCCACGCCCAAGCCCACACGCTTTGGCCAACCGCTCCACCTGCTCGATTGTGTGCAGCCAGGGGTCGTACCCGATCCGGTGCCCGGGTTTGATATTCTCCTCTATCCACTTGCCTGGCGGGGTGTCCATGGAAGCGATGGGCTCAAACAGTTCCGTATCCACCTGATCGCGCACCTGCAGCGTATAACGCCCGTCAACAAGGATTGCCGCGCGATCCTGCAGCACGATGGCTGTCCCGGCGGAGCCGTTGAATCCGGTGAGCCACTGCAGCCGATCTGCATGCGGGGCGACATACTCGCCCTGGTGTTCATCGGCGCGGGGAATGATGAAACCGTCAATCCCGGTGCGTTTCAGTTCTTCACGCAATCTTACCAGGCGCTCGGCGGAATTTGTTGTGTAGTGCTCGTCGTCATATGCCTGAAACATGCTGTGGTTCACTGCCTTTTTGCCGTTTTCAGGGTGCTGGAAAACGGGTGGTAAAATGACCCATGCGCAAGGCGCATGCAGCCATAACAACAGGCCAATCTGGCTTTTCAATGAACGCAGATAAACCGCTGAATGTAAAGGGACTGGGTCTGAACAAGCGGTTAATGGTGCTATGCAATATGTGCATTGCTGCATTGCGAGAAGATCGCTACTGGGCGTGCTGCGACCCTCCTATATAGGTCTCAGCATTTGATCCCAACCCGGTACGAAAAACCGGCGTGTTGCCCGATCAGAGCACACCGATAACCGACGACAACAGGAGATAGCCATGAGCCACGTCGCAACTCGTTCACACGGCGATGACAGCGTAGTTTCGCTGAAAGGTTCCGTGTCATTCTTTGCCAAGTTGGTGGACGCCGTCGTGCGTCGGGTGCAGCTCCGCCGTGCGCAGCTTCACCTCGAAGGCATGGACGACCGTCTGCTCAACGACATCGGACTGGAGCGTGCCGATATCCACTCAGTGGTGTGGCGAGGCCGTAAACTGTCCCGCTAGGACACTCAAACAAGGATCAGGGTAGACCAACCGTCAACCGTCAACCGGTGTTCAATCTGCAGACCCTGCAGGCGATAGGCACTGATTACGCGGGCCTCCTGATCGGACGTCAGTCCAGACAAAATGGCGCGGCCACCCGGCGCGAGCACTGAAACGATCTCAGGTGCCAGCGTTTGGAGCGGTCGCGCCAAAATGTTTGCGAACACCACATCGAACGGTGCGGCAGCCCTGATCGTCTTATGTTGGGTGCCGGCAGCCACGGCGGTCCTGACCCAGGTGCGTGCGCCATTGGCAATGGCATTCTCTGCGGCGATCTGCACCGCCAGCGGATCGATGTCGGCGGCAATCACAAAATTGCGCAAGGTGAGGGCAGCGGCAATGGCCAAAATGCCCGACCCGCACCCCACATCCAGCACCGTACGCGGGCGGGCGCGCTTCAACACGGCGTCGAACGCCTCAAGGCATCCTTGCGTGGTGGCGTGATGCCCGGTGCCGAAGGCCTGTGCGGCATCGATTTCAATGGAGACGCCTCCGAATGGCCGCAACGCGCGGTCGTGACTGCCATGGACGAAGAACCTTCCGGCTCGCACCGGTGCCAGGTCCGACTGCGACTTGGCCACCCAGTCCAGGTCTTCGACTTTGACGATCCTGATCCCGGCGTCCGGCATATCAAGATCCGCTGCCAGACCGGCGATACGTTGCGCTGCGGACTCCGGGTCTGCACCCGCTGAGCAGTAGGCATCCAGGTACCAAAGTCCGCAGGCCTCATTTGCAGTATCAAGTGCGGTGGCGCTGATCTCATACTCCAGTGCGTTGCCGATTGCGTCGGATAGTCCCTCGGCGAGTTCGTAGGGAAGCCCTGAGGTTTGAATTTTCCAGTCAGTGGTCGACATCTGCCGCAGGTGCCCTTGTTGCGGGATGCGCGTCAAGAAATTTGCGCTTTTGCGTTTGTTCGGCGATGTTAATGCGACAGGCGGGCGGGACATTACAGCGGGTAGCAGCGATATGGGCATTCTCGATGATTTGAGGGCAAAGTTTGGTGCTTTAGAACAAAGCGAACCAGTCGAACCTCCGGGCTTCGATGTCGGTGCCCAGCCGCATGCGGACAGCGACGACATGCTCTTGACTGTAGCACCCGATCCCGAGCCCCTGCTTGAAGGTCTGATCATCGGTATCAGCTATGAAGACGGTGGCGGGCATGTGAGCGAGCGCCTGGTGAACTGCATTCGGCTCGTGGATACACCGGATGGCCGCGTGTTGTGGGCCTATTGCCATTTGCGCAAAGACTTCAGAGCCTTCCTGTTTGCGCGGATCAAGCAGGTCCGCGACTACAGGACGGGTGCGCTCACGGAAGATCCGGCACGGTTCTTCGCACCGTTCATGAGCCGTGCTGCACCGGGTGAAGAGCTGGAAAGCGATCTGGCGTCGCATACCACGCGCGACGTCCTCGGGTTGATTGGCGATGAACTGCGCATTCTGGCGTTCGTCGCCAAGGCGGACCGCTATTTCGATGAGCGGGAGGAGGCCCTGATCTCTGATTTTATTCGCCAGCGGGTGCAACAGCTTGATCGTGAAGTGGCCGAAAGCTACGACCATGACCGGGTGTTGAACTGGATGCACGCGCAACAGCCGACTTTTGAAGCACTGGAACGGTCCGTCGACCGCTTGAGCCTGAGAGGGGAATGGGAGTTGCGGGCGCTGTGGGATCTTTCCAAAGATTTGGTTCACGCCGACGAGCGTGTTGAGGCGGATGAGTTGCGCGCCATGGATGATCTCTATGCCGCCATTGATCATGCCATCCGCGACCGGCGGGCAGAAATGGATTGACTGGAAACCCGCTCAGCGGCAGTTTTCCGAGACGTATTTCGGTACCAGGACGCCCAGCCTTCTCTGCACAGCCTTCACCATGGTGCGGTCTGATTTGCTCCAGATGCGCGGATTGCCGAACACTGACGGCTCCAGAATGCCGTACATCTTGCCGTCGCAGTAGATCGGCGCATGCACCAATGCGCGGTGGCCATAGTGTTTGCGCTCGAATTCGGCGTTGAGGACATCCGGGCCGGCCATCTCAATGTCTTCGATACAGAGCGCTTCCGGGTTGACGAGTGCTTCTGCAAACATCGGGTCATCATCGGGCAGGCTCGGCGATTGCGGTCTCCAGCCCTCCGGCGGCGGCGGCAGTTCGAATTCGGGCTTGCGCGCCCAGGAATGGGTCATGCGTGAGAGCAGGGTGTCCGGGTCGCGCAGGAACAGGCTGCACCGGTCAGCGCTGAGCGTTGCGCATAAGGCCCGCATGAGATCGCGAAACGCGATGTCCAGGTTGACGGGGGTGCTGAGAAGCTGTTCCGGATCTTGCGCCATCGGGTTTTTCCTCAATGCCGTTTGACAAAGTTATCCAGGACCCGCTTGCGGCCGGCCTTGTCGAAATCGATGGTGAGCTTGTTGCCGTCGATTGAGGCGATCTGGCCGTAGCCGAACTTCTCATGGAAGACGCGCTCTCCCATATCGAAGCTTATGCTGTCTGCATCTTCGCGCGCCACCAGCTCGCCTTCTATTGTCTTTGGATCGGCGTGCCGGGTCTTGCCTGCGGCATGGGCATTCCGGGCGCGCTGCCATCCAGGCGTCGAATAGCTGCTTGCATATGGGTCGAGGTTGTCGAAACTTGACTCGCCAAATCCGCCATAACCACCATAGGCGCTGCGGTTTTCTTCGACCTCTACATCGGCTTCCGGCAACTCGTCGAGAAAGCGGGACGGAATGGCTGATTGCCAGAGATTGTGGATTCTGCGGTTCTGGGCGAACGAGATCTTGCAGCGTTTACGCGCACGGGTGATGCCGACATAAGCGAGGCGGCGTTCTTCTTCGAGGCCGGCTCGGCCATTCTCGTCAAGCGCGCGTTGATGTGGGAAGAGCCCTTCCTCCCAACCGGGAAGAAACACGGTTTCAAACTCAAGCCCCTTGGCGCTGTGCAGGGTCATGAGATTGATCTTGTCGTCGGCCTGGTCGGTGCCGGTGTCCATGACCAGCGAAATATGCTCGAGAAAACCAGCGAGGTTTTCGAACTCATCTATGGAGCGCACCAATTCCTTGAGGTTGTCCAGCTTCCCGGGGGCTTCCGGAGAGCGGTCGTTTTGCCACATCTCCGTGTAGCCGGACTCATCGAGCACCATTTCGGCAAGCTCGACATGGGATATGCCGTCGATCAGGGTGCGCCAGCGGGAAAAGGATTGCAGCAGTGTGGTGAGCGAACTGCGCGCCTTGGCGGGAAGCTCGTCGGTTTCGATCATGTTCTGTGCGGCCCGGTAGAGCGAAATGCCCTGGCTGCGGGCGTAGCCGTGGATTTTTTGCACTGAAGTACTGCCGATGCCGCGTTTCGGCTGATTGACGATGCGCTCGAAAGCCAGATCGTGATCCGGCTGCGCGGTGACCTTGAGATAGGCCAGCGCATCGCGGATCTCCGCACGCTCGTAAAACTTGGGGCCGCCGACCACGCGATAGGGCAGTCCCAGCGTGATGAAGCGGTCTTCGAATTCACGCATCTGAAAGGAGGCGCGCACCAGGATCGCCATTTCGTCAAGGCGGTGCTGCTTGCGCTGCAGCTGCTCCACGTCTTCGCCGACGGCGCGGGCTTCTTCTTCGCCATCCCAGATGCCGCGGATGTGGACCTTCTCGCCTGCATTGAGATCGGTCCGCAGCGTCTTGCCAAGCCGCCCTTCATTGTGGGCGATCAGCCCGGATGCGGCGCTCAGGATATGCGGGGTCGAGCGGTAGTTGGTCTCAAGCCGGATGACAACTGCGCCCGGGAAGTCCTTCTCAAACTTGAGAATATTGTCCACCTCCGCACCGCGCCAGCCGTAGATCGACTGGTCATCGTCGCCCACGCAGCAGACGTTCTTGTGACCCTGTGCGAGCAATCGCAGCCACAGATACTGTGCAACGTTGGTGTCCTGATATTCGTCGACCAGCATGTAGGAAAAACGCTGCTGGAAGCGGGCCAGCACATCCGGGTTTTCCTGAAACAGGCGCAGGCATTCCAGCAACAGATCGCCGAAATCTGCGGCATTCAGGATCTTCAGGCGTTCCTGATACTCGGCATAAAGTTTGGTTCCCAGCCCGTTGCCGTAGGACGCCGCTTCGCCCTGGGGCACTTTGTCCGGCGTCAGGCCGCGGTTTTTCCAGCCATCGATATGCCCAGCCAACTGCCGTGCCGGCCAGCGTTTTTCGTCGATCTCATGGGCCCGGATCAGCTGCTTCAAAAGCCGGATCTGATCGTCGGTGTCGAGAATTGAAAAATCGCTTCTGAGCCCGACCAATTCGGCATGAAAGCGCAGGATCTTGGCGCCGATGGAATGGAACGTGCCGAGCCACTGCATGCCCTCCACCACGCCGCCGATGAGGCCCTCGATGCGGTCCTTCATTTCGCGGGCGGCCTTGTTGGTAAAGGTCACTGCGAGGATCTGGCCGGGATAGGCTTTGCGGCTGTGCAACAGATGGGCGAGACGGGTGGTCAGGACGCGGGTTTTGCCGGTGCCGGCGCCCGCGAGCACCAGCAATGGGCCTTCGGTCGTCTCAACCGCCTGGCGCTGCTCCGGATTGAGCTTGGCCAGATAAGGCGGAGGCGCCATGCCCGCTGCGCGCGCCGCAATGCCGCCTGGCCGCGGCAGGGGCGCTGCGCCGGCATCTTCATCGGCGGCGCCGAGGTCGAAAGGATCTGAGGAACTCATGGCAGCCTATATAGGCGATTCCGGATGCGTTACGGAAGGATTGTTGGCGGCTGTGCATCACAACCAGGATTGCAGGCATAAGGATACGGCGAATCAGGCTGCCTGATGCACCTTGTCCCGCCCGAAAAACAGGCTGTAGAGCACCGGCACGACGCCTAGCGTCAGCACAGTCCCCAGCAACAGGCCGCCGCACAGCACCACTGCAAGGTCATAGAACAAGACATCGCCGGAAAAAATGATCGGCATCAGGCCGAAAATCGTTGTGACCGTCGTCATGATAATCGGCCTCAATCGTTTGACGGAGGCGCTCAGGATGGCGTCATTAAGCGCCAGTCCGTTGTCGAGTTCGATGTCGATGCGGTCGATCAGGACGATAGCGTTGTTGATCACGATACCAGCCAGCGACAGAAGACCCAAAATCGCGGTGAAGCTGAAGTTGGCACCGGGGACGATGAGGAGCGCCAATGTCACGCCGATGAGCGTCAGCGGGATAACCGCGAAGATGACAAGCGGCTTGCGCAAGCTGTTGAACTGGCCAACCAGGATCAGAACGATCAATGCGAATGCCAGCGGCATGTAGGCGAACAGGGCGCCTTGCGCCTCAGCCGATCCTTCCACTTCGCCGCCCTTCTCGATCCGATAACCGGCGGGGAGGTTTGACATGTCGAACAGCGCGGAAATTCGCGCATCCAGTTCGGATGCTGCCAGGCTCACGTTCTTGGACGATACGGTTATGATGCGCTCGAGGTTCCGGTGCTGGATGTTGGCGAATTCGGTCGTCCCATCGAAATCGGCGATCTGGAGGAGGGGAATGGGTGTGCCATCGCTTTTTGCGATGTTGAGAGTGCGCAGGCGATCGATGCTGGTGCGTTCGTCTCCCTCCGACCTCAGATAGATTGGAATGATCGTGTCGCCTTCGCGATAATCGGTCACAGCGGTGCCGGACAGGATGGTGTTGAGCGCCCTTGCAACGGTTTCCGACGTGACGTTTGCGCGCCGCGCTCTTGCCTGATCAATTTTGACGAGGATTTTCACAATCCGGTTGTCCCAGTCGTCACTCACGTTGATGGTGCCGGGGATCGACCGCATGGTGGACTTCAACTGTTCGGCCAGGTCCGACAGAACGTTCTGGCTGTCGCCGGTGATGCGGTATTCGACGAGGCCGGATTCACTTGCCCCCAAAGACATCGGTTTGGCAAACACGCGTGCTTCGGGAAGATTGTTTGCGGCGAAACGGCGAATGCGGTCGGAAACCTCAGGCACTTCGCTGTCGCTGGTAACATTGACGATAATGAAGGCGCGGTTGGGGTCGGGATCTATGGGATTGAGGCCCAGATAGAAGCGCGGGCCACCACTTGCAACATAGAGAACGTGGGACTGGATTTCCGGGTTGACGGCTGTGTCGGTGAGCCACTTCGACAGCCTCAGGGCGGTTTCCTGGGTGCCGTAGGTATTGGCGCCAACGGGCAGGTCGACATAGACCTGGATCTGGACCCGGTCGGAGGCGGGGAAAAAGATCTTCGGCACGAAGCGCAATCCCCACACAGCGATCACCAGGGCGGCGGTTACCGCAATCATGAAGACCAGGCGCTGGTTGAGCAATCGGCTGAGGAAACCGCGGTAAGCCCGGTAAAAGCGGGTGTTGTAGGCGGTGTTCTCATCGACCGGTTCGGGGGTCTTCAGCCCCCAGTAGCAGAACAGCGGCGTTGCGGTCATGGCGATCAGCCAGGACGCCAGGAGAGAAATCGCGATAACCAGCGACAGCGAACGCATGTATTCGCTCGCTTCATTGTCGGACAGCATCAGCGGCATGAATGCAAAGATTGTGGTCAGGCTGGACGACAGCAGCGGCATGGCCATAGCTTTGCCGGTTCCGGCCGCCGCACTGAACCGGTTCTCGCCGGTTGACATGCGTCTGCCGATCTCTTCGGACATAACGATGCCGTTGTCGACCAGAAGGCCGAGCGAAATGATCAGTGTGGCGAGTGACATGCGTTCCAGCTCAATGCCCACCTGGCGCATGATCAATAGCGTAAGCAGCATGGTCAGCGGCACCATGGTGCCGACGATCAAGCCGGTGCGCCAGCCAAGAAACAGCATCACCACAATCAATACGATCACCACGGTCTGATAGAGATTGGTGGTGACGCCGTTGACCGCAGTGGCAATTTCGTTTGGCTGGAACGTCACAAAATCGAGGACGTAGCCGATGGGCAGAGCGTTTTCGAGCGCTTTGACCTTGGCCTTCAGGTCATCGCCGAATTTGAATGCGTCAAACTGCGCGGTCATCTGCACCGAAACGATTACCGCCGGTTTGCCGTTGAAATATGCCGGGCTTTTGGGCGGGTCCACATAGGCGCGTTTGATTTCCGCCAGATCACGCAGGTAGACCACCTGACCCGGCTGGTCGGGGATGGCAATGATCACCTGC
Organism: Hyphomicrobiales bacterium; assembly: GCA_021775625.1. Taxonomy (GTDB): domain Bacteria; phylum Pseudomonadota; class Alphaproteobacteria; order Rhizobiales; family JAJFHB01; genus JAJFHM01. The sequence goes on along the minus strand of JAJFHM010000017.1, from coordinate 12,772 downwards.
CCGATATCTTCCAGCGATTCGAAATTGCCTGATGGTTCGACCGTGAAGCTTGTCGAGCCGGCCTCGATGCGGCCACCGGGCGATATGATGTTGGTCGAGGTGACCGCGTCAATCAGCGAGGATGCAGACAGTCCGAGTTGTGCCAGTCTGGCATTGTTCACTTCGATGAAAATGCGTTCCGGCTCGACGCCGAAGAGTTCGATCTTGCTGGTGCCGGGGACCGTATAGAGGGCATTGCGCAGGTTGCGTGCTGTTTCGCGCATCTCGGCCCGGGCAAAGCCTTCAGCGGTGACCGCGATGGTGGCCATGGCGACCTCGCCGTAACTGTCGTTGACGAAGGGGCCCGACGTGTCGCCCGGCAGGTCGGACTTGACGTCCTCCATCTTGTTGCGCAGATCCTGCCAGATGGGCCCGAGATCGTAGTATTGATCGCGCAGTTCCACCCTGACGGTGGATTGACCGGCGCCTGTGGTCGACGTGATCTTGTCGACTTCCGGCATCTCGCGAGCCTTTTCCTCGATCTTGCGGGTCACAAGATCTTCCATGCGTGTCGGCGACAGGCCTGCGTAGGATGCGGTCACCACCGCGGTGCGTATGGTGATCTCAGGGCTTTCGCGCGAAGGATGGGAAAAATAGCTGACCGGTCCCGCCAGTATCACAAACAGCACCAGCACCAGCACCAGCATGGAATTGTCGAGGGCCCACTTGCTCAATCCGCCCATGGGCCTTACTTCGCTGGGGTTTCGAGGAGTTTGACTTTCATGCCGTCGATCAGGAACGAGACCCCGGCGGAGGCGACGATATCCCCCTCTGCGATGTCGCCACTGACCTCAAGATCGTTGCCGCTGACATTGAGCACGGTGACATCGCGTTTGCGGACGACGCCCTCGGTCTCGTCAAACACAAACACATTGGCTTTGCCTTCCTCCGCCGTCGGCAAAATTGCACCGAGCGGCAACAGGAAGGCCTTGCCGGTTGCTTCGGTCTTGAAGGCGAACAGGACCTCCGCAGTCAGCCCGGAACGCAGGTTGAGTTCGCTGCGTTCCAGGACGATGGTCACCGGAAACGAATTCGTCTGAGTTGCCCGCGCACCAATCTGAGTAATGTGTCCGTGAACCTCGACATCGCTCAGGGTGGGAAAGAAGACGGAAACCTTCTGTCCCGGCACGAGCCGGCGCACCAGTCCTTCAGGGACATTCGAGTTGACCTTGGTGTCGCCTTTGGCTGAGACCTGAACGATCTTCTGTCCGGGAGACACCTCAGAGAACCGCTCGGCATATTTCGCTGTGACGAGGCCGTCGAATGGAGATTTCAGGATTGCCTTGTCGAGATCGCGTTCCGACAGTTTCAACTGGGATTGCGCGACCTGGACATTGCTTTCCGCACTGTTTCGGTTGGCCAGCGCGGTGTCATATGAGGTCTTCGTCGTGAAACCCTGCTTGAGCAGCTCTTCTTGCTGTTTGAACTTTGAATTTGCGTCGGTGAGTTTGGCGCGGGCATCAACCAGTTGGCTGCGGGAAGTTGAGATGCGCAGATTAAAGGTCTCGGGATCAAGCCGCGCGACAATCTGGTCCTTGCTTACCGCATCGCCTACATCGACCAGGATTTCCGTCATTCTGCCGGAAGACTCGAATGCGAGGTCGGTGACCACCGACGCCTCGGTGATGCCGGAGATCCGCCTCGACTGTTCGCCGGCACGCTCCGAGACCATGTGGGTCTTGATAGCCCGGATCGGTGCTTCTGCAACGACGGCTTCTTCTTCACAGCCGGTGAGCGCGATCAGGCCTGCAATGAACAGCGATTTGATGCGATGCATGTCGATCAATCTTTCAGACGCAACCGGTGGGTCGGCCACTCCTACTTCAGAGTGTGGATGTTGTCACCATATCTCATCGGAACGGGCCCTAAATCAGGCGTATTTTTGATGGTTCCATCTGAAATGGAAACGCACTACGGTTGCCGGTCCTGGAGGAATGGAGGACGCGCCATGAAAGCTGCCGTGTTACGCGAGGTCGGACAACCGCTCAGCATCGAAGAAGTCGGTATCGACAATCCCAAGAGCCATGAAGTGCTGGTGCGCACGGCGGCCTGCGGCGTCTGCCACAGTGACCTTCACTACATGGACGGGCATTATTCCTGCCCGAAACCGATCGTGCTCGGTCATGAGTCGGCGGGCATTGTGGAGAAGGTCGGTTCGGAGGTTTCCTACGTCAAGCCGGGCGATCATGTGATCACCTGTCTGTCGGTTTTCTGCGGCCACTGTGAATTCTGCACGACGGGGCGGCCCTATAGCTGCACCAACCCGGAAGTTGAACGCGGTGACGACGACACGCCGCGTCTGTCTCAGGGTGAAAAGGCGGTTGCGCAGTTTTACAGTCTCTCGTCCTTTGCCGAGTACATGCTGATCCATGAGCACGCCCTGGTGAAAATCCGTGACGACATGCCGCTCGACCGCGCAGCGCTGATCGGCTGTGCGGTGACAACGGGTTTCGGGGCGGTCATCAACACCGCGGATATCGAGGTCGGAAGCACGATCGCTGTGATCGGCTGTGGTGGGGTCGGATTGTCAGCCATCAACGGGGCAGCAATTGCCGGGGCCGGCCGGATCATTGCGGTCGATATCAAAGGATCGAAACTCAATATCGCCAAACATTTCGGCGCCACCGACGTGGTCGACGCCAGCGGCTGCGATCCGGTCGAGGCGGTCAAGGAACTGACCGGCGGCGGCGTGGAATACTCGTTCGAGGCACTCGGCCTCAAGGACACCAGTGAACAGGCGTTCCGCATGCTGCGGCGCTCAGGCGTCGCCACCATCATCGGCATGGTGCCGGAAGGACAGATGATCGAAATCCACGCGGCTGATCTTTTGTCCGATAAACGGCTTCAGGGCTCGAACATGGGCTCCAATCATTTCAGGGTCGACATGCCGCGCTACGTTGACTTCTATCTCAACGGCAAGCTCAAGCTCGATGACATGATTTCGCGCCGGGTTGGCCTCGAAGACATCAATGATGCATTTGACGATATGCGGCGTGGCGAGGTTGCCCGCAGCGTAATTGTGTTTGACGCCTGAGCGGCCGGGAAGGAGCTTGTTGATGGGAGTGCCCACATTCACCATGGTTGATAAGGCGCCGCAGCCGGTTGCGCCGTTTTCGCATGCTGCGGAGGTGGACGGCTGGGTCTATCTGACAGGTCAGATGCCGACATGGCCGGAGGATCCGGCAAAACCTCTTCCCGATGGCATTGAGGCGCAAACCCGCCGGGTGATGGACAACCTCATCATTGTCCTCGAGGGTCTTGATCTGAAATTGGAAAATGTCGTGCAGGTGCGCGTGTTTATCACCGAATTCGAACGCGACTATGCAGCAATGAACGAGGCCTACCGGGCTTATTTCCCGGAAGGCAAACTGCCGGCGCGCACCTGTGTCGGTGTGTCCGGGCTGGCAGTCAATGCGCTGGTCGAAATCGACTGTGTCGCGCGCAGGCCCTGATCGAGGAGGACGCGCAACGTGGCTACGTTGACACGGCAGCAGGCGGCACGGTTTTGGGCAACCGGGTGCGTCGTCATCGAAGACGCAGCGACGTCGTTGCAGCTGGCCTCTATGCGTGCCGACTTCGAAGGCTGGATTGAAGAAAGCCGCAACCATTCCGTACCGTTCGGCGAGCAGATGGACGGACGGACACGGTTTGATGTCGACCCCGATCATAGCGCCGAACATCCGTCATTGCGCCGGGTGGCGTCTCCGACGGAACTGTCCGATGCCTATCTCGATGTGCTGCAAAACAGCCGCATGACGGATGCTGTGGCGGATCTGATCGGCCCGGACATCAAGTTCCATCATAGCAAGATCAACTCCAAGCTCCCGAACACCGCCACGACGGTCAAATGGCACCAGGATTTCACCTTCGATCCGCATTCCAATGACGATCTGATCACCGCGCTTTTGTTTCTCGACGATGTGACGGAAGAAAACGGCGCGCTGAAAGTAGCACCAGGGTCTCACAGGGGCCCGCTCTTGTCGCTTCGACACGGCGGTGCGTTCACCGGTGCGGTTGCCGAGGCGCATGCGCAGGGTTTTGAGCGGGACACGGAGATGCAAAAAGGTCCGGCCGGATCGGTCTGTCTCATGCATTCCCGTGTGGCTCACGCATCAAGTGCAAACCGGTCTGGTCGCGCGCGTACGCTGTTTATCTGCGCAATCTCTGCAGCCGACGCCGTGCCCCTGTCGCCATACGCGGTTCCAAGCGTGCATGCGGGCCTGGTGCTCAGGGGAGAGGACCGTGGAAAAATCCGGTCGATACCGTTTGAGATGGAAACACCTGAAGTGCCCGCCGGGGCTTCGTTCTTTACTCAGCAGGCCGCGATGTAACGGGGCGACATTGCTGACATGAGGCTGTCAGTTGGGCTCGGATATTGCTGCCCTAACGACCGAACGGGCCAGTGCATGCGCATCGTCACCTGGAATTGCAACATGGCACTGCATCGCAAGTTCGATGCTCTGCTTGGTCTGCGTCCGGATATCGCGGTGATCTGCGAGTGCGCGACACCGGGCCGGCTACGCGAACGGGGCCTGGACCTGGATGCCCATTGTCACGCGCTGTGGGCCGGGCAGAACCTGGACAAGGGGCTGGGCGTGCTTGCCTTCAACGAGTATCGCATCGAGTTGGCCGAACCATACTATCCAACACTGCGCTACGTAATGCCGGTGCATGTTTCCGGCCCGTTAAATCTCAACTTTCTTGGGGTATGGGCGCAGAACCTGAGCGGTGGCAACACGCGCAAGCTGCAGGCCGGCCCACTGCGGCGCGGGCTCACGAAATACAAAGACTTCCTCACCGCCCGACCCGCTATCGTTGCGGGCGATCTCAACAACAACGTGATCTGGGACAAACCCGGATGGCGTATCAATCATGCCAACGTGGTGTCACTCCTGGACCAGATGGGAATGGCCAGTGCCTATCATACGGTGCTTGATGAGAGGCAGGGTGAGGAAACCATGCCAACGATTTACTGGCGCGACCGCAAGAAGGATGGCCCGACTTATCATCTGGACTATGTGTTTGTGCCGCGGTTCTGGACGGACACCATTTCGGAGATGACGGTTGGATCTTTCGAAACGTGGTGCGGCTCGGGCTTGAGTGATCACGTTCCGGTTGTCGTCGAATTACAATTGCCACGAGAATGATGTGAAATTCACCGCCCGGTAAGCAGGGCCCAGTAAGCAGGGCCCAGTAAGTGGCGTAGTTTTCCTTAACCCGTGAATAACATTGGTGTGTAAGTATCTCTGTGGGGGTTTGCGAATAGCGCAGGCTGAGGGATGGCTGAGGGAAATTTGAACGAACTGCTCGTGGGCAAGGACGAGGCCACGCGCGCCTTGATCGCGCAGCGTGTCGGGGAACGGCTTTGCCTGGACGATTTGCCGGACGTTGAACTGCGCGCGGCGGAGGCTCTGGCCCGCCATCTCGTTGCAGACGCCATGGAACGGGTCAGGAGGGCCTTGTCCGACGCGGTCAAGTCCGCCAGCCACCTGCCACGCGACGTTGCCCTCAAGATTGCCCATGATGTGGATTCGGTATCGTGTCCGTTCCTCCGCGTCACGGAGGTGTTTACCGAACATGACTGGCAGCAGTTGGTCCTCACTGTGTCCCGTAACGCCCGGATATCCGTGGCGCGCCGAAATGCAATGAGCGAGGGCCTGGCAGTGACGCTGGCTGAACTCGGCGATTCGGTTGTTGCGCAGGCGCTGGTCGAGAATTCCGCAGCGCCGATGACGCCGCCGGTATGCGATACGCTGATCGACCGGTTTGAGGAGACCGCATGGGTGCTCGACATGCTGGCTGAGCGCGATGACCTGATGGCCGAAACTGCGGCGAAGCTGGTCACCAAGGTGTCCGCCGCGGTGCGCGAGCGCCTCGTCAAATCCTACGGAGTGCCTGAACAGGCTGCGCGGCTGGCGGGTGAGGCAGAAACCATGGCCCTGCTCAGCGTGATCCGCGACGTACCACAGAGCGGAATGCAAACCTTCGTCACCAACCTGCAGGCCGAAAGAAAGCTCAGCTACGGGTTATTGCTGGATGCTCTGCGCGATGGGTCTCTTGATTTCTTTGAGGCGGCGATATCTCAGTTGACCGGGATTTCCCTCGAGAAGGTTCGTGCGACGGTGGACCACGGGAGTGACGGCGCCCTGGTAGGGCTGCTCAGTCACGCCGAGGTTCCGAACGAGCTTTATGCCAACGTTTGGGAAGAATTGAAGAAATTGCGCAAGCCTTAGAGCGATCTAGGCGTCCTCAGGCCGGATAAAGCGTTGCTGATCCTGAACCGCTTGTACGTTTTCCGGCCGGTTGAAAGGTTCCGGCATGGGCTCGTCCGCGATTTTAGGACGTCCGATTGTGCTGAACCAGTCTTCCAGTCCGGGCGGTGATATCGTCCACAGCAGCTTCATTTGTGTGTCGCCGGTATTATGGACAACATGTTGAACCGCGCGTCCGATCAAAATCAGTGTGCCTTCTTCCAGGTCATGACGTTCTCCATCCAGTTCGGCATAGCCGGAACCACGATAAATGAAGAGCATCTCGTGCGCGCGTTCATGCCCGTGCTGGCGCACATGGGTGCCGGGCTCCAGGACCTGAATGCCGGCGGAGAACGTGTCGTAAGGTGAGTTATAGGGGGTGATCTTTGAGATGATGTAGCCGGTCGAGGGCAGGGGCTGCCAGTGCGCTTCGCCCTCATCGGGCGGCACGACAATCGCTGCGCCCTTGCGGAAGTCGTTCATTGTCTGCTCCTCTTGTAATACGAGTGCAACAATCGAGGCGAATGCACCGGGTGTCAATCGGCGGGGATTGGTTGACTCAAGCTCGCGACGCTTTGTATCATCTCTAGATACGGTGTATCGATTGTCGATACAAATTGAGTTGGTGAAATCCTTGTCCTCAGGCACTGACACATACGTGCAATCTGTGCTGCTGGCGACAGAAGTGCTTGAAGCGCTCGCCGACCGCGGGCCTTCGGGCGTGACGGAAGTTGCCCGTTCGCTTGGTGTACCGAAGATGCGGATTCATCGCCACCTGCGGACACTGGTTGCTGCTGGATATGTCACACAGGATCCGGCAACCGAGAAATATGCCATCGGCGTCAAGTTCTGGCTGATCGGCAAGTCGGTTGCAGACCAGTTCGATTTTCTCTCAGCCGCCCGCAAGGTGGTAACGGCGCTGCGCGATGAACTGGGTCACACCGTCACCGCCGGCATCATCGATACGGACGACATGTTGATGATCGACACCGAGCGCGGCACCTCGGCCATTGAAATCGGGACCAAGCCCGGCTCGCGTTTCCCTTTCCATTCGTCATCGCAGGGCAAGCTGGCGATGGCCTTTGGACCGCCGGGTCTTCTCGAACAGGTGCTGTCGAAACCCCTGGAAAAAACGACGGTCAAAACCTGTATCGATCCGGATGAACTTCGGGCTGAGGTCTCGCTGATCAGGCAACAGGGCTGGGCCGTCGCGCCGGAACAGATCCTGCTTGGCGTGAACGCGCTTGCAGCGCCTGTGTTCTACGCCGATGGCGGTATGGCGGGCACACTCTCATTGGTGGACTCGATTCAATACCTGCCTGCAGAGCCAAGTGACCTTCAGGTTGAGCGTCTCGCGGACGCGGCGCGGCGGGCGTCTTGCGAACTTGGGTTTCTGGAGGGCGGACCGTTCGTGCGGGCGGCTGCATTGTGATGACGAGGTTGTGCAATGGGTGATGCCGCATACGCTCTTGCCGTGGATATCGGGGGCACTTTCACCGACATTGTGCTCTGTGATGCCGATGGCAACACCTGGGTCGACAAGACGCTGACTACGCCCACCGATTTGCTGGAGGGGTTCTTCCGCGGTGTGGGACTGGTGCTTGCGGATGCAAATGCAAAGGCCGAACAGGTTACAGGTGGGGTGGTGCACGCAACCACGATCGTAACCAACACTTTGATTGAACGCTCCGGCCCGCCGACCGCATTGATTGTGACTGCAGGCTTTCGCGACGTGCTCTACATCCGCGATGAGCACCGCTATGACATGTACGACCCGCAGATCGAGTTTCCTGAACCGCTGATCCCGTCAGAGCGTACATTCGAAATCAAGGAACGCGTGCTGGGCGACGGCACAATCACGCAGACGGTGGATCCGGATGAGGTTGCGGCCATGGTGCCGGAAATGCGGCAGAAGGGCGTTGTCTCGGTCGCAGTGTGTCTGCTCAACGCCTACCGGGTTCCCGATAATGAACGCGCTGTAGGGGACGCCCTTAAGGCCGCAGCGCCGGATTTGCATATTTCGCTGTCGTCAGACGTGGCGCCGCAAATGCGCGAGTATCTCCGGGCCTCGACCGCCAGCGTCAACGCCTATACCCAGCCGCGTACCCGGCCCTACCTTGCCGCACTTGAGACAAGACTGGCAAAGGAGGGATATCCGCACGAGCCGTTGATCATGCTGTCGCATGGCGGTGTCGTGAGTGCCGAAATGGCGGGCCGGTTCCCGGTAAGGATGATTGAGTCCGGCCCGGCAGCCGGCGCCATGGTTGCCTGCCATTTTGCGGAAAAACTCGGACTGGACGACCTCCTGTCCTTCGATATGGGCGGCACCACCGCCAAGGCGTGCATCATCCAGGAGCGTACGCCGCTGGTTACCGGTGAATTCGAAGTCGACCGTCAGTACCGCTTCAAGCCGGGCAGCGGTTTTCCGGTTACCGTGCCGTCGATCGACATGATCGAGATTGGCGCGGGAGGCGGCTCGATAGCCTGGGTCGACACGCTTGGCCTGCTCAAGGTCGGGCCGTCGAGTGCCGGGTCCGAGCCCGGGCCCGCCTGCTACGGCAGGGGTGGAGACGCGGTAACGGTGACGGATGCCGATCTCATGCTGGGACTGCTCGATGCGGACAATTTTCTCGGCGGCGATATGGCACTCGATATGGCTGCAACCAAGCGCGCGCTTGCGGGTCTTGCCGGGAAACTGGGACTTGACGCGCATGCCGCAGCCCTGGGCGTCTTCCAGGTGGTGGGCGAAAACATGGCCGCTGCCGCCCGCACCCATGCCACCGACAGAGGCATTGATCCGCGCGGGCTTCCGGTGCTGGCGTTCGGCGGTGCAGGCCCAGCGCACGCCTGCCATGTGGCGGAGCTGCTCGACAGCGACAAAGTCATCTTCCCGCCATTGGCCAGTGTGCTTTCCGCGTTCGGGACACTGGTCACACCTGTGCGGCTCGATCTTGTCCGCTCCGAACTCGGCCGTCTTGATATGCTGGACTGGGACCGGGTGAAGGAACTTCTCGAAGAGCTCGAAACGGAAGCCCATGCGGCTCTTCTCGATGCCGGTATCGATCACGCACAGGTGCGCTACGGATATGGCGCCGATATGCGCTATTACGGGCAGGCCAATGAGGCAACCGTGTCGTTCGAGAGCGATCCGCGTGCTCTTGGCGGGCCGGAAAACATCCGCATCGCATTCGAAGAGACCTATCAACGCCTGTACGGCGTGACCTTGTCCGATGTGCCGGTGGAAGTGGTCACCTGGCGGCTTTCCGCGCATGGCCCCGAAATTGAGCGCGGCGGGCGCGTGACACTCGCTGATGTGCCCGGAAAACCCGTTTCCAAGCGTGCAATCTGGTTTGGACCCGGGAGCCAACCGGTTGATATTTTTAATCGAAACCACCTCTCCCGGGGACAGGTGATAGACGGCCCGGTTATCATCGAAGAGCGTGAAACGACGATCGTCGTTCTGCCGGGTTGGCGGGCGGAGGTCGATGACATCGGGTGTGTCATCGCTGAGAGGATGAATTGATGGACGGCATCCAGCTTGAAATCCTGTGGAGCAATCTGCTCAGTATCGTCAGCGAACAGGGCAGGGCTTTGCAACGCAATGCGTTCAGCCCGATTGTGCGCGAGGCGGGGGATCTGGCGGCCGCCGTGTTCGATGCCAGGGGCCGGATGCTGGCGCAGGCGGTTACCGGCACGCCGGGGCACATCAATTCGATTTCGAACACGGCGCAGCTGTTCGTTGAGCGCTACCCACCGGAGAAACTCGAACCGGGCGACATCGTCATCGTCAATGATCCGTGGGAGGCGGCCGGGCACTTCTTCGACATCACCATGTTCACCCCGGTCTATCGAGGCGACAGGATCATCGCGTTTTTCGGATGCACCGTGCACCACACCGACATCGGCGGCTACGGACTTGGCGCCGGCGCCCGCGACGTGCACGAAGAAGGCCTCTGGATCCCGATGAGCAAACTCTATGAGGCGGGCGAACCGAACCAGCTTTTGCACGACATCATTCGTCACAATGTGCGTACGCCCGATGCGGTGTTCGGGGATCTCGCCGCCCAGGTGTCGTCAGGACGGGTCGGGACAGAACGTCTCCTGTCGCTGTGTGATCGGCATGACCTTGACCATATTGAAGAGCTCGCCGAGGAAATCATCGACCGTTCCGAGACCGCCACGCGCAACACCATCAAGGACCTTGCCGCGGGTACCTATCACGGCGAGACCGTTTTCGATGCGCCCGGCGGCGAAGTAGTGACGCTCAAGGTGGCGGTCACGGTGGACACCGAACTGGGTGAGATCCTGCTCGATTTCGCAGGTTCTTCCGATGCCAGCCCGCGCGGCATCAACGTGGTTTTGAATTATACTCATGCCTATGCCACGTTTGCGGTCAGGTCCTGTCTCAATCCCGAACTGCCGAACAACTTCGGGTCACTGGCCCCGATCAAGATCTCCGCGCCCGAAGGCTGCATCGTCAACGCCAAATACCCGGTGTCGCTCAATGCGCGGCATGTGGTTGGCATGTATGTGCCGTTCCCGATCATCAAGGCGTTGTATCAGGTGGTGCCGGACAAGGTGCTGGCGGAAGGTGCAGGCGCAATCTGGACTGTGCAGATCCAGGGTGTGGATCAGGACGGCATGTCGTTTACGTCAACAATGTTCAATTATTCCGGCGGCATGGGGGCCAGACGGGAGAAAGACGGTCCGGATGCAACCTGCTATCCGACCGGCGTTGCCGCCGTGCCGATTGAAACGCTCGAGGCCGTCATGCCGATCGAATTTACCCGCAAACACCTGCGTCCGGGGTCCGGCGGCAAGGGCCGCTGCAATGGCGGTGACGGGCAGGTCGTCGAGTTTCGCATGCGTACCGGGTCCAAATGGCTGCTCAACATGATGCCAAGCCGGGTGGATTATCCGCCTGAAGGCCTGGAGGGCGGGGAGCCGGGGGAGACCGGCGTCTTCCAGGTCAACGGCAAGGATGTGTCGGAGTCGAAGAAGATGGATATGGAGCCGGACGACCTGGTGACCATGTACACGCCCGGCGGCGGTGGCTATGGCCCGCCGGATACGCAGGCGGCTGAATAGGGAAGTGGAGGGGAGTTTGCCATGATGAAAACAGGCGAGCAGTATCTGGAGAGCCTGAGAGACGGCCGGATGCTCTATATCGGCGATGAGTTGGTGACGGATCCAACCACCCATCCGGCGTTCGACAAGATGGCGCGGACCTATGCGCAGTTCTACGATCTGAAATCGGCTCCGGAGAATCAGGACCTGCTCTCCTATGAGGAAGATGGCGAGCGCTACTCGATGTATTTTCTCAGGCCGCGGTCGCGGGAAGATCTGATCCGGCGCACCAAGGCGCACAGGTTCATCACGGAGTTTTCTTACGGCCTGCTCGGCCGCTCGCCCGATGCCACGGCGGGCAACGTGACCGGTATGACCATGAAGCCGGAAGTGTTCGATGAAGAGGGCGGCTACAAGGAGAATATCCTCAACCTGTGGGAGGAACTGCGCCGCGACGATGCTTTTCTCACCTATGCTATCGTGCCGCCGCCGGCCGCACGTAATCCGGAATATTATCAATCCCAGGGCATCCCTTCGCCGACATTGCGGGTAACGTCGGAAGACGCTGACGGCGTGGTCGTCAACGGCATGAAGTTTCTCGCCACCAGTGCTGCCGTTGCGACCCACGTGATCGTCGGGAATATACTTCCGTTGGCGCCGGATCAGGCAGCAGAATCAATTACTTGTATCATTCCCTTCAATCTTGAAGGCCTCTCTTTGTGGTCGCGCAAGCCGATCGCTGCCGACACGAAATATGAGTATGAGGAACCGCTCTCCTACCGCTATGACGAATCCGACTGCATGCTGGTGTTCGACAATGTGAAGGTGCCCTGGGAGAAGGTGATCGTGCACAACAATGCGCCCTTGTCGCGCAACATCTTCATCCAGACCCCCAGCCATGTGATGTCGAACCATCAATCCAACGTGCGGTTCCATTCCAAGATCCGCTTTCTCATGGGCATGGCGAGCCTGATTACCCGCGCCATCGGGGCCCGCGATATTCCCGCCGTGCGCGAGGTGCTCGGACGGCTGGCTGCCATGGAGGCGCATTTTGGCGCGTTGATCGATGCCCAGCACATGGCCTGCGAGGATCTCGGCAACGGTTATGTGGTGTTCAACCGGCGCTATATGTATGCCGGCCTGCACTGGGCCATGGAGAACCATTCCAGTCTGCTGGAAATCCTGCGCGAGTTGATGGGAGGCGGCACGTTCCAGTTCCCGGCCTCCATCGAGGTGATGCGGGACGAAAAGCTCAGGAAGATGTTCGAGACCTACTGGTCAACCGACAAGCACACCGCGGTCGACCGCATGAAGCTGTTCCGGCTGGCCTGGGATCTGGTGGGCTCAGGTCACGCCAGCCGGCTGCAGTCCTATGAACGGTTTTTCATCGGCCCGATGTTCTCGATCCGCAATTA
>JAJFHM010000160.1 GCA_021775625.1 Hyphomicrobiales bacterium | reverse complement strand
GACTAGGGCCCTCTGGATGAACTTCCTTCACGGATTATGGGTTGCCGTATCATCCACCTGCAGTGGCAGGTAGAAGTCCAATGTCGCCTTTTTTGCGGTGTGGCTTTTCACCTGTCGCTGCATGGCCTCGGCAGTTCTGCGCCCGTCTGCCTCGCGGGCAGCTGATGACGGCTGCGTCAAACGATCGCTTTCCTACCAATGTCCGCGGGCTTGCGGCCCTTGGACACCTCGGTTGCCTGATGGCCCGAGGATTAGACATTTTTCGTCCACGCAACCGGAACAGTCTTTGCGTTTTTCGTGCAACGATTACAGGAATTGAACCTGCGACCGCGTGATTGGTATTCACGTGCTCTTCCAAACTGAGCTAAATCGCAAAACCTACCGCAACGCGCTGTTCCAGTTGCTGCCATGCCTTTTGAGCATGCCAATACAACACGTCACATCCCTTTCGCTGACACTACTTATACCAAGGTTCGGTGATAGTGACTCATCTCACCGGGTTTTCCGGCTTTCCGGCAAGGCGCGCCGAATGCAGTGTTGCCTGGCATCATAAGCGCGGCGCAACACTGTCGGGAAAGCCGGAAAACCCGGCCTTCGGTGGGCCAAATCGGCCCGCCGGGCGCGTCGCAATGCTTGCCCGATACCCCGCATCGCACAGCGCATCGCTGCTTCCCGGACGAGCCGATTTTGGCCCATGTGATGGGTCACTATCACCGATCCTTGGTATTGGGAGCCTTTCAGGACAATGTGACGGCGTGACCCGTCACACAACCCTTCATGCTGCCGGCCGCTCTTGGCTATCCACCTCGAACCTGCCAGCTACCCTTGGGTCTCGGCTCTGCTCCGGTTTGCATGCACTGGCGCGGTTGCAGCCGCTTCGGTCTCCCCGCTCATCGCGGCGGGAGGCCTTATCCGCTTGCACGGACCACTGCCCGGACGTCCAGCATAGCTCCGCGGATACGAAGCTTACAGACCTGGGCTTGCATGAACAGACCGTTTCCGGCGGTGGTGCGTAGGAAGTCCCACCTTTGGCCGCATCGCTGCGGTTATCTAAAGACGTCATGCCGCCTCCCCGCCTCGGCGGGGAAAGTCCATATAAGAATGCTGCACTGCAACATCAAGGGTTGGAGTGATTCTTTTCTCACCCGCGTGAATTTATCGAGAGACCCCTGTCGCAAGGTTGCAGGCTTGGTGTTAAGTTGGCAGTGAACCTTTGAATTGCACGGAATTGGTGGAGCAGGCGCATGAACAACTGGCTGGTATATCTCTCCGGCGAAATCCATACTGACTGGCGCGAACAGATCGAAGCGGGCACCCGCAAAGCCGGCCTGCCGGTCGACTTTGCCGCCCCTGTCACCAATCACGCCTATAGCGATGATTGCGGCGTTGCCATTCTGGGCGCGGAAGAAAAGTCCTTCTGGAAGGACCATAAGGGCGCCAAGCTCAATGCCATCCGCACCCGCACGCTGATCGAACGCTCCGACATTGTGATCGTGCGGTTTGGCGACAAGTACAAGCAGTGGAATGCAGCCTTCGATGCGGGCTTTGCGTCAGCCCTCGGCAAGCCGTTGATCGTGATGCACGATCCTGAGCTCACCCACCCGTTGAAGGAAGTGGACGCGGCAGCCCTTGCGGTGGCGGAGACGCCGGAGCAGATTGTCGAAATGCTGGCCTATGTGATCCGCAGCGAGTTGTCGGTGGCGTGAGTTAGAGATTGTCGCCCATCCTTCGAGACAGCGCTTCGCGCTTCCTCAGGATGAGGCCGGGGTTGATTGCCGTCCAACAAGATTCATCCTCATGCTGAGGAGGGCCGCGAGGCCCGTCTCGAAGCATGGGCGACAGGGGACGACGTATTTTCTATTTCAGGAAGACAGTCACGCGGTCCGAGCGGCCCTGCGCGTCAATTACGCTCAGTGTTGAAAACCCCAGACCGTCCGGCGTCCAGGTGGAGTGGCGGCGGCGGTTTTGCGTGTCCACCGGTGCGCCGTTGACGAACCAGCTGAAGGGGGCGGACCCGCCATTGACCTTGAGGATCAATGGCCGGTGCCTGTCGTCTGCCATGCCTGAGAGTTCCACCTTTGCGCCGTTCGGCGGGTAACTGATGGCCGGGTCGGGATGGCTGCCTGCGATCCGGCCGGCGAGTTGAGTGCCCCGGGTGAAATGACGCAGGCCTGCGGGCAGGTCGGCATTTTGAGCGAGCCTTGCTCCGGCGGGTGCTGCCGGCAGCGGTGCACGCGCAGTTGCGATCCGGGTGAAGCCTTCAAACAATATGGGCGCAGCAGCCGAGCGGCCGGTGAGGCCCGGCACCGAGGCGCCATCAGGCCGGCCGACCCACACGCCCATGACATGGGTGCCGTCATATCCAACCGCCCAGGCATCGCGGTAGCCGTAAGAAGTTCCGGTCTTGAAGGCGATGCCGTTGGCGGCGGCATGGTCCGGCGGCGGTGTACCCGACAGGATCGAGTTCACGTACCAGCTGGCCTGTGGGCCGAGGAGGCGAGCCGGTTCCAAGCGTTGTTGGTCAGGGGATCGGGGCAGGTCCGTTAATTCCCGCGCCTGGCCGAGATTGGGAAAAGCGGTGTAGAGGGTCACCAGATCCTCCAGCCGCATGCCGATGCCACCCAGCGCTATGGCGAGGCTCGGCGTCTTGTCGCGTGGAAGCACCGCTCGAACGCCGGCGCGGTTGAAGAGCGACATCAGGCGCAGCGGGCCAACCCCTTCCAGCATGGACACCGCAGGGACGTTGAGTGATTTCTGCAGGGCTTCGCGAATGGTGACGGTGCCCTGATAGGAGAGATCGAAATTCGCCGGTGCATAGCCGTTGAAATCGGCCGGGGCGTCGTCGATCAATGTGGCGGGGCGCGCCAGGCCGGCGTCGAAGGCAAGGCCGTAAATGAAGGATTTAAGTGTGGACCCGGGCGAGCGTGTGGCGCGGGTCATGTCCAGGGCGCCTTGGCGATCATGGGACAGGTAATCCGCCGATCCCACCCGCGCGACAATCTCGCCGCTGTGCGCATAGGCGACCAGAATGGCAATCGAGACTTTCGGCCCCAGTTTGCGGACCCGGCGCTCAACCAGCACCTCAAGCCCGGCCTGGACCGTGCGGTCAAGCGTAACGCGGTGCACCAGGGTGTGCGGCTGCGACGTTCTGAGACGCTCCGACAAATGCGCCGCCAGCGCCGGCATCGGTTGGCGGGTGCGCGGCACCGGCCGGGCAGCGGCCAGTTCGCCATCGAGCGCCGGCAGGACGCCTGCGTCAACCATGCGCTGCAGCACCCGGTTGCGGGCTTTGAACGCGGCGTCGGGCCGGCGGTCGGG
>JAJFHM010000159.1 GCA_021775625.1 Hyphomicrobiales bacterium | reverse complement strand
TGCGACCTCACCATTGCCTCGGAAAAAGCGGTGTTTGCCCAGGCCGGTCCCAAGGTGGGCTCGGTTGATCCCGGCTACGGCACCGCCTTCCTGGCGCGGGTGGTGGGTGAAAAGAAGGCGCGCGAGATGTGGTATCTGTGCCGCCGCTATTCGGCGCAGGAGGCGCTCGACATGGGGCTGGTGAATGCAGTGGTGGCCGCCGAAGAGCTCGACCGCGAAGTTGACAGGTGGTGCGCCGAAATCATGGAAAAGAGCCCAACCGCCATCGCCATAGCCAAACGCTCCTTCAATATGGACACCGAGCATCAACGTGGTATCGCCGGCATGGGCATGTACGCCCTCAAGCTTTACTACGATACGGAAGAATCCCAGGAGGGTGTCCGGGCATTTCAGGAAAAGCGCAAGCCGGATTTTCGCAAGTACGCCCGCTGACTAAAGCTGACATTCCAGTCCGGCAAGTTGCCTGCATGACTTGATCACGGTCAATGTCCGGTCTCTGTCGCCCGCTAAACTGCGGCATGGAGCGAACTTTGAGGAAACAGCTCATGTCAGAAACCATCACCATGCTGCGTGCCGAACATCGCGTCATGACGCGGCTGCTTGACCTGCTCGCCGGGCAGGTCGACCGCTTCGAATTGGCGGAAGCTACGGACTATGAACTGATGAAGGAGATCGTCGATTATTTCCTCACCGTTCCCGATCTCTATCATCATCCCAAGGAGGATCTGGTTCATGCCCGGATGCTGCGGCGTGGCGGTGCGGGCGCTGAGGGTATGCACGACATTCCGGCCGAACACGAACGCGGTTCGGAGCGCTTGCATGCATTCTCGCGCGCACTCGTCAGCATTCTCCTGGACGCCGAGTTTCCGCGCGACCGTTTCGTGCAGATCGCACGCGAGTTTCTCGATGGAGAGCGCCATCACATGCAAGGAGAGGAAAAGGGCTTCTTTCCCGCAGCCGAAGAGGTGCTCACTGTGCAAGACTGGGCGGAGATCGACGAGCGTACCGCAAAACTGCAAGATCCGATCATCGGCGAGGATAAAAGCCCGCGGTTTCAGGTCCTTCGCGAGCATCTCGGCTGACCTGCCGCCGGGACCACCACACTGTGAACAATGATGATGTTTGAATTTTCCTGCGCACTGGCCGCATTCTTCGTCAGCCATCGTCTGCCAGCACATCCAACGGTGCGCCAGCGCCTCGTGGCGCGCATGGGCGAGCGGGCCTATCGCGCGGTCTATGGCGCTGTGTCAATCGCCGTTATGGTATGGCTCATTGCGGCCGCGATGCGTGCACCCGTCATTACGCTTTGGTGGCCGCAGCCCTGGCATGTGGCCGCAGCCCTCGCTGTTATGCCCCTGGCCCTGGTTCTCATCACCGCCGGCGCTCTCTCTCCCAATCCGCTGTCCGTCAGTCTGCGGTCGCTGCCTTACAATCCGGCGCGGCCCGGTGTGGTTTCGATAACCCGCCATCCGATGCTGTGGGGTTTTGCTCTTTGGGCCCTGTCGCATGCGATCGCCAATCCGGATGTGGCAGCGCTGATCATGTTCTGCGGGCTGGGTCTTTTTGCCCTGCATGGAATGCGCATTCTCGATGCCAGGACCCGGGCCCGCCTGGGCGATGAGGAATGGCGCAGACTGGCGGCTGGCACCTCAACGGTCCCGTTTGCGGCAGTGCTGTCCGGGCGCAGGCGCCTTGATGTCGACCACCGTTTGCTTCTAAGTCTGGTCATCGGCATTGCACTTTATATCCTGATCGTTGCGGGCGGCCACGAACTGGTCATCGGTGTCGATCCGATCGCGCGGGTTGCGTTGTGACGACCAAGGCCAGCACGGAAAGCAGAACGGCGCCGGCCGGCTTCCTGTCGCGCGGGTTCAGGCCGTTCTTTCTCGGCAGCGCCGTGCTCGCGGCGGTGGCGATCCCGGTCTGGGTTGCAGCGTACAGCGGCTGGTTGACGTTTGCCCAGGACGCGTTGACGCTTGAATGGCATACGCATGAGTTGATCTTTGGCTATTCCGGCGGCGTGGTAGCCGGCTTTGCACTGACGGCGGTTCCCAACTGGACCGGCAGATTGCCGGTGTCCGGCAGGCCTCTTGCCGGGCTGTTTGCGTTGTGGATTGTCGGCCGGATGGCCCTTCTGAGCGCACCGTGGATCGGTGCCGGCGCGGCCGCTGTTCTGGACGCCGCGTTCCCGATAATCCTGTCCGGGTACCTGCTGCGCGAGATCATCGCTGCCGGCAACTTGCGGAACCTGCCGATCGCCGGGCTTGTGTCCGCCCTGGCGCTTGCCAATGTGCTCTGGCACACCGCACGCATTTTGGAGTGGGATGTGGCACTGGCGGAACGCTGCGGCCTCGCTGTGGTGGCGCTCCTCATTTCCATCGTCGGCGGCCGTGTCACGCCCAGTTTCACCCATAACTGGCTGATGAAGACGGGTCGCGACGCTGCAATGCCGATGATGACCGGGCTCGATAAACTTGCGCTCGCCGTGACCGCAGCGGCATTGGCTGCGTGGGCGGCGGTGCCTCAGGCGACAGCGACCGGATTGCTCCTGCTTGCTGCGGGAGCAGCGCTTGCCGCCCGTTTGGTGCGGTGGCGCGGTTGGCAAACCGTCTCCGAGCCGCTGGTCCTGATCCTCCATATCGGATACCTGTGGATGGCGGCAGCCTTGGTGCTATTGGGTTTGTCCGCTGTGTGGCCTGACCATGTTGATCCGCAAACAGCGCTCCATGCGCTCACCGCGGGGGCGATCGGCACCATGACCCTCGGTGTCATGACCCGGGCAGCTCTGGGCCATACCGGCTCGCCGCTTGCCGCAGGTGGAGCAACGATCGCCATATACGTTCTGGTCTCTGCGGGCGCTCTTCTCAGGTTTGTGTCGGGCATGGCGACGGAAAGCTATGTCACGTTGCTGATCATATCGGGCGCGATGTGGAGCGGTGCATTCGCACTCTTCGTCGTGAGCTACGGCCCCTGTCTTGTGCGGCCGCTTCGCCCGGTGCAGGGGCGGATCGACGAAACGGAGTGAGACGATGGAACTGGTCTATTTTACTTTGGTCTCCGTCGCGCTCTACTTTCTCGCTGACTGGATATTGCTTTGGATCGAAGCCAAACTTGGCCGCCGGTTCGAACAACGCGCGGTGGTGTTTATGTTTCTTCTTCTGGCGATGGCGATGACCAGTTTCTGGATTATCCGCCTGATCGCAGACTAGCTCAACGGTCGGCCGACCACGCCCGGGCGAGCATTGCAATGCGATCGCTGCGGGACGCTTGACTTTCGTCAAGGCTCACCCTGCCGCAGCCACTTAACCTCGATATTGAATTGAATGGGAGCCATGCGCCTGCGGCGCTGGCGAGGCGCGAGGAGAGCAATCATGGCCAACAAAGCGACCACGCAACCGGAAGATGCCGGTGATGAAGACATCCCGGTGATGCAGAAGATCCTCGATAACCACTTTCTACTGCTCTTTCTGGGGGTCGTGATGCCGACCATGCTCTACATCGTCTGGGGCGTGATTGAAGTCGCACAAATTCCGATAGCCGATTGAGCGGGAGGACGAGATGGCCATTCATCCGCCGGAATTAAGGCTTTGGTGGAAAGAGCCGCTGACCAGGGTCGAACTGACCTGGATCACGATCGCGTTCCTGTGGGGCCTGGTGATGTTTTTTGCCATGATCTACTGGCATGTCGTCGGTGAACAGAACCTGTCCAATGAAACCTACAGGATCAAGCCTGAAGTGTTCGGCGAGCGCACTGAAGCGATGGCCGAAAAATACACCGTGCGGGAGGAAGGGGACACGGGTATTCCCGTCGTACATCCGCCTGCCGGCACCGACATCTACATGTTGGGACGATTGTGGGAATGGTGGCCGATCCTCGAGTTGGAAAAGGGCAAGTCCTATCGTTTGCACCTGTCGTCGCTCGATTGGCAGCACGGCTTCTCGCTGCAGCCCGTCAACATAAACCTCCAGGTTCATCCCGGTTACGAGATGGTGGTGACGCTGACACCACCTGAGATCGGCGAGTTCAGCGTTGTCTGCAACGAGTTTTGCGGCATCGGACACCACAACATGGTCGGCCGGATCTATGTGGTCGAGCCGGGACCGGTTGAATACCAGCCGGCAGACGGGGAATAGGAGGCGATCATGGCAGTTGCGGCTATATTCAGGACGTGCCCCGATACGGGGCTCAAGGTCAATTCGCAAGCGGAAATGCTGATCAAGGCCAACGCAGTGGTGGCTGTGGTGTTTCTTGCGCTGGGCGGATTTTTCGGGTTGTTGGTGGCATTGACGCGGTGGCCTGCGGTCCACCTGCTCGATGCGGAAATGTTCTATCTGGTCCTGACAGCACACGGGGCGGATGTCCTGTTGTTCTGGATCCTGTTCTTCGAAATAGCGATCCTCTACT
>JAJFHM010000158.1 GCA_021775625.1 Hyphomicrobiales bacterium | reverse complement strand
CGGACCATTTCCGGCCCGCCACATCGAGCCACAAGGTCCCCGACGCGTCGGACATATCGGTTGCCCGGTCGCCGGTGAGCTTCATCCGGACGTAATCCTTGGGCAGCAATATGGTTTCGGTTTTGGCAAAGACCTCTGGCTCGTGGGTCGCAGCCCACATCAGTTTTGGCGCGGTAAAGCCCGCAAATGCCGGATTGCCTGTGTGCACACGGGCATCCGCATCGAGCATACCGGCTTCGAGATCGGCCCGCCCGTCGTTCCATAAAATACACGGACGCAGTGGCTGATCGCTGGCATCCAGCAAAGTGGCGCCGTGCATTTGTCCCGAAAGCCCGATACCCCTGACACCCGACATTGCCCGCGGCTGGTCCGCGGCCAGGCTGTCCAAAACAGCTTCGACAGCCCGCCACCAATCGTCCGGATCCTGCTCCGACCAGCCGGAGTGCGGACGCGATACTGTCAGCTCCACGGACCGGTCGGACACCAGGCCCTGCGCAGCATCGATCAGCACTGCCTTGACGGACGACGTCCCGATATCGAGGCCGATATACATGATTCAGTACGACCTCATGGCAGGTTGTCCCGCAGAAAAATGTCGATGCGAATGCGTTCCTGCCCTTCGACAATGGGCTCTTTGTCGGCCAGCGCCATCAACACGCGAACCGCGCTGCGCATCTCGTGGCCGGGATCCTGATTGAGCACCGCGTCAATCGTTCCACGCACCAGCGCACGGCGCGAGTACGCCGTCAGTTCATGCGCAATGAACACAATACTGTCTGCACGCCCGGCTGCTTCCAGGGCTTCGACGATACCGCGATTTCCCGCCCCCACATTGTAGATCCCGACCAGGTCCGGTGTGTCCTCAAGCAACGCTTGCGTAACATCGCGGACCCGTTCCCATTGGTCCCGTCCTTCGCGCACCGGCAGCACGCCGAGTGCGGGATATTCCGCCGCGATCACCTGTTCGAAACCAAACTGCCGTTCAACGTGGTCCCGCAAGGCGACGGAGCCGGCGATGAGGCCGATTTTACCCGTTTGGCCTGCAGCAAAGCGCCCCATCAGCGTCGCCGCGGTGCGCCCCGCGGCGGTGTTGGTGACACCGACATAATGGTCCCTTCTACTGTCAGGAACATCCGAAACAAGCGTCACCACATGGGTTCCCGACCGCACCAAAGCGTTGATGGCTTCCCTCACTTGTGGATGATCAAGTGCCACCACGGCCACACCATCGTAGCCGCCCAGGGTTTCGAGCGTTGCCGCCAGGATGGCGCCATCGAAGACATCTGTGTGTTTGAGATCAAGCACGACGCGTTCACTCGCCATGCGCGCGCCAACGCTTCGCGCTTCTTCCGCCAGGGCCCGCATGAAGCTGTTGCTGCCATCCGGCAACACGGCACAGAAGCGATATTCCCGGCCACGCGCGAGACGGGTGGCAAGCCGGTCGGGCCAATAGTGTAGTGCCGAGATCGCTTCCTGCACTTTGTCGATTGTTTGCGTGCGGACCCCGGGACGCCCGTTGAGCACCCTGTCGACGGTTGCCACCGACACACCTGCCGCAGCCGCCACATCACTTACGGTTACCCGTGACACGCACACACTCTCCACTGTTGAGGGTATAACCTCAATTACTGAGGTACGCACGTCAAGCCTTTATTGGAAGTTTTACGTGCGCCCGTGTTGCAAAGGTTCTTGAGGATGCACGCCCCGTAATGGTTGTGGCCGCCGAGGCAACGCTGTCAACGCCGGAGCATTAATATCCCAGTTGCAGCGCCGCGGAAGGTTGTCCACGTCCCCGCCCCAACGAATGCAAAGTGCTGTTTGCCAGGCCTGTTGTTTCGATAACATCGCTCACAAAAATCAGACTGAGCGTTATGACCCAGTTATCTGCTGGCAAATCGCATGGTTCCTGTACGTGCTAGAATTTCAGCAAGAGTAGTACGGCGATAAAGCTGTGGTGCACTTCGATCCGTGCCCTGAAACGGGATGCGTTTTATCAGCAAAACACGTTGCAGGCGAGGCTCATAGTAACTTCGGGAGGAAAACGAAGATGAGGAAATGGTTCCTTGCAATGGCGACGGCGGCACTGACGCTGTTTGCCGGGGCAGCGCATGCTGCCGAAAAACTCAAAATTGGCGTTCTGGCGACACTTGAAGGCACCTACACGGTGCTTGGCGAGGACGGCGTGCGCGGCTTCAAGACGGCGCTTGGCCAATTCAAGAACATGGCCGGCGGGCGTGAGATCGAGGTGATTATCGGTGCCACAGATGCGAGCCCGGATTCTGCAGTACGCGCCGCACGCAAGCTGGTGGAACAGGACAAGGTCGATATCATCATCGGGCCGCTGTCGGGTTCCGAAGGCATCGCGGTCAAGAATTACGCCAAGTCCCAGCCGCAAGTGACCTTCATCAACGGCATTTCCGGTGCCCAGGGTACGACCTTCTCCGAGCCGGCGGAAAACTTCTTCCGCTTCAACATGGACGGCGCGCAGTGGAGTGCCGGCCTCGGCAACTACGTGTTCAACGAGAAAGGCTATAAGACCGTCGCCACCATCGGCGAGGACTATTCATTCATCTACACGCAGGTTTACGGTTTCGCCCTCGAATACTGCCAGGCCGGCGGTGAGATCACTGAACGCTTCTGGGTGCCGCTTGGCACCAAGGACTTCGCCTCGATCATCGCGGCTCTGCCCGATGACGTGGACGCGATCTATCTCGGCCTCGGCGGCGGCGACGCGGTCAACTTCCTCAACCAGTACCTGCAGGCGGGCGGTGAAGCCAACCTGATCGGCGGCACCATCATGGTCGACGGCAC
>JAJFHM010000157.1 GCA_021775625.1 Hyphomicrobiales bacterium | reverse complement strand
GAACCGCTCCGCTCATCTCGCCGCCGGATGGATGCTCACCACCACTCATTCATGCTGACCGAGGCGGGTTTCGTTATGCGCCGCCTGGATCAGGCTTCGGGTACCGGCCTGATCGTCATAGCTGTGGAAGGAGTTCAGCGTACGGCCGTAAAGATGCAGGCTGACGCAACGCGGCCGGTCGGCGGCACAGCCGGTTTTGTGAATATGGTCCGGGTTGGGCACGAAGGTCGAGACCGATCCGGGAGACAGCAGCACGAGCCCGCCGCGTCGCAGATCAATATCCACGTCGCGCTCCGGCGTCTGGTCCGCATCGAGGCGCATGTAGTTCTGCTCCTCAAGTAACCCTTCGATGACACCGACAACACCCCAGGTGCCATGGTCGTGCACCGGCGTCCACTGCCCGGGCAGCCACACCAGGGTGTAGAGCGAGAGGCCCGTGCCCTCCGCCGCATAGACCAGGTTGCGGGCGTAATGGTCGGGTTCGGTCTGAAAATGTTCGGGCTTGAGAAAATCCCGGGTGCCACCCAGCAGCCTGTGCATGAGCGGTGTGATCGCCCGCACGATGTCGGAGGGCTCATCGCCGGATGCGGCTTGGTTCTCACAATCGGAAATAAAGGTTTCAAGGCTGTACCCAGACATCGGCTCTCGCGATTGGACGGTTCCTGCCATGCCATCCTATGCAGCCGGGAGGGCCTTGTCTCCTACAGTCTTTTCGTCGGTGTTTGCCCCGACACCGCTAACCCGCAAACCAAACCACATGACCCCGATTGTCGGTGTCTTCCAAAACATCTTGCATGTGGTAGCAGCGAAATCCCGGCTGCTTGAGAGCCGTATAGGTGGATAACGTTCCGGTACGTCCAAATCCCGCGCCTATGATTTCAAGCGTCATTACTGCTATCCGCAACTGCAATTGAACGGTCGCAACGTGCAAGGGCCTGTTGTTCATCACCGTTGCAGTATGCAGGGCATTTCACAAACGTTGACAGAACGCCCCATTCCGCGCACCACTTCGGCAAGGATCAAACGCGCGCGGAGTAAGCCCATGGACATCAAGAAACGTATTGCCGAGTTGCAGGACGAAATGACCGAGTGGCGGCGCGATATCCACACTCACCCCGAAACCGCGTTCGAAGAAGTGCGCACCTCCAAAATGGTTGCCGGGAAGCTCGAGGAATTCGGTGTTGAAGTCCACACCGGCCTTGCCGGCACTGGCGTGGTCGGAGTGCTCAAGGGCAAGCATGACGGCGACGGCACCATCGGGCTGCGCGCCGATATGGATGCGCTCTTCATCACCGAACAGACCAACCTGCCCTACAGCTCCAAAACTGACGGCAAGATGCATGCCTGCGGCCATGACGGCCACACCACCATGTTGCTGGGGGCCGCCAAATATCTCGCCGAAACCCGGGATTTTTCCGGCACCGCCTATTTCGTCTTCCAGCCGGCGGAAGAAAATGAAGGCGGCGGCGAGAAGATGGTCCAGGACGGACTGTTTGAAAAATTCCCCATGGACGGCATTTATGGCATGCACAACTGGCCCGGCATGCCCCTGGGCCGGGTCGGCGCCAAGGTCGGCCCGATGATGGCCGCCACCGACACCTTCGACATCACCATCACCGGGCGCGGCGGCCACGCCGCCATGCCACATGACGGTGTCGACGCCATCATGGTGGCGTCGGAAGCCGTCGGCGCGTTGCAGACCATCGCCAGCCGCAACATAAACCCCGTCGACACCATCGTCGTCAGCATCACCCAGTTCCACGCCGGCGACACCTATCACGTGATTCCCGAGGAAGTGTTCATGTGCGGCACCATCCGCACATTTGATGCCGAAGTGCGCGACAGCGTCGAGCCGGCCATGCGCCGCATCGTCAACGGCATCTGCGCTGCCCATGGCGCCTCGGCGGAATTCGCCTTCTCGCGCAACTATCCACCCACCGTCAATCACGAGGCGGAAACCGAAAAGGCCGCACGCGTCGCCGCCTCCATTGTCGGGGAAGACCAGATCGACCGCGATGTAAAACCCTCCATGGGTGCGGAAGATTTCGCCTATATGCTGAACGAAACGCCCGGCAGCTATATCTGGATCGGCGCCGGCGAGGACCGTGCCAAGCTGCACAGCCCGCATTACGACTTCAACGATGAGCTCCTGCCCATCGGTGCAACCTACTGGGCAGAGCTGGTGGAACAGCTGCTGCCCGCCTCTGACGGCTGAGCCGGGGCCATGGCGCAGGGCAGCGTCCGTCTGGGGGTCGATATCGGTGGCACCTTCACCGACATTGCACTTGAGGTTGCGGGCCACATCCACTCGACCAAGATACTGACCGATCATGACCGCCCGGAAGAAGCGATCCTCAAGGGCCTCCACAAGGCCGCAGGCGAGGCCGGTGTCGCGCTGTCCGACATCGCCATCATCATCCATGGCACGACACTTGCCACCAACGCGCTCATCGAACGCAGCGGCGCGAAGACAGCACTGATCACAACCGAAGGGTTCCGTGACGTCATCGAGATGCGGACCGAAAACCGCTTCGAGCAATATGATCTCGACATCACCCTGCCGCCGCCCCTGATCGAGCGCCGGCACCGTTTGACCGTCACCGAACGGATGAATGCACAGGGCGAGGTTTTGATACCTCTGGAACGCGCGGAGGTTGAAGCACTCACAGACCGCATCCGCGAAGCCGGCTATGAAAGCGTCGCCGTCGGGTTCATTCACGCCTATGCCAACGGTGTCCATGAACGTCTGGTACGCGAGGTCTTCGAGGACCGCGCACCCGACATTCCGATCTCGATTTCCTCTGAGGTCTCACCCCAGGTGCGTGAGTTCGAGCGCTTCAACACGGTCTGCGCCAATGCCTATGTGAAGCCGGTTATGGCGTCGTACCTCGCACGATTGGTCGCCCGGCTCAAGGATGCCGGCACGACCTGCCCCGTGCATGTCATCCACTCCGGTGGCGGCATCGTCGATGTGGAAACCGCAATCCAGTTCCCCGTCCGCCTGGTTGAGTCGGGGCCGGCGGGAGGCGCCATATTCGCCACCCATATCGCGGCACGCTACGGATTATCCCAAGTGCTGTCTTTCGACATGGGCGGCACCACGGCCAAGATCTGCCTGATTGAGGACATGCGCCCCAAGACCGCCAAGAGCTTCGAAGTGGCCCGCACCTACCGCTTCAAGAAGGGCTCCGGCATGCCGATTTCGATCCCCGTCATCGACATGGTGGAAATCGGCGCCGGTGGCGGATCGCTCGCACATGTCGATGCCATGCGGCAGATCCGCGTCGGTCCGGAAAGCGCGGGCTCCGAGCCGGGGCCGGCCTGTTACGACCAGGGCGGCGAGCATCCGGCCGTCAGCGATGCCGACCTCATTCTAGGCCGGCTCGATCCTGATAATTTTGCCGGCGGCAGCATAAAGCTGTCCACGGCCCGTGCGGAGCACGCCTTGTCCACCGATGTCGGCGAGCCGCTGGGCATGGACGCGGAACAGGCAGCCTATGGGTTGTGCGAAGTGGTCGATGAAAACATGGCCAATGCCGCCCGCGTTCACGCTGTCGAAAGCGGCAAGGACATCGGCGCCTACAAGATGATCGCCTTTGGCGGCGCCGCCCCCATCCATGCAGCACGGCTGTGCCAGAAGCTGGGCATCGACGAATTCCTGGTGCCGCCGGGCGCCGGCATCGGCTCCGCCATCGGTTTCCTGCTGGCGCCGTTCAGTTTCGAGGCGGTGCGCACCGACCACATGGCCATGAGCGCTTTCGATGCAGACCGCATCAACGCCATTATCGACGACCTGACCGAAGCGGCCGAAGCTTTCGTCAGCGAGGCGACCGGCGGCGGCGGTCTGGAACGCGAATGCCAGGTCTTCATGCGCTACCGGGGCCAGGGCTGGGAAATTCCGGTCGATATCGAACAGGACCGTTTTACCCCTGCCGACGCTGCAAACCTCACCACGCTGTTTGAAGAAACCTACACGCGCTATTTCGGACGCCCGATCGACGGGCTGGAAATCGAACTCGTCAGCTGGGCCGTCAAGGTTTCGTCCCCGACCCCGCCGGTGCAGCAAATCACCCACCTGGACCGGCAGACGGACGCCACGCCCGCCGGAGCGCGGCGTCTGTTCGACATTGCAACCGAAACCTGGGGTGACGCTGTGACCTGTGAACGCACCGCCCTTGTACCGGGCGACGGCATCACCGGTCCGGCGGTGATCGTGGAATCGGAAACCGCCACCGTCGTGCCGCAAGGCTATGAAGCCACTGTCCAGTCGGACGGCTGCCTGCGGGTGCGGCTGACCGCCTCTAAGGGAGCGTAAACCGATGAACGCCTTCGCAGATGTGCACATGCAGGTGATGTGGAACCGCCTGATCTCGGTTGTCGAGGAACAGGCACGCACCCTGATCCGCACCGCGTTTTCCACCAGCGTGCGCGAGGCCGGCGACCTCTCCGCCGGGGTCTTCGACCGGCAAGGCCGCATGCTGGCCCAGGCGGTGACCGGCACGCCCGGCCACGTCAACGCCATGGCCGAAGCCGTCTGCCATTTCATCACCGATATCGGTCCCGACAACATTTTCGAAGGCGACGTCTACATCACCAACGATCCCTGGAAGGGCACCGGCCATCTGCATGACATCACGGTCGTGACGCCGTCCTACTTCAAGGGCAATCACGTGGGCTATTTCGCCTGCACCGCCCACGTGGTGGATGTTGGCGGAAGGGGCTACGGGCCCGATGCCCGCGAAGTTTATGAGGAAGGGATTTTTATCCCCATCATGAAGCTGGTGAAGCGCGGCGAAGTGAACACCGATCTCATCCACATGGTGCGCAACAATGTGCGCGAGGCCGACCAGGTGGTCGGCGACATCTATTCGCTCGCCGCCTGCAACGAGACCGGACAGAACCGCTTGAACGACATGCTCGAGGAGTTCGGCCTCGACGGCATCGACACGCTTGCAGCCTTCATCCTGGAGCATTCCGAACGTGCTACCCGCGAAAAGCTCAAGGACCTGCCGCACGGATCCTATGAGAACCAGATGACCGTCGATGGCTATGACGAGCCGGTCACACTCAAGGTGCGCCTCGATGTGACCCAGGCCGGCATCGTCGCCGACTTCACCGGCACGTCGCCGGCTAGCGGTTTCGGCATCAACGTGCCCCTGGTCTACACAAAGGCCTATTCCTTCTATGGGCTGAAATGCGCCCTGGCGCCGGAAATTCCCAACAATTCCGCATCGCTTTCTGCCTTCGACGTGGTAGCGCCCGAAGGCTGCATTCTAAATGCGGTTCACCCGAGCCCGGTTGCCGTGCGCCATGTGCTGGGACATTTTCTGCCCGACCTCATGCTCGGCGCCCTGGCCAAAATGGCCCCCGGCACCGTACCGGCAGAAGGCGCCGGCGCGTTATGGAACGTGCATGTCTCGGTGCGGCCAACCGCGGAGCAACTGGCACGCAATCCCGCTTCCCGGGGAGCTGAAGTGCTGGTCTTCAATTCTGGCGGCACCGGCGCACGGCCCACCAAGGACGGCCTCAATGCCACCGCCTTCCCCTCCGGCGTTCACACCATGCCCATCGAGATCACCGAACAGACCGGCCCGGTGGTCTTCTGGCGCAAGGAACTGCGCCCCGGCTCCGGCGGTGAAGGCACCCATCGCGGCGGCCTCGGCCAGGTCATCGAACTGGCGCCGGCCCCTGGCTACGACATCCGTTTCAACGCCATGTTCGACCGCGTCGGCCACCCCGCAAGAGGCCGCGACGGCGGCGGCGACGGTGCCCCGGGATCGGTCAGTCTGGATGACGGGACAACGCTCAAGGCCAAAGGCACGCAACACGTGCCGCCCGGCAAGCGGCTGGTTCTCGAATTGCCCGGAGGTGGCGGGTTCGGCGATGCGAAGGAGCGCAGCGCCGAGGCGGCGGAGCGCGATCGGATTGAAGAATACGTTGCCGGGGAAAATCTCTAGAGCACGTTTCGATCATACGGGCTCATTTGATAGCACCTTAAATGACGTGTACGCTCATTCGGTACCGCACGCCCCGGCAACGCTGTTTGGGGCAGCCGAGGGCACAACATGGGACAGCGCGATCAACTGCTTGCGGCAATCGATGCGATTTACGATGCTGCGATCGGCAACGTCTCCTGGACCATTCCGCTTGAACTGATGGCCACAATTCTGAACGGTCGGTTCTGTGCACTCGAATTCGTCAACAAGTCCACCGGGCAGATGCGCAGCATCGAAACGAGTTCGGCACCGGAAATCACCCGCGAATACATAGAGGAATATTTCAGGACCTGCCCGCGCTTTGACGTCGTCAAGCCGGTTGGTCAGATCCTTGTTGATTACGATGTGATCGACGAGGAGAACATGAAGCGGCACCCCTTCTATGCGGAATTTCTGGGGTCCTACGGCATGCGCTATTTTGCCGGCGCCTATTTGCGCAATACCGCCGACGATCTCGTGGCGATCTCGGTGCAGCGCACGTCGAAACAGGGGCATGCACAAAATGGTTCGATCCGTCATTTCGAAGCGCTGACCCCGCATCTGCGCCGGGCGATACTCGCTTCGGCACAGCTGGGGCACATGAGCGCGCAGGCGTCGGAATATGCTGCCGGCCTTGATCATTTGTCCGACGCGATCGCGTTTTTCGATGGCCGCGGCCGCATCGTTCACATGAACGCTGCCGCGGACACCCTTCTGAGGAAAAATGACGGCCTCCACATCACGCAAGGGACCCTGCACGCGGGCCTGGCGGATGAAGACGCCGCATTGACGTTGATGACACGGTCGCCGGCCGGCACCGAGCCGCTGGCACATACGCATCCGGTCGAATTGGCGATCACCAGGCGGTCCGGCCTGCCATCCTACATTGTCAGCGCAATGCCGGTTGGATCCAGCGGGGGTTCGGGGGAGACATTGCGCCGCGCCCGCACAATGCTGGTGATGCGCGATCCGACGACGTTTTCGGCGCCTGGAAATAGGACCCTGCGCCAGGCGTTCGGGCTCACCCGGGCGGAAGCGTCTCTGGCGCTGGCGCTGGCGACGGGGGACACGCCGGCATCCTATGCCCGCCGCGCGCACGTCAAAATGTCCACCGTTCGAACCCAACTCAGCGCGCTATTACGAAAAATGCAGGCCAGGCGGCAAGCGGATATTGTGCGCATGGTCACGCGACTGGCGGCCCCCTTCCGCATCTGAATCCCATATTGCTTCACACAGAATTCGCCTTGTCATCACTCATATGAATGATGGCAATCACGAAGGGCCGCAGTACCGTGGATGAAGACGGAGGCCTGATCTGGACCACATTTCGCGCCGAATTGAAAGGAAGTTACGGTCATGACTGGAATAGACTGGCTGACACTCAGCAGGCGGATGCTTCTGGCCGCCGCTTTGTTGCTTGCATCCCTGACCCAACCGGCTGTAGCGCAAGGTGAAGGCGGGCCCGGCGACGGCGGAGTAGGGTCGGTCAAGCGCCAGTTTTTCTTGTCCAGGGGGGCCGACTCGCAGCAAATCCTCAAAGTTTTTGGACAAGCGGCGAAGGCGGCAGACAGCGGGGCGAAAGTCAAGCTGGCCGTTCAAGGCCTTACGTCCGTACAGTCGAAAATTATCACGCGTGCGCTGGAGCGCGGGATTTGGGGTCACTGGTGGCGCATTGTCAAGATTACTCTCAGATATGATCAGAGCGACCCGCGTCACAAATCGGGGTTATCGGAGTACGTGGAAGCCGTGCTGGAAAACAAGCAGGGAAACATTGCCGTATTTAACAATCTCGCCAGCAAGGCATTGGCAAGAGGTGACCACAAAGGCGCCGCGAAGCATTTCACTTCGGCAAACAAGGCCGCTCAACATGCCGCCTATATGCAACAATTTCTGAACACACTCGATTGACGCTATTGCAACCCGCTTGAACAGCGCGGCGACACATGATTACTCAAAAGCGTCAGTTCGCTGGTCCTTCAACCGTCGTGCCCCAGCCGTTATAGCGGCCGCCGAGCTCTTCCGCCTTTGAGAACAACTTGTAGGTATGCTGGGTTACATCGCCCAGCACCGGGCGGCAGGCGTGGGAAAAACTGATGCCGAGGAGGTCCTCGTCATCGTCCGGTTTCGAGGCCCAGTCCACATCGAAGCCTTCCGATTCCAGCCAGACCTTGAACTGATCCGCCCCGCGCACATCGTCGAAATAGGCCAGGTGATCGATGCGGCGTGCGGCTTCCAGGCGGTCGCCTTCTTCCTGCAGTTGCTCGATGACCTTGAGATCCCGCATCAACTGCCAGTCTTCCTTGGTCGGATAAAGCGTATGCCAATAGGTGCTCTTGTCGAACTCTTCCGAGAGCGTCGGTTTGGCGTGATAGCCGGTGATGACCGTAAGCTTGGCCGCCAGCGCATCTATTTGCGCCGGGCTTGCATCCATATAAGCATAGAAATGGCGCGCGCCATTCAGGCTGATCCGGCCCACATAGACACCGCCCATGCGTTCAATTTCGTCAACGAAACTGTCTTCAAACCCGCTCAGGGACTCAATCTCGTCGTCACACGGCAATCCGTCATCGCGCGGATCCCGGAGCGGCACCGATATGCGGGCGCAGACCGAAAGATCCAGCTCATTGATACGGTCACGGATGCTGTGATTGTAGAAAACGGAGGCTTTGTGCTCCCCCATCTGGCAGGGGAAGAACTCCCAATGGTCTGACATGCGCCCAACTCTGGTTACCCAACGAATAATCCGCTTGAGGAGACCAGAAAAACGTCACCATCTTCCTAAGAATTGCACTCAAAACCGCTGAAAACTGCAAACAACCACCCACGCTGGGATTGCAATTCGGCCAGAAAACAACCATTCTTCCCCGTCTTTTGCGTATTTCAGGGGGTGCACTCAATGCTGAAGAATCCGGAACTGCGGCGCCGCATTGCTGCCATGCGCAATATTTTTGCCCTGGTTATCGTGTCAGCCGTTCTGGCGGGCTGCCAGACCACGAACACATTGCCATCGGGCTATACCGGCGCGACCGCAGCAATCAAGGACAGTGTCGTTGCCGACAGCAAGCACCTCGCCGTGCTCGCCAAGACCTATTACACGCAGGCCGATTTCTTCGTCGTGACCCACATAGACGGGAAACGGATAACCAACAGCATCGGCCATACGGCCGCAGTACATTCCGGGCTCGGTGGAGCCTTCCAGCCTATTCTCCTTGATCGCAAGGTCGTCGCCGGAAAAGTGACCCTGGACATCGAAGGGCGAACCCATTTCGGCGCTCCGATAGGTCAGCTGCTGTCCGCCAAGACTTATCCTGTTTCCGGCAAAGTCACGTTCGTGGCAGCACCCAACCGGACCTATGTGGTCAAAGGCCGCCTCGGAGAAGGCCGGTCCACGGTCTGGGTCGAAGACGCAGCCACCGGCCGGGTCGTAACGAAACGGATCAAGCTTTGAGGGCGAGCCAGCGATCGAGCAACTCGAGCCGGTCGTTCCCCCAGAACAGCTTGGGCCCGAGGAACATTGCGGGCAGGCCGAAGACGCCGCGGGTTGCGGCTTCTTCCACATTTGCAACGATCTGGGCCTTGTAAATCTCGTTGCCGGTGGCAGCGGCAATACCGTCGGCGTCCAGCCCCACCCGTTGCCCAAGATCCTGCAGAACAGCGACATCGGATATATCCGCCTGCTCGGACCAGTAGGCCTGCATCACGGTCTTTACGAATGGCTCCGCGACGCCTTGCTCGTTGGCATAGAGCCCGGCGCGAAGCGCGCGCGACGGACGCAAGGGGTAGCCCTTGTGCCGCTCGAACGGCAGGCCGTGCAGTTCCGCATGA
>JAJFHM010000156.1 GCA_021775625.1 Hyphomicrobiales bacterium | reverse complement strand
CCATAGAACCGGTGGCTGGTGTCATCGAACTCTTCCACGCCGATGCGGTTGGACGCCACCACGGGAAGGATATTGGCGGCCGCGTGGCCGCGCATGACATTTTGCCAGTGGATCAGCGAGGTTGTGTTGGTGCCGTTGATGTCGCCGCCGATGGCGGTGGGATAGAGCAGGATTTCCGCGCCCTTGAGGGCGAGGATCCGTGCCGGTTCCGGAAACCACTGGTCCCAGCAGATCAGCGTGCCGACGCGGCCGAACCTGGTGTTCCAGACATTGAAACCGGTGTCGCCGGGATTGAAGTAGTATTTTTCCGCATAGCCCGGCGCATCGGGAATATGGGTCTTGCGATAGGTGCCGAGCGTCGTGCCGCCGGCGTCGATCATGACGATCGAATTGTACATCGCCATGCCGGCGCGTTCGAACACGCTCACCGGCAAAACCACATCGAGTTCCGCCGCCAGCTCCGCGAACCGCGCAACGGCGGGGTTCTCCGCAACGGGAACCGCCATGTCGTAATGCTTCTGCAGCTCGTCCTTGCAGAAATACGGCGTTTGGAACAATTCCTGGATCAAAACGATGTTGGCGCCGGCTCCAGCCGCCTCGCGGACAAGCGCTTCGGCCTGGTCAAGATTACCCTCACGGTCCCAACTGCAGGTCATTTGCGTAGCAGCGACTTTGATCCGTTTCATTGCTCACCTCATTGAATTATGCCGGAACGGTTCGGCGAAAACCTCTTGCTAACCAACCGCGATGATATCGCACAATCTGGCAAAATTGACTTGTTTGTTCCGGAAAATAGCCTATTTTCACGCTCATGATGCGCTGTGAATTGGATAATACGCATCCTCGGACGTTTGGCGGAGACGCCAGGACCTGAATTGGCCTATGCAGACTTTCCCCGACAATCTGAGACAGGAGGGAACGCGACAGATCGGCGTTTCATCTCCGCAAACAATCCAAGCAACTATGGGGAAAGGATACCCGTAAATGTCAATCAAAGGCACCATCAAATTCTTCAATCATTCCCGCGGCTTCGGCTTTGTGGCCCCGGAAGATGGAAGCAAGGATGTCTTCCTGCACGTCACCGCTCTTGAGCGCTCCGGCGTCCCGGCAGTCAACGAAGGCGACACCATCACCTTCGACGTCGAAGATGACCCGCGCGGCCGCGGCAAGCAGGCAACCAACATTCAGCTCTCCTGAGTGAATTCGCATTTGCGCCGCGATGCATCCTTGATGCCCGCGGTGGAAGCGTTTATGAACACCACCAGCATCACCGGGTCTTGCGGCCTGGTGGTGCTGCAAGCATTTATATCAAGGAGCATGAATTAGTGGCCAAAGAAGAACTTCTCGAAATCGAAGGCACGGTCACGGACGTTTTGCCGGATGCGCGCTTTCGCGTCGAGTTGGAAAACGGCCATGAGATCATTGCCTACACTGCGGGCCGCATGAAAAAGCACCGCATCCGCACCCTGGTGGGAGACCGCGTCACCGTCGAGATGACGCCCTACGACCTTGAAAAAGGCCGTATCACCTACCGTCACAAGGACGAACCTGCGCCGTCCACACGCGGCCAGCAGCGACGCAACTTCCGCCGCCGTTGATCCGGGCAGAGTTTCCGGTTTCGCAGTCTCGGGATCTCAAGGGATCCGCGAGCGCTTCTGCATGTCAGCATGATGGCGCCGGTCTGCTATGCTCGTGGTGCAACTTGTACCAAAGGAACTGACTATAGACCCATTTCATGGGCCAGTCCGGCCCGTCGGCTGCGTTGCGGGCCTTGTCCGATGCCCAGCATCGCACTGCGTCCCGCGTCTTGGCGAGCGGGCCGGACTGGCCCATGAAATGGGTCTATAGTCAGTTCCCTTGGTATTACGGACCTGGAGATGAACATGGCCTTCCGCCTGCTTGACGAGACCACAGCACCCGAAGCGGCGCGCGAAGTGCTGAAGGGCACGAAAGAGGCCTATGGCGTCATCCCCAATATGGAACGGGTCATGGCGGCGGCGCCGCCGATCCTCAAAGCCTACGAGCTGGTGTCCGAGCTTTATGCCCAATCGACACTGTCCCCAATAGAGCGCGAAGTCGTTCTGCAGACATCGAATTTCGAAAACGAATGCGATTACTGCGTGCCCTGGCACACGCTTCTAGCGAAGCAGGCGGGCATGGCGCGGGACGACGTGGAAGCCCTGCGCCAGGGCGCGCGTCTAAGTGATCCGAAGTTGGAAGCACTGCGGCAGTTCGCCCGCAGGCTCATTCATACGCGCGGCAACGCCTCGCAGTCGGACGTTGACGCCTTTCTCGAAGCCGGCTTCACCGATGCCCAGGCCATGGAGGTTGTGCTGGGTCTCGCGTTGAAAGTGATGAGCAATTACACCAATTCGATCGCCGGCACACCGCTCGACGATGAAGTCAAAAAGCTCGCCTGGACCAAGCCGGTGATCAAGCCGCGCGAAAGCTAGAAGACTGGTGGAGGTCACCCATCCTGTAAGACGGCGCTCTCGCGCCTCCTCAGGATGAGGCTCTTGCGGGTTGATATGCCCAATCTGAGCAACCGCTAACTCAGCCTCATGCCTCGAGGAGCAGCCGTAGGCTGCGTCTTACAGGATGGCGCCAAGTCGCACGCTATCCGATGCGCCACATTTCCCGCGGCGCGCGCGTCGTCAGCAGGTCACAGCCGTCTTCGGTGATAACCACGTTTTCCTCGTGCACCAGCATCTTGCCGGGCACGAATTCCATACCCGGCTCGATGGTCATGACCATGCCCGGCACCAGTTCGGTCTTGTCGTCAGGGGTGTTGGACGGCGGTTCGGTGAGCTGCATGCCGAGCCCGTGGCCCATGCGGCCCACATTGAGCCCCTGCGATCCGGCGTCCTCGAGCACTTTCGCCATGGCGCGCCACAAATCGGATGTGGTGGCGCCGGGGCGGGCAGCAGCGATGCCGGCTTCCGTTGCCTGCCAGACGGCTTCATGCGCCCGGGCCACGTCGTCGGAAATCGACCCGATGGCATAGTTGCGGTCGAAGTCGCTGGAATAGCCGTCATAGATGGCGCCGAGATCGATGAACAGAACATCGCCATCCCCCAGCACCCGGTCGGTCGGCCCAACGATGATCTGGTCGTACCCGCCATGGCCTGAAATCGTCGCGGCGAAGGGCACCAGGTCGGCGCCGCCGTGCATCAGCTCCAGCCTGATCTTGCGCGACGCATCGAGTTCGGTTTCTCCCATGGAGAGCGTGTTCGGAAGCCGCTCGAATGCCCCGCTGGCGATCTGGCAGATGTGGCGGATATGTGCGACCTCGGCCGGTGACTTCACCATGCGCAGGCCCCAGATGGTCGGCGAACCGTCGACAAATTCGAGGCCGGAGACTTGCCCTCTCAAGCGGTCGAAGTCCTTGATCGGCATGCGGATGACCTGCTCGCGGCCCATCTCCCAGCCAATCCGGCCGAACCGGCGGGGCAGGCCCTCAAGCGCCGATTTCATCAGCGAGATGCCGTCGTCTTCCGGTATTGGCGCCGGCCAGGTGCGAATGTCATCGACCCAGGTCATGGCCATGCCCGGCTCACCAATTTCCGGGATCACCGCGATCACATGGCCCTCCCGG
The DNA here is from genome assembly GCA_021775625.1 of Hyphomicrobiales bacterium. Classification (GTDB taxonomy): domain Bacteria; phylum Pseudomonadota; class Alphaproteobacteria; order Rhizobiales; family JAJFHB01; genus JAJFHM01. The sequence continues at coordinate 5,736 of JAJFHM010000156.1, read as the reverse complement.
GGCACGATGAGGAACCACGGCCGCGTTGGGCTTTCCCAGAACTGGGTGGCAAAGCCGGAAAAATAGCGCACATCGTGGGGCGATGTGACCACGAGGCCGTCAAGCTCGTTTGCCGTCATTGCAGCCTGCGCCCGCTCCAGGCGGGCTTCGAACTCTGTACGGGTAAAGCCGCGTTTCGGGGGTGTTGCGTTTGTGGTCATGGCCGAGGGTCCCAGGATTTGTGTCGCCGCGGACGTTAAGAGTTCACTGGTTCCGGGACAAGCCGAAACCTTTACCGTCCTGGGGAGCGAAGAGCAGATTTGCACCTCAAGCCGCGATAGAGGACTAAGCGGCTTGCGGGTATACTGCAGCCTTTGAGGCGCGGTATTGGGGAGTGGTATGAACGACGACTACAAGATCTTCGAGCTGGGCGATGTGACACTGCAATCCGGCGCGGTGTTGCCGCAGGCAAAGCTCGCCTACCAGACCTACGGAACCCTCAGCGAGGCGGGCGACAACGTCGTCGTCCTGCCGACATTTTATACCGGCACGCACTGGCGCAACGAGGGCTTCTTCGGCGCCGGCCGGGCGATTGATCCCGCCCGCCATTTTATCGTGTCGATCAACCTGTTCGGCAACGCGCTGTCGTCGTCTCCATCCAACACGCCCGCGCCCAACGATGGCCCGCGTTTTCCCCATGTGACGATCTGGGACAACGTCGCCTGCCAGCACCGGCTCCTGACGGAAGCGCTGGGGGTCAGCCACGTAGCACTCGTTGCAGGCTGGTCCATGGCCGCGCTGCAGGCTTATCAATGGGCGGCGCAATATCCTGACATGGTGGCCGCCATCCTGCCGTTTTGCGGCTCCGCCAAGGCATCGCCGCACAACATTGTCTTCCTCGATGGGGTCCGGGCGGCACTCTGCGCCGACGGTGACTGGAACGGCGGCGACTATGACGTTCCGCCGGAACGCGGCCTGCGTGCCTTCGGCCGGGTCTATGCCGGCTGGGCATTTTCCCAGACCTTCTATCGCGAGAGGCTGCATCGCCAGCTGGGGTTTGAAACCTTCGAGGACCTGTTGGTTGACTGGGAAGAAGACCATGTGGCCAATTGGGATGCCAACAACCTGTTGGCCAAAATCTGGACCTGGCAGAATGCTGACATCTCGGACAACCCACTTTATGACGGCGATTTCGCCAAGGCGCTGGGAGCAATCAAGGCGCGCTGTATCACCATTCCCTGCACGACGGATCTCTATTTTCCACCGGAAGACAATGAGATCGAAGTGTCCTACATGCGCAATGCGCAATGCCGGCCGTTCGCATCGCCGTGGGGACATTGTGTTGCCAGCCCCGGCAATTCCCCGGAATTCGCAACATTCCTCGATCAGGCGGCAACTGAACTTCTGCGCGCCGGGTGATCTGCGTCAGGTTTTTGCGAACTTGGCCACGGCGGCCTGAAAGCATTCCATCGGCGCCCGCACCGTACCGGCGCCGATCTGCCCGCCGCCCTTGCCGGCAATGCCGATGTCCATCATCGGCAGCACTCCGGTGTCGGCCACCTTGAACACATCAATGCCCGTTGGTGTGCCGCGATATTTCAGGAACGGGATGTGGTAATCCGGGTTCTCTCCGTGGGTGATGCTGTAAAGCTCGACATTTCGGTCGACCATCGCCTGCGGGTCACCGCCCTGATAGGCCTGCAGGGGAAATGCGGCGGCCTGGGCAAAGCCACCCAGACCGATGGTCTCGGTGATCGGGCTTTCACCGCCCATCCAGGCAATCTCGTCTTCGGTGTGACCGTCGAACAGCTTTGCCTGCACGCTGGCATGCGGCCCGCGGATCCAGTCGTCGCCAAGCCCCGACACCCTGATGCCGAACTCAGCACAGCTGAAGCACATGGCCGTAACGATGCTTGAATGCTCTATCCCGTGCGCTGCATCGGCGGTGGCTTTGGCCGCGGCCATCGACAGGCGCAGGAAGAAATAGTGATCCTCCGTCAGGATCTCCAGCGTGTCGCGGACATGGTCGCGCGGGGTGTCGTCCAGCTCGAGGAAGGCCGGGATCAATTCGCGTGAGAACAGCAGAGACGCAGCTGTATTGCGCGAATGCAACTCATCGCCCATATGCAACGCTCTTGTCATGATGGGTTTGAGCGGAATGCCGCCGAGCGCCCGGGTCGCCGCGCCGATCGTCGGCGCCACCCTCTCCGCGATAAACGTCAGCTGCTCACGCACATCCTCGTCATAGACGCCGTAGTTCAGCCGCTTGGGCGACTTGCCCTCGTACATATTGCAATAGCCGACATTGCCATAGGTTTCGTTGTGCACCACGAAGACCGGCATCGAGGCCGTGTAAATACCCGCCAGAGAGCCGATACAGCCATAATCATGACAGCCGTCAACCTTGAGCCGTCCACTGGCGAAACCCTCCGCCGCCTCTTCCGCAGTCTTGGCCAGACCTTCAAACAGCGCACCGCCGATAACCGCATCGCGCTGTCCTCCCTCGTAAGCCTCCCACGGCAGCGGCGGGCCGGAGGTCAGCACCGTGTTCTCGGTCATGCCGGGCACCACGTCACCGGCCGGCGCCACATCGATCAGAACCGGTTCTGATTTGGTCAGGCGCTCGAATGCTTCCTGGTTTGCAGCTTTGGTTTCGGTGGACGGGTTCATAAGGTGTGCCTCTCAGCGGGATTGCCATTGCGGGCTGGATGTTTGTGCCTGAAGAGGCAGCTGTCAAGCGGTGTAATCCTTATCGTTGGACACATGTCGCTGCCGGAAGACATGGACACGGAAAGGTGAATGCGGTTGCATCTGATATGCTCCACACTCCCTTGATGTGTAGGGTGCGAATGCGCCAGCCGATGCGGCGGCACCGCACGTGTTGTGAATTGCGAAAACCGGGGAGACGGAAATGTCGGTTCGACGTGTGATCCTGATCGTGCTTGCGGCAATCGTGGTCGCCGGTACGGCAGGATATTTCTACCTGACACAGGAGCGCCCGAGAGTGAATGTCCTGCTCGCGGACGGAAGCGACAGTGTCGTCCTGATGGATTTCACCAAGGCCATCGCGACCAATCCGCCGCCTGAGGGCTGGTATCACCGGATTTTCAAACGCCATGACCCCATGGAGATCTCCTTCGTCACCAAAGATGGGCGCCCTTCGCTGCGTCTTACAACCAGTGACTCAGGGTCGATCTTTGCCCGCCAGGTTGACATCCCCTTGGACAGCTATCCTTATCTGACCTGGGAGTGGTTCATCGAACAGGCGGTGGTGTCGGAACTGGATGAACGCACTGTGGACGGCGACGATCATCCAGCGCGCCTTTGGCTGCGGTTTGAGGATGCCTCCGGCAAGCACCGCGCCATGGAAATCATCTGGGGCAGCCAGCACTTGAAGAAGGGGGACTGGAAATACCTGACCTTCTATTATGTCCTCGAGTTCCCCCACTACACCGCCAATGGCGGCGCAGAAAACGAGCGCAAGTGGATCCGCGAGGAAGTCAGCCTGGCGGACCTTTACAAGCATCTCTGGGGCGAGCCCGAAGGCGCCAGACTGATCGAGATCGGCATATTCTGTGACACCGACGAAACCGGCGCCCAAAGCATCGCCTATTTCTCCGACATCCGCGCCTCGAAGAGGGCGGCGGGCGCGCCTGATGACCAGAGCAATTGAGCCGCCGCCGCGGCCGTTCAGGCGTCCTTGTCGACCCTGAGCGCACCATCCGCCCAGACATTCAGGCTTGAATCCGCAATGCCGGCGTCGATCAAAAGCGCATCGAAGCGGTTTCCCGGTGCGAATTTTCCGATCCTCGCGTCGAGCGCCTGACCGCCGCCGACAGTGGCCAGGCCGCCGATCCGATGGGAGAGGTATAGACGAAACCCACCTTGAGCGGGTCTGCCGCGCGGACGCTGGCAGTTATGGCCAGCGAGACCGCAGCCAGCGTCAGGGCGAGTGTAAATAGTTTTACAATGTGACGCTGGATTATGGGCAGCCTCCTGGCATTTCTTGGCGTTGGACGGAGAACCCGTCACGAACTTTGGAACTGGCGCAAAAACCCCTTGGCCACGGCCACCGTTCGGGCATAATCGCTGTGCGTCAATTCAACAAGGGGAGGGGACATGGCCAAGAAAGTCATCATCACCTGTGCCGTGACCGGCTCGATCCACACGCCGACCATGAGCGAATATCTGCCGATCACGCCATCGGAAATCGCCGAAGGGGCGATCGGTGCGGCGGAGGCCGGCGCCTCCATCCTGCATCTGCACGCGCGAAATCCCGAAGACGGCCGCCCAACGCCGGACCCTGACGTGTTCTACCAGTTCCTGCCGCGCATCAAGCAGTCGACCAATGCGGTGGTGAACATCACCACCGGCGGCGGGCCGGCCATGACCATCGACGAGCGCCTGGCGGCTCCGCGCCGGGCGCAGCCGGAAGTCTGTTCCCTCAACATGGGGTCGATGAATTTCGGGCTGTTCCCGGCGGCCGACCGATATACCGAGTGGAAATACGACTGGGAAGAGCAGCACCTGCTCTCAAGCCGCGATTACGTCTTCAAGAACACCTTTGCCGACATCGAGGAGATCCTCACCACAGGCAACAGCTTCAATGCCCGTTTCGAGATGGAATGCTATGATGTCGGCCACCTCTATACCGCCGCCTATTTTGTCGACAAAGGCATCGTCAAAACGCCGATCTTCCTGCAATTCGTCATGGGGATCATGGGTGGCATCGGCGCCGATCCTGAAAATCTCATGCACATGAAGCGCATCGCCGACAAGCTGTTCGGCAAGGACTACGAGTTCTCCGTTCTCGGCGCCGGCCGCCACCAGATGAGCCTGATCACAACCTCCGCCATTCTCGGCGGTCATGTGCGTGTCGGGCTGGAGGATTCGATCTATCTCAAGAAAGGCCAACTGGCGAAGAGCAATGCCGAACAGGTGACCCTGGCGCGCCAGATCCTGGAAGGGCTGTCGCTGGAGATTGCCACACCGGATGATGCGCGCGAAGCGCTCGGCCTCAAGGGGGGCGATGACGTGGCATTCTAGGCAGGAGACGCTGGCGTTGAAACTTGAAGAGTGGCGAGGTCATGAGCGACGGCGGCCTGCTCGGCATGAACTGATATGTCCAGGGCGTGGAGGGGAAAATCCCGAAAAAGGGCGGATCCGCCACCGCGTTTTGAACGCGCTCGGAGGCGATCTGAATATGGTCGGTGTCTAGCGCGCGCTCGTCGTCCGCCAGATGCTGTTTGCCTATAATTTCAACAATCAGGCGGCCGGCGGGTGCCATGACACGGACACCGGGCGGACCGCCTTCGGTGCGGCCGTTGTCGGCCGGATGAGCCAGCTACCTCATCGTCGATTGCTCCCACACGGGATACCGCACCACGACCGGATCAGGAGGAAACCAATGCGTTCAAGTGATGGAGGGACCAGGGATCTGGTCACCAGCATGCCCGGCGCCGGATGGGACTATTCACTGACACGGCATCCCTATTATGAAATTGAACGCCCGAAGGGGCCGCACTATTGCGTCTACAACCGCCGCCTCATGGCCTGTTGCTTCGATGATCATTCCACCGAAGACGGCTACTGGCTTTTGCGGCAGAAAGCCGCCTTGTTGAACACCGGAGAGTTTCCGATTGAGTTCAAGGGGCCGGACGCAGAACGCCTGCTCGACAAGCTGTTTACCAAGGACATCACCAGCGTGAAGGTCGGACGCTGCGGTTATGGCCTTGCCTGCTATGAAGATGGCGGCCT
>JAJFHM010000155.1 GCA_021775625.1 Hyphomicrobiales bacterium | reverse complement strand
GGTCACATCGTGCCGGTGCTCATGGGTTCGGCGGAAAACGGCAATGGCATCCGCAGGCTCTTGAAAGCGCTTCGCCATGAAGCGCCGGGGGTTGAACAGACCGCCGAACGCCTAGGGCTCGTGCCCTCAGCCGATGTGGCTGTGGCGCAGGTGATGAAGACTTTCCATACGACGCATGGCGGCAAATTGTCGGTCGCGCGTGTGCTGAGCGGAAAAATTGCGGACAGCACGACCGTTTACGGTCCGGATGCAAATGACGAAAGGGTTGCCGGCCTCTTCACCCTGATGGGCCAGGAACCGACCAAACAGAACGGCGCCGTAACCGGGGCGACCGTTGCGCTTGGCCGTCTCGACAGCATCTCGACGGGAGACACCGTCTCGACCACCAAAGGCCCGACCGAGCAGCTCAGTCCGTTTCAGGCGATGCCGGCGGTCTATGGACTGGCGGTGTCGGCCGTAGAGCGCAAGGACGAGGTCAAGCTCGGCACGTCGATGACCAAGATCATCGAGGAAGATGCCTCGATCTCCATCGACCACAACCAGGACACCAATGAGATGGTGCTGTGGGGGCAGGGAGAGATGCACCTGCGTGTGGCGCTGGAACGGCTGGCCGGCAAATACGCCATCGAGGCTGCAACCCGGCCGCGCAAGATCGGCTACCAGGAGACCATCAGAAAATCGGTCGAACAACGCGGCCGGCACAAGAAACAGTCCGGCGGGCATGGCCAGTTCGGCGACGTCGTTGTCGACATCAAGCCGTTGCCGAGGGGCTCCGGTTTCGAGTTCTCCGACACCATCACCGGCGGCGATGTGCCGAAACAGTATATCCCGGCCGTTGAGAACGGTTGCCGTGACTACCTGGTGCGCGGCCCACTCGGTTTTCCGGTGGTCGATGTTGCGGTCAATCTGAAGGACGGTTCCTATCACGCCGTGGACTCTTCGGAACAGGCATTCAAGACGGCGGGCCGCATTGCCATGACGGAAGGCATGCCGCAGTGCTCACCGGTGTTGTTGGAGCCGATCGTCTCGGTTGAAATCTACTGCCCCAATGATGCGACCTCCAAAGTCAACCAGATCGTCAGCGGACGCCGCGGCCAGTTGCTCGGCTTCGATGCCCGCGAAGGCTGGGCCGGGTGGGACGTGGTGCGCGCCAACATGCCGGAATCGGAACTGCAGAACCTGATCATCGAACTCAGGTCGGCAACCGCCGGTGTTGGCTATTTCACCTTCCAGCGTGATCACCTGTCGGAACTCACCGGCAAGCTTGCCGAACAGGTTCTTGAAGCGGTCGCGGCGCAGGCGGCCTGATCAACCCTGCAGCGAAACCGCTGTTGGGCACTTAAACACCAGCCCCGGACATCTCGATGATGTGCGGGGCTGCGTTGGTTGCGGCCGGATGCCATATGTTCGATGATTACAAGCTGCCTGCCTGTCTGTCCTATGGCGGGCATACAACCACGCCCCCGTGCGTGTTCGTTGACTTTGCGCTCCGCAACGGCCTGCCGGTGAAGGTTCTGGCAGAGACTGTGTGCATCGCGATTGCGCAAAGCCAGCCGGAAAATCCCCTGGGTCTTTTTCGCCACCCGGCCGGCGACACCGAAACCGGTCTCCATTTCAAGCAAGCGTCCGAACAGTATCAGGAACAGGTCACCGAATTGGCCTGGTTCATGTATGAGGCCTGCAACAACCCCGGGTACGTCACGGTTGAGATTGACGGGGCCGAGCCCCTGTCCGGTCCGCTCAATGACCTCGTTCAGGCCTTCCACCGGCCGTTTGGCGACGGTGGTCTGGTGGACGATGATAGAGCTGACCCGGTGTGGGGGTGGGACTGCATGGTTTCAGCGCGAACCTCGGCCCCGGTTCTGAGCGGATATGCCGAGGCCAGCGATTGTGGGAGGCTGATCTTTCCGTTCGGGGGCAAGGACGACGCGAAGCTGAAAGCCATTCGGGACGTGAACATCGGTTGGCCAGTCGCATAAACTAAGAGCCGGTACGCAACGATGCGTGCCAGCCTTCCCGGTCGTTGGTTGCCGTAAGAGTGTGCCGCTCGATGAAATAATGGGCGTTCAGGTACATTACACGCAGTCCCGGCATTTCACTGAGCTTGTGCTCGATGCCGGCGCTGCGCCAAATCTGTTCCAATGGGGCCGCCAGTTTTGTATGGTCGGACGTTATACCGGGCATTCAGGGAAATGGCGCGTTAGTCGGTTCGTTTTTCCGTTGCGATCAGCCGCCGGGTACACATGGCGAAGTTGCGTTCAAACTTCAAAAACACGGTCGTATCGCTTGCGAACAAACGCTTCGAGGTGCGCTGGGCTGGCTACTGGACCCTTGTGTTGCATATCCTTGAGCATACCCCTGACACGCTGGAACAGCTCAACCAGGTGATCATCGAGCAGGAAGAGCGCCTGGCGGAGGCGGAAGGCCGGCCAACCATTGCCCGGCTGCTCGGCGATGAGCGCGATACGCTCAACCGCGAAATGCACGGGACAGTGACGCAATTGCTGGCGCCGATGCTGGATGCTGACGGTACGCTTGAGGAACGCGCCGAACTGGCGATGGAACGCCGCCGCATCCGAAGAGACATTCTGCCCCATTCGCAAAAGGCGGAGGGTTCCAGCGCCTATGAAACCTATGTGCTGATGCTGGACTACGCCACAGTGTTTGCCTCCGCATCGACATCAGTGTTCAGAAACACCGAAGATGTGAAGCCGAAGCGCGAGACTCTGGGTTCGAAGCCTGCCGCGAACACAAATGTCGAGCCTGCACCGAAAGCGCCTCCCAACGCCGCTGCAAGCCATTCCGAGACGCCCACACAGCAGATGACGGCGCCTGTGGCAAGTGCTGCTGTTGTCATTGCCGAAACGATGCCGCCGGCGGCCACTGTTGCCGCGCAGTTTGATCGCGATACAGCCGCAGCAATGGGCGGTGAGGCAGACCGCGCGCCCGACGTTCAGGCACCCCCTGGCGACGGCGCTCCGGATGCCGCCAATGTGGAGGTTTCGATGCCGGCCCGGCGGACCAGTCGGGCGGGTCTGGTGATGTTGGCGGTGGCGTTCGTGGTGGCCGCTGCTGCCGGCGGCTATTTCTACCGGCAACAATCCTTGCTGCTCACGTCTGTGCAACAGGATGCCGAGCGTCTGCGTGAGGAAACGCAGCGGGAGACGGAGGCGTTGCAGAAACAGCTGTCCGACGCGATCGCTGCAAAGATTGATGTGGTTGCCGCAATCCGCGACCTGGGCGCGGTTGCCGGGCTGGGGAATCCAAAGCGGGCGCGGGAGGCTTATGCCAAGGCGCTGGAGTTTGAGCCGGATAATCCCGAGGCGTTATACTGGCATGGCTGGCTCCACCTGCAGGCCGGCTTGCTTTCCACTGCCGAAACCTCTCTTTCCCGGCTTATGGAGGTGTCGAAATCCTCCAACGACGAGACCGGCCTTCATCGGGCGCATTTGCGGCTCGGCGCCGTCGAACTGGAACGCGGCGCGCTGGACGCGGCCCGAAAGCACACGGGTGCGGCGTTAGATCTGGCCAGGGAGCGGGCGCAAAAAGTGCCGCAAGACCAAGAGCACCAACGCCGGTTGGCGGAAGCACATAATGCCATGGGCGATGTTCTCCTGGCTCAGGGAGACCTGGCCGGAGCGCTTAAATCCTACCGGGACAGTGTGACGATCAGCGAAGGTTATGCCGCCGACAATGCGGAGCACGATGGCTGGCAGGATGCATTGGAGGGCGGCTATCAGCGTTTGGGCAATGTGCGCAATGTCCAGCGCGATTATTCCGCGGCGCTCAAGTCCTACAGCGACAGCCTGGCGATTGCCGAACGGCGTTCCGCGGCAGCACCGGCGAATGCCGGCCGGCGCTACAAACTGTCGTCGGCCCGGATCCGGGTCGGAAATGTGCACCTGGCGCAGGGTGATCCCGCCACGGCACTTGTCTCCTACAATCAAGGCGTTGCGGGAATGGAATATCTCGTACGGACAGACCCGCAGAACCTGAACTGGCAGCGCGATCTCACCGTCGCCTACACCAAGATCGGCGACGTCCATATCGCGCAAACGGATTCCGATACGGCGATCGGATATTATCGCAAAAGCGCCGACATCAGGGAGCGCCTGGCGGCGTCCGATCCGACCAACCGCGCCCTGCAGGCAGCACTTGCTGCGAGCTACGGCAAGCTTGGGGTGCTCTACGTGAAGATGAACCGCAGTCCAGAGGCGCTTGAGATGTTCAAGCGTGGCCGGGCGATTGTCGCACCGCTTGCCGATGAGACCGGCAACGCACGCTGGAAGCGTTACCTCGCCGCATTCGAGCGTGACATCGCAGCACTTGAGCAGTAACGGCCGACACAGCCGTGCACGAACTTCTAACGGTTATTTGAGGACAGACAAATAACCGTGATTTGGTGTGATCACACTGCAATGCTATTTAGTGTGTGTACGCACTAATGAGGCAGAAAACCGAGGTTTAGAGATGCTGATCAAACGACGCCAGGGCTGGGAAATCCCTGAAAATCAGGCAACCCCTGAGCACATTTTCTTCAACCGAAGAGCTTTCATGGCCGGCATCGGCGCTTCTGCTGCGATCGCCGGATCGAGCGGTTTTTCCGCCGTTGGCGGTGCCCTGGCGGAAGAGGCCGATCCGACGGCTGATCTTTATCCTGCAAAACGCAATGATATGTATGAACTGGGGCGTGGCCTGACGCCGGAAGAGTACAATCTCAAATACAACAATTTCTATGAGTTCGGCTCGCACAAAGAGATCCATAAGGCCGCTCAGGCGCTGCCGATCCGGCCCTGGGAGATCAAGATCGATGGCGAAGTGGAAAAGGAATTCACCATCGGCATTGACGATCTGATCCGCAAGGTGACGCTCGAGGAGCGGCTCTACCGCCACCGCTGCGTCGAGGCCTGGTCGATGACGATCCCGTGGACCGGATTTCCCATGAACAAGCTGCTGGAGCTGGCGAAGCCGCTGTCGTCGGCAAAATATGTCCGCATGGAAACCTTCCATAACCCGAAAGTCGCGCGCGGTCAGAAACAAAGCTGGTATCCGTGGCCCTATGTCGAAGGGTTGACCATCGAGGAAGCCGCACATGATCTGACACTTCTGGTGACCGGTGCTTATGGCAAACCCATGGCAAAACAGTTCGGTGCACCATTGCGTTTGCACGTGCCGTGGAAATACGGTTTCAAGTCGATCAAGTCGATTGTCCGGTTCACGCTTACGTCTGAGCGTCCGAAGAGTTTCTGGGAGCAGCTGCAGGACAGGGAATACGGGTTCTGGGCCAATGTGAACCCGGAAGTTC
>JAJFHM010000154.1 GCA_021775625.1 Hyphomicrobiales bacterium | reverse complement strand
CTCCAAGGCGGCCTTCAATGGCCTCCTGAAGACGCTGGAAGAGCCGCCGCCGCATGTGAAGTTCATCTTCGCCACGACCGAGATCCGCAAGGTTCCGGTGACCGTGCTGTCGCGCTGCCAGCGCTTCGACCTGCGCCGCATTGAGGCCGAACAGCTGATCTTTCATCTCTCCAAGATCGCCGGTCTGGAAAACGTCACGGCCGATGAAGATGCGCTCGCCCTGATCGCACGGGCCGCCGAAGGCTCCGTGCGCGACGCGCTGTCGCTGCTCGATCAGGCGATTACGCTTTGCGAGACCACGATCACGGCGGACGACGTGCGCCAGATGGTCGGCCTCGCCGACCGGGCGCGGGTCATCGATCTACTCGACATGATCTTCAGGGGCAATGTGGCGGCAGCGCTTGAGGAGTTGAAATCGCAACACGATGCCGGTGCCGACCCGCTGGTGGTGATCACCGATCTTGCGGCCCTCGTCCACTGGGTCACCCGCCTCAAGCTGGTTCCTGCTGCCCGCGAGGATATCTCGGTTGCCGGGGAGGAACGCGCGCGCGGCGCGGAGATGGCGGACAAGCTGACCATGCGCGCCCTCACGCGGGCCTGGCAGATGCTCCTCAAAGGCGTCGGCGAGGTGCAGAACGCCTCCAATCCCATGGCCGCAGCCGACATGCTGGTGGTGCGTCTGGCCTATGCAGCCGATCTGCCGGCGCCAGATGAACTGGTGCGCAAGCTCACCCGGGAAGGCGCCGGCGAGACGTCTGCAGCACAGGCACCTGGCGCGCCTTCAGCCCAGGCTCCCTCTGCCCCAGCGCCCTCGCCGCAAGCCTCCAGCGATGGGGCAGCGGTCGCGGTCCTGCATCCCGAACCGGTCGCCGCACCCCAGGCCGAGCCTGAACCTGCCGATGCGGCAGCCGCGCCGCAGGCAGCCCCGCCACAGACGTTCGACGAAGTTGTGGCGCTTGCCTCCGAAAAGCGCGACATCAAGCTCAAGTCCGCCCTTGAACGGGGTGTTCGTCTCGTCAGCTTCCGCCCCGGCCATATCGATGTCAGTCTGGCGGAAGGCACCTCGTCCCGTCTGGTCGGCGAGCTGGCGCAGAAGCTCAGCGACTGGACCGGCAGCCGGTGGATCGTGTCCCTGTCGCAGGATGAAGGCGACAAGACGCTGTTCGAGAAGCACAAAGAGCGCGAGGATGCGGCCATGGCCGAAGCTTTGCGTGACCCGGTCGTCGAGGCGACGCTGAAACTGTTTCCCCAGGCGGAAATTTTGAGCGTGCGCGACGCCTTCGAAGTCGACGACACCATTGCGGAACCGGAAGAATCACCGGAAGAAGACTAGAATTCAGTAAAGGAATGTTGGCCTCGATACGAAGGGCCGGATAAGAGCAGGATATTCATATGATCAAGGATCTTGGCGGCCTGATGAAGCAGGCCCAGCAGTTGCAGTCCAAAATGTCCGATATGCAGGCGGAACTTGAACGCCTCGACATCGAAGGAGCGTCCGGTGGCGGTTTGGTCAAGGTCCGGATCAACGGCAAGGGTGCGATGCTCGCAGTCGATATAGACCCGAGCCTGCTCAAGCCGGAAGACGCCGAGATCATCGAAGACCTCATCGTCGCCGCCCATACGGAAGCGCGCAGCAAGATGGAGCGGGCGACGGCGGACAAGATGAAGGAAGTGACCGGTGGGCTGCCGTTGCCGCCGGGCTTCAATCTGGGCGTCTAGAGCGCTTCATGTCTCGCCGCATCGCCAGCGCGGAGATCGAGCGGCTCATCCAGCTCATGGCAAAATTGCCGGGGCTCGGGCCGCGTTCGGCGCGCCGTGCCGCTCTTCACCTCATAAAGCGCAAGGAACTCCTGTTTGTGCCCCTGGCGGCGGCCATGAGCGATGTCCTCGAGCATGTCGGGATCTGCACCAATTGCGGCAATGTCGACACCTGCGATCCGTGCACCATCTGCGCCGATCCCGGCCGCGACCGCTCCGTGATCTGCGTGGTTGAGGACGTTGGCGATCTCTGGGCGCTTGAACGCGCCACCGCCATAAAGGGCCAGTATCACGTCCTGGGCGGAACCTTGTCGGCGCTGGAAGGTGTTGGGCCGGATGATCTCAACATCGTGGCGTTGATTGAAAGAGCCGCTGCGCCAGAGGTGAATGAGGTGGTTCTGGCGGTCAACGCGACGGTCGACGGACAAACCACGGCGCATTACATTAGCGACCGTCTGGAGGCGAGTAATGTTGATGTCACACGTCTCGCCCACGGGGTGCCGGTCGGCGGAGAGCTTGACTACCTGGACGAAGGAACGCTTGCAGCAGCGGTGCGTTCGAGACGCCCGGTTTGAAGGCTCTGAGCCATGACCTGGAGCGCGCCGTGGCGCAAGATGAACATGGGTGACGATCACCCGTTGACCGAGTGGAACGAAGCGGATAATTCTACCGTCATGCGAATGTTTCGAGTTCAGCACAAAGTGAAAAAATCCGGAAATGGACGTGGGGCCCGCATCACCAGGCG
>JAJFHM010000153.1 GCA_021775625.1 Hyphomicrobiales bacterium | reverse complement strand
AGCTTCCGCGACGATCGGCTTGTAGCTTTCGCCGTGAATCATGATCTGCCACTTGCCTTCGCGCAGATAGCGTCCGGTTTCCGGGTCCTTCATGATCGGAAGGCCCCATTCCTCGAACTTGTGCACGGTGGAATCCACGTGACGGGCGATGTCGTAGCCGAGATCTTCGCGCACCAGGCCCATGAGGTCGTTGCGGGCATAGCGGACATGGTCCTCGGGCTGGTTTTCGTCCCACTGCATGCCCATGTAGCAGTTGATCGCATAAAGGCCCTGGGCAACCGCGCCCGAGCGCTCGATATTCGCCTTTTCGACACAGACAATCTTCAGATCGCGTCCCCAGTATCTCGATTCGTAGGTCGATCCGCAGCCGGCCATGCCGCCGCCGATAACCAGAATGTCCGAATCCACGTGGACGGTTTTGCGGCGTGAGAACAGGCCCATCAGACCACCCCCTGCTTGAGTTGCTCCGGGCGAAGTGCGGGCAGTCCGCCTTCGATATTGAGCGCGTCAGGTTCGTGCGCGAGTTCCTGGGACTTCAGATCGTCCGGGTTCGGTAAGTCGTAGTCCGAGGGCGATTTGATGGATCCCCACGGCGTGGTGCGGATCGGGGAGACGAAATCCTTTTCGCGGCCATCGCGGAACTTGATCTTCCAGGAGATGGTCCCTTTTTCCTCTTCCCGCAGCACCCGGACGCTGTGGCCCAGGGGGGCGAAGTCGGCGTATCCGCGGCAGTCGATGGCGTTTTGCGGACACGCCTTCACACAGGAATAGCACTCCCAGCAAAAATTCGGCTCGATGTTGTAGGCCCGGCGGCTGACCTTATCGATATGCATGATGTCGGACGGGCAAATGTCGACGCAGTGTCCGCAACCATCGCAACTCGTCATGTAAACAAAGGTAGGCATGATCCTAAATCACCTCTTGTATCGAAGATTTCTGATCGTCTGATCAATAGTGTCGCGGCAGGCGCCGGGCGCTGCCAAGGGTGGCCGGCTTGTCGGCCGGGGGCGGAAGATTGCGCCGCGTGCCGTTGGCTTCTTCCACCCGTTTTTGGAGCGCTGCTGCCGGCTTGAAGAACATGTGCGCAAACTTGGACCACGGAACCGAGCCGAACAGCACGGTCGTGGCCATGAGGTAGAGGCCCAGGAAAATATCGCTCCAGCCGCTGCCCGAGGATTGTACATACGCCCAGATCAGGGCCAGGGTCACACTGGCGAGAAGCGACAGGATGAACAGGTCGGCCTGGATAATGCGGAACCGCGAATTGCCTTCTGCCGCGACATCGACGCGAATAAAAAACCAGAACCAGTACCCGCCGATGCACACCATCAGTGCGCCCACATACCAGAGCAGCGGAACAATTGCGGGTGCTGTGACGCTGGGCGTTGGATACCAGAACACCATGATGAGGGTGGTGATCACGTAGGCCAGAAACCCGTACATCGTCAGCAGGTGGGCAATCCGGCGTTGCGGGTTGCAAAACTCCGCCGACGTCAACACTTCCACCGCTCCGGTCTTGACCGCGAGCGATACCATCTCGCCACCGCCGATTGGCCTCGCGCCCTTGTCTTTCACCTTGCGCCAGTTGTCGAAGAAGTACCTGGCGCTCCTCTTGTGCGCGATGTCATAGAGCGTTCCTCCCACGACCAGAACGATCATGATGATCACGTAAGTCTGCATGACGGAAGGAGATATGGCCGCCGACAGTTCGGCGAACGGATTGCTGGTGAACATTAGGCCTCCCCTGACCAGTTACAGCCCATCGCCAAGTGACGGCGCCAATGACGGTATGGTTCCCCCAGGTACCAGCCACTGACCCAAACGAACGGTTGAGCCGGTTCAATCTACGCCATAATGACAACCATGGCACCATGGAATTGCCGCTGGCACCATCATGCCGGTGGCCTACCCGGCATCGAGGGTCGCATAGTGTCTGTTTCGCGAAGCGTGACGGGATAGGGGGCCGATCTTCTGCTTCAGGCCGCATTCCAAGCCTCAGCAATGATGACCTGGGACGGTAGAAAGTGACCCGCCGCAGACACTCCCGTGACGCTAAAGTGACGGATCGTCCCAAGTTGCAATCGTCTGACATGCAAACTCAACCGGTGCGATGACGCGCAACCATTTGAGGCGTTTCGGCGAGAAACTCTACAAAGTGTTTGACCAGGCCATCTCTTGGAGCATTGGGCGGCCAAACCGCAAACACTCCCACTGGACTTACGCTCCAATCAGGAAGGACATATCGCAAGGTACCGGCAGTGACGTCGGCTTCAACCAGAAACTCTGGTATTATTGCCAACCCGGCGCCTGAGCGGGTCAATCCGTAGAGCGCATGTGCATCGTTCACGCTTATCCGGGGTGTCGGCCTCGACACCACCACCCGTTGGGCGGCCTTCCTAAACTCCGGCTTCTTGAGCCAAACCGGGGCCAACTCAAGCCAGTCCCAATCACTGAGATCGCCGGGCGAGACAGGGTCCGGTCGCGATTCGAAGTAGGTCTGTGCGGCCACGAGCCGACGCCGGACATCGAATAGCTTGCGAGCCACAAGCGAGCTGTCCTTAAGCCAGCCCATCCGGATAGCCACGTCAAAGCCGTCGCCGATCAGCTCTCGCCGAACATCCGAAAAGTCGAGAGACAGCCGCACATATGGATGCGCGATCGCGAAGGCAGCCAATTGGTCCACGAGTTTCGACTGCGCTAAAACCGCAGGCGCGGTCACGCGCAACACACCAGAGGGTTGTTGTGTTTGGTTGGAAACAGCTTGCAGGCCACTCTCGGCGGCTTCGATCATTGCCCGTGCTGCGGCAAGCAAACATTCACCATCGGGAGTTAGCGAGAGCTTGCGGGTAGAGCGGTAGATCAGCGCTGTGCCGAGCTGCCGTTCGAGTTGGCTGACATGATGGCTTACGACTGACGGTGATAAGTGCAGCGCTCGGGCGGCGGCGCGAAACGAGCCGTGGTCGATTGTTTTTGCAAAGATTGCGATCTGGCGCAGTTGATCCAGCATTATCCAAAAAATCCGAACAGTGAAATCAATTTATTCTATCTTATCGTTTAATTGCTGGCCGTCCATGTTCTCCGTGTAAGAAGCCGTGCGAGATTGTCCTCAAGCGGCATTTCCAATGCAAAGGAGAACCCGGCAATGAAACTTTTCAGGGCTTTTGTGGCAGCTGCAGCGCTGCTGATTTGGCCGATGATGGCAAATTCCATGGCGAACGAAAAGGCGACCGTGCAGACATTCTACGATTTTCTGAGCAACCCCGGCTCCGAGGAGCATGCCGTCGCGTTCAAGGCGGCAACAGCCGAGAGCTGGGAAAGTATCGGCAACTACTCCGGAGCCAACAAAACCAAGGCTAAATTCATCGCTCAGGTCGGTGGATTCGGGAAGTTAATTCCGGACCTGAACTGGGCTGTGGAAGAGATGATCCAGGAAGGCAGCCGGGTTGTTGTGCGGAGCCGGGCAAGGGGAACGCCGGTCGGTCCGTTGTTTGGAGTCGATGGCAAGGGTAAGGGTTTCGACATTCTGACCATCGATATCCACACGGTTGAAAATGGCAAGATCGTCCGCTCGTACCATGTCGAGGACTGGGCAGGCGCACTGCGCCAATTGAGTGCCGAGTAGCCTCTCGAAGAAGGCAGCCGGGCGGATCCGCGCCCGGCTGCCCAATCTGATCACTGGATAGGTGCGAGTGGCAGCACTTTGCGCTTTGCAGGACCATAGAGGGCTGCCAGAAAGCGGCTGGTCTTGGGAGCAAGTCGGACAGAGTGGCCAACGTATCGATGGAATGTCCGCTTTCGAATGCCTTTTCACCGTCTATTTGACAGGTTGGACAAGGGGATTCATGACCCATTCCGGAAGCCCACACATGGCGCGAAACCGACCAACCGACCGTCACTCAACTTAGTCCGTTGTACCCCTGACAACAGACGTATGAGCGGCGACGTCTATCACGCGACCCTCTTTTATCTGGTCGCCGTCGCACCAGATCGTTTCACATTCATATGGAATCGCTTTGACCGGGTTTTCGCGCCTTCCGGTGGGTCAAATCGGTCCGTCGGCCACGTTGCGGCGCTTGCCCGATGCACTGCATCGTGGCTCACGCACCGCGTCTTGCCGGGCGAACCGATTTGGCGCCATCAAACGGTTCCATATGAACGTGAAGCGATCTAGTTCCGGTAAGCGATCTGCATGTGACGAAGACAATAACTTCCCGTGACGCCGGTCTTGGCACCGCAAAGAAAAAAGCCGCCTTTTTGCGGATCGCCAATCGGCCAACGGCAGTGTGTTTGCTTAACTGTGATAATTGTTTGACGTTGCGAAATGGGAATGTGCTGGCCGTCTGGCAGACGGTTAGACTCGGCAATTATTCCAAGATCTGGCTGTCGATGCCCCATCAACGCCTTCAAACTGCTACGCTTCGCGATCAACTTCGATGCCATCAATCTTAACCAGATTTTCGGGGCGGTCCCGCACAAGAACTTCCTCTTGCACCTGTCGAGCATTCCAAATTGCATGGAAGCGGGACCATTGCCGTCACGCCATTTGATTGTGGATCAATTTTGTGGCGCAAGGCTCCGGAGGTGGAAGTAAGGATACTCTAAACCCTGCTGAATGTATACGAGCAAGAAGATGGCCTGTTCGCGTAACCAGAAATCGTCCCTCCACCGGCATCGCGATGTGCCACATTGTGTTTGCTGTCGACGTGGTGCGAGGGTCAGTCAATGGCACAAAATCCCCGTGCGGACCGGCTGCAAATAACGGCAGACTTCGGACATCTGAGGCCAGCACGTCTGCACTTGGGCCCATTCTCACCGTCTATTTGCCAGGCCGGACAAGGGGAATCATGACCCAATAGAGACATTCTCACACCTTAGAGAACACGAGTGAATCCTGCACCTATGCTGCTTTTGACATAAGCGAAGAGATGTATGACTTTCTGTTATGCAGGAACTGTTCTAGGTGTTCTGGGTACAGGGAACGGGTGCTTGATGGTTGAGGGAGGCAGCGGGAATGGGCAATCTGAACAGTGATCCTGATAAGCGGCCACTTCGGGTCGATGTCGAGCAGTTGCATCGTATTTCAGAATTGACGATTGCCCATTACGATCGATCAGCCGAGATTTATCGGGACGGCACTCGGGGTCACGACGTCAGCCAAAACTATGGGTCGCTTTTGGATGCGATTGAGGGCGATCCTCCTTATTCCATTCTTGATCTGGGGTGTGGACCGGGCCGGGACCTCAATCATTTTCGATCGTTGGGGCACGACGTCGTGGGCTTGGACGGTTCGAAAGAATTCGTGGGCATGGCGCGGTCCTATTCCGGGTGTGACGTCTTGCACCAAGATTTTCTGAATATGACATTACCGGATGGCCGCTTCGACGGCGTATTCGCGAATGCGTCGCTGTTCCACGTGCCGAGCTCGGAATTGCCGAGAGTATTGCTGGAGCTCGCCGCAACCTTGAGGCCCCGGGGCGTCCTGTTCTGCTCAAACCCGAGAGGACACAACGAGGAAGGCTATAGCGGTGATCGCTATAGCTGCTTTTTCGACTTCGACACCTGGCGTAATTACGTCACCGCTGCAGGGTTCCGCGGGGTGCGGCATTACTACCGCCCGCCGGAGCTACCGCGCCACCAGCAGCCATGGCTCGCGACCGTTTGGCGGAAAGGTTCAATGTAGGGCTCCTGAAGAGGTGAAATGGCAATTTGGACACACAGACACAAACCTGTTGCCACTAATTTGTAGATCTTTTTTGCACTAAGGCATCCGCGTAGATACCAACGTTCGCTTTAGACACGACCAGCCACTAACCCAGATCATTCGGAATTTCAGCTATTGATGCTGTGGACGGCTCATCCGCCGGCATCGCAATGTGTCAAATTGTTGGGGCTTCGCGGCAAACTAAGAGCCTGTTTCTGGCACGATGGTTTTGCCCTTGTTTTGTGGACACCTAAACTGAAGCGCGCAGAGCGCTTGGAGGTGTCAGATGAGCAAACCAACTCCGAAGCCAAAGCGTCGGTACAAGCGGTACAGTTCTGAGTTCAAACGCGAAGCGCTTGTACGCGCCGGCGAAGAGGGCATGACGGACAAGG
>JAJFHM010000152.1 GCA_021775625.1 Hyphomicrobiales bacterium | reverse complement strand
CACATCTCGTTTTGTCTCTTCCAGCGGCCCCTGGCGCGTGACGGGGAGGCGTTGTGCGTCCGCCACGCGGTTGCGGTTGAGCCGGGCAAGATCGATCGTTCTCCCACCGGCACTGCCGTTTCCGCACGTATGGCCGTGTTGCACGCAAAGGGCGAGATGAAGCTGGCAGACCGCTACATCGCCCGCTCGATCATCGATTCTGAGTTCCGCGGCTGCATCGAGCGCGAATGCGAAGTGGCAGGCACGCCCGCCATCATCCCCTCGGTCTCGGGCCGCGCCTGGATCACCGGCACCTATCAACACATGCTGGATCCATCCGACCCCTGGCCCGAGGGCTACCGCATCGGCGATACCTGGCCGATGCGGTAAGCAACAGCGACCTCCTCCGACCTCATCCTGAGGAGCCGCGAAAGCGGCGTCTCGAAGGATGGGCGGCAGGCACGGCGCAAGCGGCCCATCCTTCGAGACGGGCCCTCGGCCCTCCTCAGGATGAGGATTGCACTTGTCGTCCTGCCTAACCCGCCAGCAAATCCCCATTGAGCCCTTTAGCGATCAGGGCGCGTGTTTCCTCTATGCCGTAGAGCGCGATGAACGAGCCGAAGCGCGGGCCCTGGCTTTGCCCGAGGAGTACCTCGTAGATGCCGCGGAACCAGTCGCGCAGGTTCTCGAATGGATGCGTCTTGCCCACTTCATAGACCACGGTCTGGATGTCTTCAGCACTTGACGACGGGTCGAGCGCGGCAAGCTGGTCGGCCAGATCCTGCAGGGCGGCGCGCTCGGTCTCGTCTGCCGCGCGGTAGGCTTTGGTGGGCGCCACGAAGTCGTGGAAATAGTGGATCGCATAGCCCACCAGCTTGTCGAGTTCCGGTGTGTTCTCCGGCGTGGCCTCGGGTGCATAGCGCTTGATGAAGCCCCACAGCACATCGCGGTCTTCGGAATTGCTGGCCCCCACCAGGTTGAGCAGAAGCGCAAAACTGATCGGCATGTTGTTGTCCGGCGGTGTGCCGGAGTGAATATGCCAGACCGGATTGCCCAGTTGCTCCTTCACTTCCTGGTCCGGGTACTTTTCCAGGAACGTCAGATACTCATCCACGTTCTTGGGGATCACGTCGAAATGCAGCCGCTTTGCCTTGCGCGGTGACTGATACATAAAGAGCTCAAGGCTCTCCGGCGAAGCATAGCGCAGCCACTCATCGATGGTGATGCCGTTGCCCCTGGTTTTTGAGATCTTCTCGCCGTTCTCGTCGAGAAAGAGCTCGTAATTGAAGCCTTCCGGCGGATTGCGCCCCAGCGCCCGGCAGATCAAACCAGACTGCTTGACGCTGTCGATGAGATCCTTGCCGGCCATTTCATAGTCCACCCCGAGCGCGAACCAGCGCAACGCCCAGTCCGGCTTCCACTGGCACTTGACGCCGCCGCCGGTGACCGGCACCTCAACTTTTTCTTCTGTCTCCGGATCGATAAACACCACGGTGCCCCGCTTTGCGTCGCGCTCAACGATAGGCACCTGCAACACCTTGCCGGTGCGCGGGCACACCGGCAGGAACGGCGAGTAAGTCTTGCGCCGCTCTTCCCCAAGCGTCGGCAGCATGATTTCCATCACCCGGTCATAGACCTCGAGCATGCGCAGCAGAGCCTCGTCCAGGCGCCCCGATGTGTAATAATCGGTCGAACTGGCGAACTCATATTCAAAGCCGAAATCGTCGAGAAAGGCCTGCAGCCGCGCATTGTTGTGATGGCCGAAACTTTCGTGCGTGCCGTAGGGGTCCGGCACCTTGGTCAGCGGCAAGTCGATATGGGCGGCCATCAACTCCTGATTGGGCAGGTTGCCGGGCACTTTGCGCATGCCGTCCATGTCGTCGGAGAAACACAGGATCCGGCTGGGTACTTCGCTCAGCAGTGAAAACGCATGCCGCACCATGGAGGTGCGCGCGACCTCGCCGAACGTGCCGATATGCGGCAGGCCCGAGGGGCCATAACCGGTTTCGAACAGGATTTGCGGTGGTGGAGTGTCCATGCGCTCGATGCGTGTGAGAAGCTTGCGCGCCTCTTCGAAGGGCCACGCCTTGCTCTCAGTCGCGGTTGCGATCAGGTTGGATCTATCTGTCATTTTTTGCGGCCACCATTCCGAGGCCAGACTTGTTGAGTGTTGAGATCATGCTCTAGTAGGTATCCAGCGACACTGCGTCAATGAAAGGTTAGGGTGATGCGCATTTTCACCCCGATTCGCGGCTCCCCGTTCTGTGTGTCAAACGCGCGCTCATGACTGAAGATTTCCCAGATACGGTGCGGCCCGATCGGGACCCGGCCGTGCGCGATCTGCCGGTTATGGTGCACTCGGGCACCAAGGCTCTGGCAGGAGATGGCGCGCATTATCCCCAGGATGCACTCCGCCGGCTGGCCCAGGAGCCTCACCTGGTCTGCCACGCAAGCTTCCTCATCAACCGCCTGGCGCTCGCCGGTTCGAATGCGGCGTCCATGTCCCGGGCGGCGGCCGAGATTGAGCACTTCGATGTGGCGGAGCTGTTCGCCTTCGTTCATCCAGCCCGCTTTGCCCTGCCGACACCGGATGGCCTGGCGCGCGTGCTGCAACTTCCCGGCAGCAATGGGCCGGAAGTCCTGTTGGCGATCGCGGAGCGCCTGCTGTCTGATTTGAGTGCGCGCGATTATCCCATTGGGCGCGAAACCTCCGCCATCGCCAATCATCTGCTCGCCTGCCGCTGGCCCTGGGCCCGCCTGGTGATAAGGGCCCTGGCGGACGGCGGCGTCAGCATCGATGCGACCCTGGGCGTCACCGGTCTCAATGTATGGGACCGGTTGCCGGAATGGGAAGACCGGGGCCCGCGTCCGCCGCCCGCCTCTCACCCCGTTGCGCCCAACGAAGCGATTTCCCGGCTCGACCAGCTTCTCGGCAGCGGCGCGGAAGACCGGGCGGCCCAGCGCGATTATTGCGGCGAAGTTGCGGAAATCTATGCGGCCAAGGATGCGCCGGGTGAAAACACCATCGTTCTGGCGGAAGCCGGTACCGGTCTCGGCAAGACGCTCGGCTATCTTGCCCCCTCGGCCGTCTGGTCGGAACGCAATGCGGGGACCGCGTGGCTGTCGACCTACACCAAGAACCTGCAACGCCAGCTTGAGCAGGAAACCGCGCGCGCCTATCCGGATCCGGAAGAACGCAAACGCCGCGTCGTCGTGCGCAAGGGCCGCGAGAATTATCTTTGTCTTCTCAACCTGCAGGACTGGAACGCCCGTGCCGGACTGTCAAAAGGGCGCGGTGCCGTCTTCGCCGCCCTGGTGGCCCGCTGGGCGCGGGTGAGCAGGGACGGAGACATGGTGGGGGGAGACTTCCCCGCCTGGCTGATGCCACTGTTCGCGCCGTCCGCCGGCGCCGGCCGCGGGCAACCGGCATCTCCGTTGTCGCTTGGCCTCACCGACAGGCGCGGCGAATGCATCTACTCGGCCTGTCCGCATTACCGCAAATGCTTCATCGAGAAGGTCCAGCGCAGCGCCCGCCATGCTGATCTGGTGATCGCCAACCATGCCCTCGTCATGGCCCATGCAGCGCTGGGCTCGGCCTTCGAAGCGCTAGACCTGAAATCCGGATACGATCGCCCGACGCGGCTGGTGTTCGACGAAGGCCATCACGTGTTCGATGCCGCCGACGGCGCCTACTCGGCTCACCTGACCGGCCTTGAGATGGCGGAGCTGCGGCGTTGGATACGCGGCCCCGAAAGCCGCAATCGGCGCGGCCGCGGTCTCATGGAGCGGGTGAGCGGCCTCCTGGACGACGATCCCGCTGCGGCCGAATTCCTCGAAGAGGCAATACGGCAATGTTCGGTTCTGCCGGGGCCTGGCTGGATGTCTCGGGTACAATCCGGCAACCCTCAAGCCGCCGGCGAGGCGTTCCTGGGCCACGTCTACGGCCTGGTCAAGGCCCGCACGGAAAACCGGGGAAATTACGCGGTGGAAACCGAATGCCGTCCGGTGCCCGATGCGGCGGTGGCTGCCGCCGGTGAACTTCGCGCATCGCTTGGCCGGCTGGCCAATCCGCTGAAGCGGCTTGCGGAGGATCTGAATGCGCGCCTCGATGCGGATGCGGATGAACTCGACAGCACCGAGCGCGCCCGCATTGAAGCGCTGGTGCGTGGACTGATGCGCCGCGCAGCCCTGCTGTTGCCCGGCTGGCAGCAGATGCTGGCGGGTCTGGGGCTCGATGCCGATCCGGAGTTTGCGGAATGGTTCTCGATCGAAACCGCCTATGGCTCGGAATCCGATATCGGCATGCACCGCCACTGGGTCGATCCCACCAAGCCGTTTGCGGAGTCCGTGCTGGAGACCACAGACGGTGTCCTGATCACGTCGGCCACCTTGAAGGACCGGCCACCCAACGTGCCGGATGACTGGCGCAATGCGGAAATGCGCACCGGTGCGGCCCATCTTGCGGTTCCTGCAGTGCGCCATTCGCACCAATCGCCATTCGATTATGGCAGCAACGCCCGTCTCATTGTCGTCAATGACCTCAATCGCGAAGCGCCTGAGCAAATAGCCGCGGCCTACCGCGAATTGTTCCTTGCCTCGGGCGGTGGGGCGCTCGGTCTATTCACCGCCATTGCGCGTTTGCGGAAAACCTATTCAAATCTGATCGAACCGCTGAGCGCGCAGGGCCTGTCGTTATATGCCCAGCACGTCGATCCCATCGACGTTGGCACTCTGGTCGATCTGTTCCGGGCGGAGACCAATGCCTGCCTGCTCGGCACCGACGCGGTGCGCGATGGCGTCGACGTGCCGGGAGACAGTCTGCGCCTCATCGTGCTTGACCGGGTTCCGTGGCCGCAACCAAGCGTGCTTGAACGGGCCCGCCGCGCCGCCTTCGGCGGCAGCCAGTATCAGGACATGATCGTGCGCTTACGATTGCGCCAGGCCTTTGGCCGTCTCATCCGCACCCGGCGGGACCGCGGCGTATTTGTCATTCTGGACTCGCGCCTTGCGACCCGCTTCACCACCGCGTTTCCCGAAGACGTGGAGGTACAGCGCATCGGACTTGTGGATGCAATCGATCAGGTCGGGACATTTCTGGCAAACAGTCCTTGCTGAGTGCGCCTGCAGTGCTTAAGTAGTTCACCCGTCAGCCGCGTAGAATCAAGACTAATCGCTGATTACAGCCACCCCGGGAGCTTCCAATGTCTCAGACCATCAGCCACCACCAAGCGCTCATCTATGTCATGGTCACCATGGCCGCCGTCGATCGCGAGATTTCCGACAGCGAATTGGGCCGCATCGGGCAGATCGTCACCAACCTGCCGGTATTCAAAGACTTCGATTCGGAGCGTCTGGTTCATGTGGCGCGCGAGTGCGGCGACATTCTTGCCGAAGATGATGGTCTCACCACCGTCCTCAGCCTGGTGGCGGAATGCCTGCCGGCAAAGCTCTATGAAACCGCCTACGCCCTCGGCGTAGAGGTAGCCGCGGTCGATCTTTCGGTCGAGCAGGAAGAACTGCGCTTTCTGCAATTGCTGCGCGACCGCCTGCGTCTCGACAAGCTGATCATTGCCGCCATCGAGCGCGGCGCCCGCGCCCGCCATCAAATGGCCTGACAGCGAGAGCGTTTCACGTACAAATGTGAAACGATCTAGCGGATGCGACCGCAAAATGCAGTGATCGCATCCACCGCCTGTGACCGGTTTTGCGCAACGGTCCGCCCGCTTTTCTTACGTGGGGCCAGGTCGTGATTGCCATCGCCCAGCCATTCGAGGGCCACCGCATCGGACAGGGCATAGGCTGAAACTTCGTCGCGCGTTCCGAACGGGTCACGCTCTCCCTGGCAGATCAGCGCCGGCGCGCGCAGGGTTTCGAGATGCGCGGTCCGCAACCGCTCGGGCTTACCCGGCGGATGAAAGGGGTAACCGAGACAGACAAGCCCGCGTGCCGCACCCGAGGCAAAAAGATCGTCCACGATCAAGCTGGCGATACGTCCGCCCATGGATTTACCGCCGATGAACACCTTGCCCGGCGCATCGACCGCGCACACCAGGTCGGAGAAGAAGGTCATCATGGTTTCGGCCCTGGGCGGAGGCTTTTTCGAACCTGTTTCCCGCCGTCCGGCCATGTACGGAAATTCGAACCGAATGACCCGAATGCCCGCGGCGCCCAGCGCGCCGGCAAACGCATTCATGAAGTCAGCATCCATCGGCGCCCCGGCGCCGTGGGCGAATATAAAACTTGCGTCTGCGGCCTGAGGCCCGTCGATGAGTGTGTTGATCACTGTTCCAGTTCCAATGCGATGACTATACTAACACGATTGCCACCACCGGACGGCCCGCGACATGCCCGACTTCACTTCAGAGCCCATGATCAGGCTCCTCTGCTTCGGCGGCGTTCTCGCCGTCATGGCGCTGTTCGAGATTGCCGCACCGCGCCGGAGACTGGTGCTGGCAAAACACAAACGCTGGTTTACCAACCTGGGGCTCGTGGTTGTTGACACCGTCGCCCTGCGGGTGCTGTTTCCCGTGCTGGCCGTGGGCATCGCCGAGATTGCCGCGGCACGCGGCTGGGGGCTGTTTGCCGTGATCGATCTTCCGGTCTGGTTCGAAATCCTGGCCTCCGTGATATTGCTTGATCTGGCGATTTACGGCCAACACGTGGCGTCGCACAAAGTGGAAATGTTGTGGCGGGTGCACCGGGTGCATCATGCCGACCGCGACATCGACGTCACCACGGGACTGCGCTTTCACCCGATCGAAATCTGTCTCTCCATGCTCTACAAATTCGTGATCGTCATCATTCTGGGGGCACCGGCGTTCGCCGTATTCCTGTTCGAGGTGATCTTGAACGGCACCGCCATGTTCAACCATTCGAACGTCAAGCTGCCGACCTTGGCCGACCGTCTGGTGCGAACTATCGTCGTCACCCCGGATATGCACCGGGTGCACCATTCGGTAATCCACCGCGAGCATGACACCAATTACGGCTTCAACCTGTCGGTCTGGGACCGTCTGTTCAAGACCTACACCGACCAGCCGGAGATGGGCCATGAGGGCATGACCATCGGGCTTGCGCCCTATCAGACGGATAAGCCCGGCCGCCTCGACTGGTCGCTGCTGTTGCCGTTCAAGGCGGCAAAGCCGCGCGATGAGTGACGGGTTTGTGAGGCAACAAAAGAGCCTCCGTACAAACATCAAACGATTCGATATAAGCCGATCCCGCTCTAGCCGATCATGGCCCTGGCCACCACCAGTGCCAGAAACAAAAGCAGAAGCGGCAGGAATAGCAGCCTCAGGCGGCCGTACCAGCGGGGCAGCGCACCGGCTTGTGCGGCCATGCGGTCAAAGACGGTAGAGACCAGAATTCCGACCATCAGTATCGCACCGCCGCTGACGGCATCGGGGATCAAAGCGCTCCAGCCCACCAAGGGCAGGAGAATGGCGACCGCATAATCCTGCAACGATGGTGTGTGATCCCGCGCAGCAAACGCAAAGCCCATGCGGATGCCGCCAAACACGCCGAGCGTCAGTGCCTCATAGGCAATCGACAGCCGGATCCACAGGCCGGTGTCTTCGGCGAACCAGACCGCTGCCGCAAACCACGGCAGAAGCGACACGTTAAGCAGCCCAAGCACCCAGGCGGCCTTCGGTGTCGCATCACGTGCAGCGTCGGGCATCAGGTTCAATAACCGGGTGTATCCGTCATCTCCAACGCCGCGAGGAGATAGATCCTGGCCGCATTGGCGAGTTGGAGGGTTTCGACGAACTCGTTGACTGTGTGCGCCTGTGCCAGCGCGCCGGGCCCGCATATAATACACGGGAACCCCATGTTGGGTGCATCCGTTCCACCCGGGAACGCTGAGATATCGGGCGCAGTGCCGGTCACCGCCTTGCATGCCGCGGCGACGCTCTGCACGATCTCTTCGCCGGGAGAAATGTCGAGCGGTCCAACGCCCACTGTCGGTCCTGCGATTTCGTAGCGGAAGGTGGGGTCGTCTTTCATCAAAGGGTCAATGCGGGCGCGGTATTCCGCAACGATCTGTTCCGGTGTTTCACCGGGCACCATGCGGCGGTCAACCTCCAACTCGCAGAAGTCCGGAACCGCCGATGAGATCGTCCCGCCCTGAATGACACCTGGAGAAAACCGGCCGTGACCGCACAACGGGTGCGGCGCACGCGACTTGAGCTCATCGTTGTAATCGCCGAACGCCGCAATGACGCGGGACATGCGCACGATGGCGTTCTCTCCCAGTTCCGGCATCGAGGAGTGAACGGCCTTACCGAACGTGCGGATCAACAGGCAATGCTGGCCCTTGTGCGCCGGACACACGGCAAGTTCGGTCGGCTCGCCGATGATGCCAGCATCCGCGTGCGGCCAGTTCGGTCCCCAGTCCTTGGAACCGATCATGGTGTGTTCTTCGTCCGCCACAGCGCCAATCAGAAGATCGCCGGCAAGCTCGGCACCGGTATCGCGCAGGACGCGCACCACCTCAAGATAACAGGCCAGGGCCGCCTTCATGTCACAGGCGCCGCGGCCATAAAGCCTACCGTTCTCGACCCGCGGCTCGAACGCGGTTTCATAGCCCTCGACGCCGACCGTATCGAGATGCCCGGCCAGCATGAGCGAGCGCCCAGTGCCTTTGCCTTTCAGGCGGCCGCACACATTGGGGCGCCCCGCAACAATGTCCCGGCGCTCGACGTCCAGCCCAAGCTCTTCCATGCGGGCACACAGATAATCCGCCATTTCCTGTTCGCGGTGACCGGGAGAGGCCGGCTCGTCAAATGGATTGACGCTTTGAATGGCAACCATGTCCGCCAGCGTGGCGGTCACGGCCGCCTCGTCCACGCGATCTGCGAGGGTGTTGCCGGGCATCAATCGAGAATCCGCCCCTGGCCGCACCGGGGCACCGCCCGCCCGCCATCGGCAAGCGCCACCACCATCATGATTTCATCCGGCCTGGGTGAATCCGGTACGGCGATTGTCATGGCGTCGAAATGATCGAACGACCAGGCATTGTCCTTGTGCCCAAGCGGCACGTCGAGGCTGGCGCCCGCCGCCGCCACCTTGCAGGCCGACGGGATCAGTGCTTCCCCGCCGCCGATGGGGTCGCGCATGGGTTTGCCAAGCTTTGGGTGGAGCAGGGCATGGCCGCATTCCACATCGCCATTGACACCGACAATGGCGGCCTTGCCGTAGCTCACCACCGGATTGGGAATGAGCGGGAGCATTTGCTCCATCAACTGATCGCCCAGCACTGCGCTTGCGTTGAACAATGCCGACAGGTCGTCCTGAAACCGGCCGGCATAGGGGTTGGTGAAGATGGCACAGCCGGCCACACGGGTGACACGCGCCGCCGCCGCCTTACCGCCTTCGCCGGAAATGCTCTCGGTGATAATAACAATTTTCCGCACATCCATGATGCTGCTCCTCCATAGGCTCAAACCTGCGGAGAGTTGCACATGACTGTGAGCGTGAACAGTCTACGATATAGCGTTATACCAAAGGAATTGACTATTGACCCATTTCACCGGGTTACTTTTTGTCCTCCGGCAAGGCGCGTGCTGTGCCGCGGTACTAGTACCGCAAGCAGTGCGCAACGCTGCTGGAGGACAAAAAGTAACCCGGTGAAATGGGTCAATAGTCAATTCCTTTGGTATTAGCTGGTTTTTTTGCGAAGCACGGCCAGGAGCTTGGGCGTGACGGCGCCGGTTTCAACCATATCGTTGGCTTTCTGGAAATACCGGATGGCATCGCGCGTGCGGCCGCCGCTCAATCCGTCGGAAGGCCCGGCGCTGTACCCCAGCCGATTGAGCAGCGCCTGCGTTTCGGCGATCATTTGCCGTGAGGCCAGTTTTTCGGGATTGACGTCGGAGGCGACGCTTTTCCATCCATCCGCCGGTGGCGTAATTTTGTTTGCCGCAACGTTGACCGGTTTCGCGGACCAGTTCTGGACGGCCAGTTTGGCCTCGATGAGAGTTTGCGGCGCGAGCCGGTTTTCGATCCGGGTCATCCTCGAGGCGGCGTCGGCGTCACCCTGCTTGGCGGCCAGCGAGAACCATTTGTAGGCCTGCCCGAGGTCTTTGGAAACACCGAGCCCGCGTTCATGCAGAATGCCGAGATTATACTGGCTGTCCTTGAGGCCGAGTTCGGCAGCGCTGCGGAACCAGGTTCCCGCCTTTGTGAAGTCCGGCGTGCCGCGGCTACCGTCGGCATAGATCACGGCCAGATTATGCATGGCTTTGCGGTTGCCCTTCTCCGCGGCGCGCTCGTACCAGATGCGGGCGGCCGCGAGGTCTTCCGGCACACCCTTGCCTTTTTCATAAAACGTTCCCAGTCGATATTGCGCCGGTGCCAGACCCCGGCCTGCGGATTTCTGATACCACTGCGCCGCCTTGCGGAAGTCCTGCGGAACCGTTCCACCCTCCGTATAGGCCGTCGCAATCAGGAACTGTGCGACCGCATCGCCGTTTGCAGCAGCAATGCGCATGCCGAGCGGTCCAACGTTTGCCGGTGGCAGATTTTTCAGGTTCGAGATTGGCTTCTTGGTTACCGGGGTGACCGGGACCGCCGGCGCCGGCGTGGCCCTGGTGAGGCTGGTGACCTGCTCGACCTCAGGCTCCTCGCGCTGTGCAACCGGTGCTTTCGCTGCCGGGGATTTCATCAGCGGAAGCGCCATCAACAACGGGTCGGTTGGCACCATAAGGTCGTCTTTGGCGGAAGTTTGGGCCGGATTGACGCTGCCTGTCGTGACCGCATCGCTCTCCGGGGAACGCGATATCGGCGAGGCCAGAGACTGCTTTTCCATCTCTTTCGTAGTCCGGGTGGCGGCGATGGGATCACCAGGCGCTGGAACCTGGATATCCGCGATAGCGTTAGAGCCTGGTGTTACGGCACGGCTCTGCTTTTCGGGTTCTGCCGCGGTCTCCGGTGTGTCCGGCTCCGGCGCCGGGATGCCTTCTTCCTCGGGCTCGGTTTGGGTCGACACGGGGGTCGAAATCTGTGCCGGGCCCGAGGCGATCTGCTTGCCACCGACAATCTTGTACGCGGAGACTGCTCCGATCATGAGAAGCACGATCGCTGCAAGGATCAGGGGCCGGCGCCTGCCGTTTTTGGCGCCACTATCCGTGTCTCCACCGGCGCCCCGCCGACGCCGACGCAGGGACTTGAGCGTGCCGCCATCGGCGGGCGTGTCGGAGCCGTCCTGGGCCGCCTGGGCAGCGCGCCGGGCTGCGGCAATGAAATCGTTGCGTTTGGTGGCTGTGTGCGTTTCCGGGGCAGCTGCGCCGGGCGCAGCCAACGCTGCTGCATCGTCGGCCGGCACCGTTTCGGAGGCCGGAACTTCGCCGAGCGGTGGCAGTTGCGGCATGCCATCGGCGAATATCTCTTCCATCTGTTCCGCCGACTTCGCGTCGACCGTGGCTTTCCAGCTCGGCTCCTCGCCGGTTTCGGCATTCTCGCCGCCGAACCCCTGTGGCGACGGCATCGGCGGTATCGGCGGCAGTTGCAGATCGGCCAGCCCGTTGGCCGGCGCGGTTGCATCGGGTGTTGCGCCAGGGGAATGGGATTGCGCCCCATGCGTCCCGGCCCCTGGCGCTTCCTCTAGGGCAACCAAACGCGTGATGACCTTTTCGAGTGTGTCGTGAACCGCTTCCAGAGTTTCCTGGTTGCGCTGGTCGGCGCCTTCCGCGCTGGCTTTGAGAGCCTGCAAACCCTGTTCGAGCGCCACCAAAGTTGCCGGGTTGCCGTCACTTCCGGTGCCCTCCGCGCGCATCTGGTCAACAATGCGTCCAGCGGCCTGCTCTGCCGCTTCGCTCGCGGAGGTGCGTGTTTGTTCAACACTTTCGAACAGTTGGGAGATGCTCTTTTCGATGGCCTGAATGCCGGAGTGCTGTTGTTCGGACTCTGTAACCCGCTGCGTCAGACCGTCGATCTGCTGGCCAAGGGAGGTGAGCAGCTCGTCTGATTGGGAATCCGCCTGTGAGGCCGCCATCCGCGCGTCCATTTCGTGCACGCGGCGTTCGAGATTTTCCATGTCCGGGCTCTGCTGCGCCGTGGCCGCGGTTTGATCAATCCGTTGGCTGACCTCGGCGAGGCGCTGTTCGAGTGCAGCGAAGTCCTGATCATGGGTTGCGTTGGAAAACTGCTGCTCGACGACATTGGACAGATTGTCGACCATGGAACGCAACGATTGAACATCGCTTTCCGATGCGGCTTCAACTTTGATCTGCTGGACGTCCTGGGACAGGCTGGACGTCTGCTGCATGAGCTGCGACAGGGTTTGCTCGGTTTGCGGGTCGAGAGCCGCTGTGTCCTGGATCTGGGCAGCCAGTTGCCGCACCTGGCCTTCGATTTCGCGAAACTCGCCCTGAGTGGATGCCACCACCGACTTTGCGGCCTGTTCGGCCGTCCGTACGGAGGTCGCGTGAACCGAATCAAGGCGCTCGCCGATATGAGCCAGGCGTTGACCAATGGCCTCTTGAACCTCCGCATGCGCCTGATTGGCGACCTGTTCGGTGACCTCGATCCGGTGCTGCAGGTCGGACAGCTGATCAGCCATACCGTCCGGCATCGGCGCGGTTGTCTCGGCGGCCACATGCTCAACCTGTTTGGCCAGAAGGGAGATCTGGGTTTCGAGGTTCTGCTGGAACTCATTGTGATCGGCCTCGCCGACCTGATCGACACGGTGTGCCAGTGCGGTCAACCGGCGCTCGACATCGCCAAGGATCTTCTTGTTCGCGCTTTCCGAGCCGTGCGCGCCGGTGGTGACCTGCTGGTCGAGATCCTCCAGGCGTGCGTTGATTTCAGAAAGAATGTCGCGGGTTGCCCGATCGGAATGTTCCATGTGATCGACAACATTCTTGAGCGCGTGCTCGAACGCTTCGTTCCGGGCGACTTGCTCTCCCGCGCCATTTTCATCGACCGCATCGACACGGGATTCGACGATTTCGTCAGACAGGGAGCCCATCCTGTCATGCATTGCCTCGAAGGCGCGAACGGTTTCGCGCTCATTCCGGTCGAGCCGCTCAAGCAGGTGCTGCAGGGGTGTGGCGTCTGGATCGGCGATCGCACCTGCGCCAAAGCGGCGTGGAATTGCAGTTTCGCTTTGACGGTGTGTCAGCTGCGCCAGTTCACGTTCCAGCTGATCGATCCGATTTTCATACGCATGACCCGAGTGCTGTGTCGTGGTGCCCGGGATGGCAAATTCGCCATCCCGACCGAAATCGGCCTTGTGGTCGACCTCGTGGTCGGCCATGTCGAGAATCAGGGAGTTAAGCCACTGGCCCATTGTTTGGCCCGATTTGCGCGCAGCGGTTTTCGCAGCCGCGCGGACTTCAGGCTCGATCCCTTTTACGCTCCAGGACATTGCGGAATTCATGATCGGCTCACTCTTCACTACTTGATTGCATCGCGCACTTTGATGAAGCAGCGGAACGCCGTTTCCTCATCGACTCCGCGAGATGCAGACTCACCTGACCCTAAAGGTTAAGTTTCTGGGTAAAAATTCGGTTAATCGCTTTAAGAAAACTGGTGATCTGCCACTAAACAAACGATAATTTTGTCTATTCCGGCGCTCGCCGGGTTTGGCGGGTTGACAAATTACTTACGTTGACGTTAGCGTTAGGGCGAAATTCCTTCCCGGCCAAACCATGTGAAATCATCGCATGCCCGACACCAGTGGCGACCGCCAGCAATGCTACTCGATCACGGAATTGCGCCGTGAATTCGAAGTATCGGCACGCACCCTGCGGTTCTATGAAGACAAGGGTCTTCTGACCCCGGCGCGCGACGGGCAGGCGCGGATTTACAGCTATCGCGACCGCGCCCGGCTGAAGCTCATTCTGCGCGGCAAGCGCGTCGGATTTTCGCTCGCGGAGATCAAGGAGATCCTCGACCTCTACAATCTCAGGGACGGCCAGGCCACCCAATTGAAGGTCAGTTTGGAGAAAGGCCGTGAAAAGATCACCGAACTTGAACACCAAAGGCGCGATATCGAAGAGGCCATCGCCGATCTCAGCCGCACCTGCGAGATCATCGATGGTATGTTGAAGGAACGCGAGATGTCGTGAGGCGCAGGACGGCTTGCATACGCACAATGGCCCATCATGCGGCAATGTCCTTTTGCGCTCGCATGGTTGGGATTATATCTCGGCCAATAAGAGTGGAGTGATGACCCCATGTCGGTTTTAGACGTCGCCAAGCCGGATTGGATGAGCGAAGACCTGGATCTTCTGTCCGATGCGTCGAGGAAGTTTTTTGAGCGCGAATGCGTCCCCCATATCGAGCGCTGGGAAGATCAGGGGGCGGTTGATCGCGAGATCTGGAACAAGGCCGGTGAAATGGGACTTCTCTGCGCCGAAATGCCCGCCGAATATGGCGGCGGCGGAGGCACCTTCGCCCATGATGCGGTCATCACTTATGAGCGTGGACGGCTGGGCGTAGACGGTTTCGGATTTCCACTGCACAGCTCCATTGTCGCACCTTACATCCTGAACTATGGCTCGGAAGATCAGAAGAAGCGCTGGCTGCCACGCATGGCGTCGGGCGAGCTGGTGGGCGCCATCGCCATGACCGAGCCGGGTTCCGGGTCCGACCTGCAGGGCACCCGCACCACTGCACTCAGAGATGGCAATCACTATGTCATCAACGGGCAAAAGACGTTTATCACCAACGGCCAGCAGGCCAACCTCATCATCGTTGTCACCAAGACCGATCCTTCGCAGGGCGCCAAAGGGGTTTCTTTGTTCGTGGTCGAGACGGACGGGGTCGAAGGCTTTCGCCGTGGCCGCAACCTGGACAAGATCGGCCTCAAGTCGAACGACACGTCTGAGCTGTTCTTTGACGACGTGCGCGTGCCGGCCGATACCCTTCTCGGGCCGGAGCAGGGACAAGGGTTCTATCAATTGATGGAGCAACTGCCCCAGGAGCGCTTGCTGATCGCCATCCAGGCCGTCTCCACCATGGAACTGGCACTGGAGCAAACCATCGACTACGTCAATCAGCGCAAGGCTTTCGGCCAGCGCATCGTTGACTTCCAGAACACCCAGATGAAGCTTGCCGAATGCAAGACCGAGGCGACCGTCGCCAAGGTCTTCATGAACCACTGCATTGGCCTTCTCATTGAGGGCAACCTGACGGCGGAAATGGCCTCCATGGCGAAATACTGGACCTCGGATCTGCAGTGCAAGGTTGTCGATGAGTGTCTGCAGCTGCATGGCGGCTATGGCTACATGAACGAGTATCCCATCGCCCGGCTGTTCCGCGATTCCCGGGTGCAGAAAATATACGGCGGCACCAATGAGATTATGAAACTGCTGATCGCGCGCTCTCTCATGACCTGAGCGCGGAGAAGAAATCGGGAGAGGTCAAATGACTGATTGCTTTATCTATGATCACGTGCGCACCCCGCGCGGCCGCGGCAAATCGGATGGTTCGCTGCACGAGGTCACGCCAATGGAACTCGCAGCCCAGGCGTTGCGGGCGGTGCGTGATCGCAATGAACTCGATACCGCCCGGATCGACGATGTGGTGATGGGATGTGTCGATCCGGTCGGAGAGGCCGGCGGCGATATCGCCCGTGCGGCGGTACTGTGCGCCGATTACGACCAATCGGTCGCCGGCGTGCAGATCAACCGATTCTGTGCATCGGGACTGGATGCGGTCAACTTTGCCGCCATGCATGTCATGTCGGGCCAGCATGACATGACCATCGGCGGCGGTGTCGAATCCATGAGCCGGGTCGGCCTCGGCGCCTCGGGCGGCGCCTGGCCGGTGGATCCCAAGCTGGCCATCAAGTCCTATTACACGCCGCAAGGCATCAGTGCTGATCTGATCGCTACGAAATACGGCTATTCCCGCGACGACGTGGATGCTTACGCAATGGAAAGCCAGAAGCGTGCAGCCAGGGCGTGGGAGGGTGCATATTTCAGGAATTCCGTTATCCCGGTGACCGACATCAACGGCCTCGACATTCTCGACCACGACGAGCACATGCGGCCTGAGACGGACATGCAGTCTTTGGCGTCTCTTAAGCCGGCTTTCACCGCCATGGGTAACGACGCCGGTTTTGACGCGGTCTCCATTCAGCGCTATCCGGAAGTGGAAGCCCTCAACCACGTGCATCATGCGGGCAACTCGTCCGGCATCGTCGATGGCGCCGCCATGACGCTGATGGGATCGCAAGAGGCGGGAAAACGGGCAGGACTCAAGCCGCGCGCCCGCATCAAGGCATTTGCCAACATCGGCACCGAGCCGTCCATCATGCTGACCGGCCCCATTGCCGCCACCGAAAAGGTGCTCGAACGCGCCGGCATGTCGGTCAACGACATCGACCTTTTCGAAATCAACGAAGCTTTCGCTTCGATCGTCCTGCATGTGATGGACCGGCTCGAAATCGGTCACGACAAGGTCAATGTCAACGGCGGCGCCATCGCCATGGGCCATCCGCTCGGCGCCACCGGAACGATGTTGCTCGGCACCGTACTGGATGAGCTCGAACGCCGTGATCTTTCGACCGCACTGGTGACACTGTGCATCGGCGCCGGCATGGGCACCGCAACCATCATCGAACGCGTTCACTAACGGAGCCTGGATATGTACGAAAATTTCGACTTCGAGGTTGACGGCGACGGCATTGCGCTCGTCACCTGGGATATGCCCGGCCGTTCCATGAACGTGCTGTCTGAAAGCTCGCTCGGTGAGCTTACCGACATCATCGAGAAGATCGCGACCGATGAGGCCATCAAGGGGGCCGTCATCACCAGCGGTAAGAGGGCGTTCTGTGCCGGTGCCGATCTCGCGATGATGAGCCAGTACACGCAAGATTATGCCGAGACCGCGGCGTCGCAGGGCGAGAAAGTTGCGGCAGCGCAACTGTTCGACCGGGTGCAGCATGCCTCGAGGCTGTACCGCCGGCTTGAGACCTGCGGCAAACCGGTGGCCGCCGCCATCAACGGCACTGCCCTTGGCGGGGGTTTCGAACTGACCCTGGCGTGCCATCACCGTGTCGCATCGGATATACCATCCACGAAACTGGGGTTGCCCGAAGCCAAGGTAGGTCTGTTGCCGGGCGCCGGCGGCACGCAGCGGCTGCCCCGTCTGCTGGGTGCGTCCGAAGCGCTGCAACTGATGCTGCTCGGCCGCAATATGGATCCGCAGCGCGCCCTGCAACTCGGCGCCATCCATGCGGTTGCCGAGGCATCGGACCTTGTGGCCGCCGCCAAACGCTGGGTGCTGGAAGACGGCACCCCGGAACAGCCCTGGGACGTCAAGGGCTTCCGAATTCCCGGTGGCGCCAATTTCACGCCCACGGGCATGATGACCTGGGCTGCCGCCAATGCCATCTACAGGCGGGAGACCTATGACAATTACCCGGCACAGCGCGCCATCATGTCCTGCGTCTATGAGGGGCTTATGGTGCCCATCGATGTCGGGCTGCGGATCGAAGCGCGTTACTTCACCTGGGTGACGCGGACGCCGGAAGCCGGCAACATGATCCGTTCCCTGTTTCTGTCCAAACAGGAGCTCGACAAGCTGGCCCGCCGCCCGGCAGGCCCGGCGCCGTTTGAGGTCACAAAACTCGGCATTCTGGGCGCCGGTCTGATGGGCTGCGGCATTGCCTATGTCTCGGCCCTGGCCGGCATGCAGGTGATGCTGTTCGACATCGATCAGCCTGCCGCCGACGCCGGCAAGGCGCGCACGGCGGGATTGCTCGAAGCGGCTGCCAAGAAAGGCCGTCTCAAGCCCGAGGCAGCGCAGGCTGCTATTGACCGGATCACGCCGGCTGTGGATTACGATGGACTTGCCGATTGTGACCTGGTCATTGAAGCGGTGTTCGAGAACCGCGAAATCAAGGACAAGGTCACACGCGCAGCAGAGCCGAAGCTCGGCGACGGCGCGGTGTTTGCGTCGAACACCTCAACCCTGCCGATCTCAAGCCTCTCCACATCAAGCTCGCGGCCCGCGAACTTCATCGGCATCCATTTCTTTTCGCCGGTCGAAAAGATGCAGCTGGTTGAAATCATCACCGGCGAGGAGACTTCCGACGAGACCCTCGCCAAGGCGCTGGATTATGTCAAAGCCATCCGCAAGACGCCCATCGTGGTCAATGACAGCCGCGGGTTCTTCACTTCGCGGGTCGTCTCGACCTACCTTTCCGAAGGCCACCACATGCTCAATGAAGGTGTGCCGGCGGCAATGATCGAGAATGCCGGACGCATGGCGGGAATGCCGGTCGGCCCTCTGGCGCTTAACGATGAAGTGGCACTCGATCTTTCCTGGAAGATCCGTCAGGCCACCAGGGCCGATCTCGGTGGCGCCTATGGCGAAAGCGAGACCGACCGCATTCTCGAAGAAATGGTGGTGAAGCGCGAACGCTTCGGCCGCAAGAACGCCAAGGGCTTTTATGATTATCCGCAAGAAGGCCGCAAGCGCCTGTGGGCGGACATCGCCGAACTTGCACCCACCCAGCTCGATCCGGACACGCTGGACGTGGAGGAGTTGAAAGATCGTCTCCTTACCATCCAGGCGCTTGAAACTGCGCGTTGCTTTGAGGAGCAGGTTCTGACCGACGTGCGCGAGGCCGACGTTGGCGCCATCTTCGGTTTCGGCTTTGCGCCCTATTCAGGTGGTCCACTGAGTTATATCGACACCATCGGCCCGACCGCATTCGTTGAACGGTGCGAACGGTTTGCCAAGCGCCATGGTGAAAGGTTTGCACCGTGCCAGTTGCTGCGGGACATGGCTTCGAAAGACGAACGGTTCTACATACGGTTCAATCCGCATGGAATCCAACAAAGCGCAGCTTAGGCGCGATCAACAGGGAGGGCAGAATGACTGTCATCGATTATTATTTTTCAATGGTGTCGCCATGGGCCTATATCGGCCATGACGCGTTCCACGACGTGGTCGCCAAACACAGCGCGGAAGTCAACTACCGGCCGATCGGTTTGCTGGACGCGTTCGACCGACAAGGCACACCGCGCCTGCCGGATCGCCACCAGACCCGCAAGGACTACCGCATGCTGGAGCTTCAACGTTGGCGGGAGAAACGTGGACTTTCCTACACTCTGCAGCCGGCGCACTGGCCGTTCCCGTTCCAGACTGCGGACCGTATGGTGATTGCAGCCGTTGAGGCAGGTCACAACCCCGCAGGTTTCATGCGTCACGTCTTCAAGATGGTCTGGGAGCAGGAGAAAAACCTCGGCGAAGAGGCCGAATTGCTGGCCGCCGCCACTGCCGCCGATCTGCCGGCCGCCGACCTGCTTGAGGCCGCCGGGTCCGACGCAACCGGGAAGATCT
The DNA here is from genome assembly GCA_021775625.1 of Hyphomicrobiales bacterium. Classification (GTDB taxonomy): domain Bacteria; phylum Pseudomonadota; class Alphaproteobacteria; order Rhizobiales; family JAJFHB01; genus JAJFHM01. The sequence goes on along the minus strand of JAJFHM010000152.1, from coordinate 8,669 downwards.
ATAACGACAACACCGACACCTTCCTCGCTCGAGGCGGCTTCGGCGCACCGACCTACATCATCAATGACGAAATCTTCTGGGGCCAGGATCGCATCGATCTGGTTGACGACGCGCTGGCATCCAACCGCGCGCCGTTTGCAGCCACCGGGTAAGACTATCCGGCTCCAGCGTGGCGCGGGTCAGGTTTTGGCCTGCTGGCGCGGCGGTGTGAACTTGCCCAGATTTCCCGGCGCCGCGCGGGCATACATGTCGGACCACGGCGTTTCGGCGCCCAGCACGTCCGCTGCGTGCCAGGCCCAGCGCGGGTCGCGCATCATGCCACGGGCCAGCGCCACCATGTCGGCCTGGCCGTCACGGATGATCTGTTCGGCCTGCTGCGCTTCGGTGATCATGCCGACCGCCCAGGTGTGCAGGCCGGTCGCCCGCCGCACTTCTTCGGCGAACGGCACCTGGTAACCCGGCCCAACCGCGATCTTCTGGCGCGGATCCAGCCCGCCTGACGTCACGTCAACGAAATCGCAGCCCAGATCCTTCAACGCATGTGTGAAGGCGATAGCATCTTCAATCTCCCAGCCGCCCTCGACCCAGTCGCGCGCCGTGATGCGCACGCCCAATGGCTTGTCGTCAGGCCATGCCCGGCGCACCGCCTCATAGACTTCCAGAGGGAACCGCATGCGGTTTTCACGCGAGCCGCCATACTCATCGCTGCGCTGGTTGCTGAGCGGAGAGCAGAACTGATGCAGCAGATAGCCGTGCGCGGCATGCAGCTCGATCAATTCGAAACCGGCGCGGTCAGAGCGCTGCGTAGCACTGACAAAGTCCCCTTTCACCTTGTTGAGCCCGGCCCGGTCGAGGGCTTCCGGGACATGCCAGTCCCCGGCATAGGCCAGCGCCGATGGTCCCACCGTCTGCCACGCGCCTTCGTCTTGGGTCAGACAACCGCTGCCGTCGAGAGGCGGGCGGGTTGAGCCCTTGCGGCCGGAATGCGCGAGCTGCACGCCCATAGCGCAAACGCCGTAGCGTTTGCAGAAATCGATAACGTGTTTGATCGTCGCCTCGTTTTCGTCGCTGTAAAGCCCAAGGCAGCGCGGTGAGATCCGGCCCTCCGGGCTGACGTGGCAGGCCTCCGAGATCACCAGGGCGCCGGCGCCCATGCTGAATTGTCCAAGATGCATCAAATGCCAGTCGCCGGCGCTGCCGTCCTCGGAACTGTACTGGCACATCGGCGATACCACGATGCGGTTGGCGAGGCGCAGGCCACGCAGTGAGACTTCGCTGAAAAGGGCGCTGGACAAGACGGACATCTCCTTGGATGGGCGTAAAAGGCAGGTGGTGCGGAAGTGTGGTTTAGCGCGCTAAAGCGCTTCATGTTCAAACGGTTCCGTATAAACATGAAGCGCTCCAGGCTGGCAAGGCCTGATACCACAACAGAAATATGCAGCCTGCCGGAACCGGATCCGGGGGTTTTACGGGCCGGGAAACAGTTGTGTCGACTTGCCGGTCAGGTAATAGGCCATGAGCCCGACCCATTCTTTCGCCGCCAGGTCGGTCAGTTCCAGCGCTTCGCCGCTGCCCATCGTGAACAGGAAACGGCCTTGCGGTCCTTCCGTGCGAAAATCGACCGGATAGGGTATCGCCTCCCAGCCCTGCGCCCGCATGACCGCCATGGCGCGCGGCATGTGATAGGCGGAGGTTACAACGACCCAGCGGCTGCCTGGTTCGGGCCGCACCAGTTTGCGGCTCAACGCCACGTTTTCAAAGGTGTTGCGGGCCTCCGTCTCGAAGCTGACCCGGGTGATGTCGAAACCCAGTTTTTCCAGCAGGGTGCGGGCGTGGGAGGCCTGGCCGGGGCTGTCGCGGGTGAGCGATGGATTGCCGCCCGATACGACCCCGCGGGCCTCAGGGAAGCGGCGCAGCAGGTCTACGAATTCAATATAGCGTTCCGCGCCGTCGTGGACCGCGAGCTGGTCCCGGACGCGGGACAACTGGCTGTCGATCGGCCCGCCCAGCAGCAAGATGCCGTCCGGCGGGCTGGCGATAACAGGATTAACGGCAAATCGGTTCTCCAGCGGGGCGATCAGAAACTGACCTGCCGAGAACACCACTACCGCGACATAAGCGGCGGCCCCGAGCACCATCAAACTTACACCCACTCGCCGCCAGCGCGCCCACAGAAAACCCGCACCGATAACCAGCGCGAGGGCGATCAAATTGGACGGTTGCACCACGCCCCAAAGCACTTTCGAGAGATAAAAAAACATAATCGCCGAAACCAACCCCGTTTCTTTGAGACCGACAATGGGCCCTCCGCCCGGCAGCCTCTTGTGTGGCCAGGAAAATTGACATCTTCCGCAGTCCCGCACCGGGAATGCACTGTGCCGCACTGCAGGTGCAGCAAGAAACGCGCCGGAAGCAGGCATCGGAGCGTGTGACGCCTGCAATCTGACAATCGTCCCAGATCGGTGCACCGTCTCAATCCCGAAACGATAATGCAACTTCATGGTCTGTTAACCTGCCGCCCGCAGTGCTGCGTTCTGGTTGCCATGGGTCTCACCCACGGCCGCAGCGATTTCGCCTGCTGAGCTCCGTAACGTTCTGAATACAAGGGATAAATGCGTTCACTACATGCTCTTTTGGTGACCAGCGTACAACGCCGGCTGGTGAAAGGCGACACCGCGCGTTCGACGCCTGCAAGAGGCTCGGCGACTGGCACGCTAATTGCTCCAGACCTTATCCAAATGGCAGGTCAGGAGATTTCAAAAATGTCAGTGTTAACGTCCGGGCACCTGAAAGTTCACGGCCCGTCAAAAATTCTCAAAACCGGGGCCGTTGAAAAACCGAAATCGGCCGAGATGACGCCCGGGCTCGGGTTTCAGGTGCGCACAACGATCGAACGGCCGTCCAAACGGCTCATCGAATATTTCAAAGCCTTCGAAACAACCGACATATCCGACCTGCTGAACCGCATGTACACCATGCATTACGGCATCTCGAATCTGTGCAATGACAAGTCGCTGGTCGGTCCGGCGATAACGGTCAAGCTTTTCCCCGGCGACAATCTCATGCTCCACAAGGCCCTGGACGTGGCCGAGCCTGGAGATGTTGTTGTGGTGGACACAAGCGGCAGCGACCGGAATGCGGTATTCGGCGATCTCATTGCCAATAAGGCCCTGCACCGCGGCATCGCCGGCTTCGTCATCGACGGGCTCATCCGCGACCTTGACGGCGTCAAGGAAACCGGTCTGCCGGTCTATGCCCGCGGCGTTACGTCGTTTGGGCCGCTGCACCGTGGTCCCGGCGAACTGAACTACACGATTTCCTGCGGCGGCATTGTGGTCAATCCGGGAGACATCATTTCCGCCGACACCAGTGGTGTTGTTGTTGTCGCACAACATGTTGCGCAGAACGCGGCGTTAAAACTTAAAGCGCATCATGCACGCATGGAACAGTATGTCAGCGATGTGAAGCGGGGCATCTTTTCAAATGAGTGGGTGGACAGGCAACTGATGGCCGACGGCTGTCAGTTCGAATAGCCCCCACATAACCTTTGAGGCGCGTCTTATATGGGGCTCGTTACAGATCAACTCCGGCGTCTGGTTTACAGAGCGCAATTTTATCTCGATGTTCCAGGTTTGGCGCAATTGCTGAGATTCCGGCAATTGCGCCAAGTCTATTATCGCGATCTTTGGCAAACTGCGGCGCAAAACATCGGCGCCGAGTGCAGTGATTGGGACTTTGGCTATAGCAGAATTTCAAGAGACGGCCTGACGGCAGTGGTCAAACAATCGGATGTCATGCTGGACAGCCATTTGACCCTGAACATTATGGGCAACAAGGCCCTGGTTTACGCCATGCTGGCCGAGAAAGGCTATGCGGTGCCCAGCCATCAGCGGTTCACGATGGGTCAGGTTGATCTGTGCGAAGCCTTTTTTCTGTCGCAGAATGCCCCGGTTGTTATCAAACCCGCCAGTGGAACGGGAGGTGGGCGCGGTGTCACCACCGGCATCAAAACCCGATCCGCATTGCGCAAAGCTGCCCGGCTGGCCGCCAGCTTTGACCATGACCTGATCGTCGAAGAACAGATCGAAGGCCATTCTTACCGTTTGTTGTACCTTGACGGCGCGCTTATCGACGCCGTACGGCGCGATCCGCCGGTCATCCGGGGTGATGGCCGCCGCACCATTCGCCAACTGGTGGCGCAGGAAAACGTGGAGCGCTTGAACGGAAACCCGGTAACCGCGCTCAGCCCGCTCAAGCTCGACCGTGACTGCCAGAACAAATTGCGCGAACTCGGTCTGCGCTCAGGTCACCGACTTGAGGCCGGGCGCATCCTGGAACTCAAACGTGCGATCAACGAAAACGGCTCTCAGCGCAATCACTGCGTCCGCCACGATGTCCACCCGGAAACCATTGCGGCAGGTGCACGGCTGGTTAAGGATCTCGGCGTAAAATTTGCCGGCCTGGATGTCCTTTGCAGGGATATTTCCAAGCCGCTAGGCGCGGAAAACGGGCTGATCAGTGAGATAAACACGACACCGGGAATACATCATCACTACCTTGTTTCCAGCCCAGCGAACCGCGTGCCGGTGGCTGAAGTGGTCCTCAAGCACATGTTTGAGACAAAGCAGGGCGTAATGGATCTTGATCACAATGTCCGGGCATTCACGCCGTTGCAGACGGCAGCCAATGCGGACGTTCGGGCAGACATCGCAAGGGCGCAGGCCAAACAGTGAACGCGGACAAGAACACAAGACGACCGGGCTTTTATGGCAGCCATGGCATCGACGTATCGATGCCGGTCGTCATTCTGAGTGGCAAGGAAAATTCGTTGTCATTGACCCGCAGTCTTGGTCAGGTGGGGGTTGAGATAAGCGTCAGTGGGACGCCGGATTGCTGGGGGTTGTATTCCACATTCTGCGCCAACCGCTACATCATACCAAGGCAGGACAATCGAAAAGAGCACTGGCGAAAACTGCTGCTCGGACCGGACGCGACCATTCAGCAACCACATGTGATCCTGCCATGTTGTGATGACGGCATCGAATTTCTTGCCGAAAATGACACCGAACTGAGGCAGCGTCATGTATTTGACGGTGGTTCGCCGCAGCAAAGACGGGCACTTCTGGACAAACTCCAGACACTGGAGCTGGCGCAATCAGCCGGCATAGCGACGCCGAACTTCTGGCCGCTGTCGCGCGGTGCCAGGGCTGCGGACAACATCGAAAACCTGCGGTTCCCGGTCATCGTCAAGCCGCTCAATACGTTCAATTTTGCCAAGGTATTTGGCCGGAAATTCTTTACGGTGCAGTCCGGCACGGAAGAATTGCAAGAGAAGATTCAAATCGCTCACGATGCCGGCTTCGACGTGTTTGTCGTAGAGGTGATCCCCGGACCGGATTCTTTGTTAAGCAGCTACTACACCTACATCAATGATGATGGCGAGTGCCTGTTTCATTTTACCAAGAAGGTGTTTCGGCGCTATCCGGTAAACAGCGGCGGAGGCACCTATCATGCCACCGAATGGCTTCCGGAAACCGCCCGGGAAGGATTGAAGTTCTTCCAGAACACAAACTTCAGGGGCTTCGGCAACATCGAGTTCAAAACCGACACGCGGGATGGTCAGCTGAAAATCATTGAAGTCAACGCCCGCTTTACCGCCGCCCAGGAACTGGCCGTTCGGGCAGGGGCGCCGATTGATCTCATCGTCTATTGTCAGCTCACCGGACAACCCGTGCCGACGTTTACCGACTATGCGCAAGATGTGAGATATTGGTATCCGGTGAAGGATTTTCTGGCATTTTTGCAGTTGCGAAACATGGGTCAGCTGTCCTTTGGCGAATGGATCAGGAGTCTTGAGCCCGGCCGCCATGTTGATCCCCTGTTTGATCTGTCCGACTTCAGACCATTGCTTGGGGCTGCCGGCGCGGTTCTGGGCAAAATGACGAGGCGCGCCACATGACCCGCGATCAGCGGATCAGTCCTGAAGACCTCGACACGCTTTGTTTCACCATCCTCACAGCGGGTGGGGTGGACGTATCCCAGGCGCGCGAAGTCGCCAGAAATCTGGTCTGGAGTGAGTTTGTGGGCCGCGAAAATTTTGGCCTGCTGCGCTTGCCCGTCTATCTGAAACGCGTGGCCGAGGGCGGGTTGAGCTGTCCCTGCACCCCGACCTTTATGGATGTGTCGGAAAGCGCTTCGCTTCTGGACGCCGACAATGGCTTCGGCCAGTACGCTGCGGGTCTTGCCATGGACAAGGCGATTTCTCTTGCCCGGGTTTCCGGGATTGGCACGGTCGGCGTGCGCAACAGCAATTTTTTCGGCACTGGTGCCTATTTTGTGCATCAGGCAGCCCGCGACGGGATGATTGCCATGGTGATGAGCAACTCGTTTCCGAAGGTCACCGCTCATGGTGGCGTGGCGCCGGTGCTGGGCACCAATCCTCTGGCCTTTGGCGCGCCCCGAAAGAACGGCGAAAGCCTGATGTTCGACATGGCCACAAGCGCTCTTGCCGGCTCCACAGTGAGGCAGCATGTGGCCAACGGCAAACCCCTGCCGGAGGGCATGGCGATCGATGCCGACGGTGCCGCAATCACCGATCCGTCCAGGGTTGAGGAAGGTTCGCTTTTGCCGGCGGCCGGCGCAAAAGGCTATGGCCTGTCACTGCTGGTCGAAATCCTCGCCGGCGTGTTGACTGGCGCGGGCGTCTCCGGCGACGTGGCCTCCATGTACAAAGACGTGTCCAGGCCGGGGCTCAACGGCCATTTCATGATTGCACTGGATGTAACCCGGTTCATGTCGATGGAGCACTTTCAGGACAGACTGGAGGGGCTCGTTGCTGTGCTCAAGGCTTCCAATCCGAACAGTGAAGTCCTGTTTCCCGGTGAAATCCGCTGGCGCAATCACAAAGTCAACTCCGACCTTGGAATTGCACTCGGTGACGCCACCCGGACGGCGGTCGAAACCGTATGCGAGTGGACCGGCGTGGAGTGTCCATGGTCTCCCGTTTTGCAGACCGCGTAACGGCTGGTGGCGGACACCATGACGCACATTCCAAGTGAAACTGCGCAGCCGGCCGCACCGCCAAAGCGGCGGTTGGCGCCATCTTCCCTGTTGAAATCATCGAGCCTCATTGTCGGTGCGCGCATTTGCGGTGCCGCCATCGGCATTCTCACACAGATTCTCCTGGCGAAACTTTTGAGTGCGGAAGACGTCGGCTTGTTCTTTGTTGTAACTGGACTGGCGGCGGTTCTGTCGATTGTCTGCACACTGGGATATCCCATGCTGGTGCCGCGCATCGCAGCGGAAGCCGCGGGAAGCCAGGGCGCATTGTTGTTGCGATCGTTCATGCGGCATGCGCGCAAAGATGCCGCGATATTGTGTGTCGCGCTCGCCTCCATGCTTGCTCTGGCCTGGTGGATGATGCCGTGGCTCTCGCCAGGTTTGCGCAGTGGATTAATCTTCGCAGCACTGACCCTTCCAGCGTTCGCTTTGCTGCGTTTGAACGGCTCGCTGGCGAATGCCCAAAAGCGCTTCAGCCTTGGGTTTCTTCCGGATCTCTTCGTGCGGCCCGTATTACTTTTGGCCTTCGTTCTGGCGCTGTGGGCCGGTTGGGATCAATTGAGCCTCGAAGCCGTGTTTGCCGGTCACATCGTCATCGCCCTGTCGCTGGCGTTGTGGCAGTTTTACAAGGTGCGCGGTGCCACCGAAGCAACCGGGCCGCGGTCAGACATTCCGCCTAAAACCGACGGCACTCTGACGGCCGCTTGGCGCCGCCGGGCAGCGCCTCTGGTGATCGTTGCGCTGTTCATCGGCGTCTTTGCCGATCTTGACATCGTCATCGCCCGGCTCTTTCTTGATGACGCTCAGACGGGCATATTCGGCGTTTGCCTGAAGATATCCTTGTTCGTGGCCTTCGGCATTCAGGCCATCCATCAATTGATCCTGCGCGACACCGCCGACGCATTGCACGCCGGCGACAACGGCCGCGCCCATCGCGTGATAGCCCGCGCCAATGTTTTGACCCTCGCCGGCAGTGTCGGGGCCACTCTCTTCGTCGTGGCTTTTGGCCGGGAACTGCTTGCGTTCTTCGGTGCAGAGTTCACCGCCGGATTTGAGTGCCTGGTGATCTTGATGCTGGCCCAGGTGCTGCGCGCTGCTGCAGGCCCCGCAGCGCATGTCCTGACCCTTGCCGGTCATGAACGGACCTGCCTGCCGGTCTTTGTGATCTCTCTGGTGCTGCTTCTGGCCGGCAATCTTGTGCTGATAAAAGCGTTTGGCCTGCTCGGTGCAGCAGCCACGGTCCTCGTCGTGTCAATGCTGTGGTCCGTCTGGCTGGCCGTGAAGGCGCACACAATACTCGGCCTCAAGACAAACATCCTCATTGCGTAGTCTGACGCCCGAACAGCAAACGGGACGGCGATGCCGTCCCGAATGTGAAACTAGATCGCTTCACGTTCATATGGAACCGTTTGATGGTCCAAATCGGCCCGTCGGCCACGTTGCTGCGCTTGCCCGATGCACCGCATCGCGCTTCGCACCGCGCCTTGCCGAGCGAACCGATTTGGACCACCGAAGGCCGGGTTTTCACGCCTTCTGACCGCGTTACGGTCCACTTGTGGTCAACCAGACCACGGCGCGGACCGTGCCTTGCCAGAAGACGTGAAGACCCG
>JAJFHM010000151.1 GCA_021775625.1 Hyphomicrobiales bacterium | reverse complement strand
CGCTCGACGCCAGGTCCGTGGTCCTGGTCACCACACAGGCGCCGGACGATGCGCTCTACCACGACATCGCCGCGCTGGAAGAGGCCTGGGCCGATCACGGCGTGCGCCGTGTCACGCGCATCGGTGATTGCTATGCGCCGGGACCCATCGCCCAGGCTGTCTGGTCCGGCCACAAGTTCGCCCGCACGCTTGGCGAGCCGGATTACGAACGCGACGAGGTGCCGTTCCGGCGGGAAAACATCGAACTGTCTCCGGACTTCTGAGCCCGGGTTTGAGGGAGGACACACTATGGGAACCATGCTGGTAACCGGAGCGGGCCGCGGGATTGGCGCCTGCATTGCGCGTATTGCAGCGCGCGAGGGATGGAGCGTTGCGGTCAATTACCGCCAGTCGAAAGACCAGGCCTTAGCGCTTGCAGCCGGAATCGAAGCCGCCGGCGGCAGCGCCATATGCGTTCAGGCGGACATTTCCGATGAAACCCAGGTGGTCGATATGTTCCGCACAATCGACGATGCGCTGGGTCCGGTCGATGCGCTGGTCAACAATGCGGCCATCGATCATTCGGCGGCAGTGGCGGATTCGGAAGTTGCGGACCTGCAGCGGGTGCTCGACACAAACCTCATCGGCGCTTGGGTCTGCGCCCGCGAAGCGGTCCGGCGGATGTCGACGGCGCGCGGCGGCACGGGCGGCGTAATCGTCAATATCTCCTCGCTAAGCGCCAAGACCGGCGGGCTTCCTTCAGATGTGATGTATGCGGCAAGCAAGGGGGCGATGGATTCCTTCACCCTGGGGCTGGCAAAGGAAGTCGGCAAGGAAGGGATCCGCGTGGTGGCGGTCCGGCCGGGGATCACCCGCACGGATATATTCGACGCCTATGAAGGCGGTATCGAACGGGTCAACCGGATCGCTGAGGAAACAACCGCCATCGGCCGCATCGCCGAGCCGGAGGAGGTTGCGGAGCTTGCGGTGTGGCTGGCATCCGATAAGGCGAGCTATGTGACCGCAACGCTCTACGACATTTCCGCTGGACGATGAGTAGGCTCTTTCCTCACCTGTTCTCGCCCTTCAAAATCAAGGGAAAACGCTTCAAGAACCGGCTGTTTATGGCCGCGCACGGCACCGGTTATGCGGAAGACGGCGGGGTGGGCGAGCGGGCGTTAGAATATTACCGCGCCCGGATCTCCGAAGGCATCGGGCTTCTCATCACCGAGGCCACTCACGTGGTTCCGATCGCGGGGCAGAATTACGCCCAGCTTGACGCCTCAAGCGATGACTGCATCCCCCGGTTCAAACGCCTGGCGGATCTGTGCCGCGAACATGATTGCCGCTATTTCGCCCAGATCTATCACGAGGGCCGCGCCCGGGCGCATTCGCTTGATGGCTCCGAACAGGTGGCGCTTGCCCCGTCAGCCATCCCGGATGAGCGCTTCCACATCATGCCCCGCGCCATGACGGTGGCAATGATCGATGAGTTTACCGGGCACTTTGCGGCGGCCACCCGGCGGCTGCGCGCGGCGGGGATGGATGGTGTCGAGATCCTGGTCGGCATGGGCTATCTGTTCTCGCAGTTCCTCAGCCCGCGCACCAACCAGCGCAAAGATGCCTATGGCGGCTCGCCGGAAGCGCGGCTCAGGTTCCTGAGCGAAACGCTCGGCGCCATGCGCGCGGAGGCGGGCGACGATTTCCTGATCGGTATCCGGATTGCAGCGGAAGAACACGACCCCGACGGGCTCAGGCCCAAGGACACCACCACAGCCTGCGCGATGCTCGATGCAGCAGGGCTTGTCGATTTCGTCAATGTGACGGTGTCGGGCACCCATGGGCTCACCGGGGCCAGCTACATCGTGCCACCCATGTTTGTTGGCACCGGCCACACCCTTGATCTGGCTCAGGCCGTACGCGAGGCGGTATCCGTGCCGGTCATGACGGTGGGCCGCATCAACCAGCCGCAGGAAGCAGAACGCGCGGTGGCCTCCGGCCAGACCGACATGGTGGGCATGGTGCGGGCACTCATTGCCGATCCGGAATTCGTTACCAAGGCACAGGCCGACCGCCCGGACGACATCCGTGCCTGCATTGCCTGCAACCAGGCCTGCATCGGACACCGCCATCAGGGCTTCGGTGTGTCCTGCATCCAGTTCCCCGAGTCCGGCCGCGAGATTGAATTTGGCGTCCGCGTGCCTGCGGTGGTGAAAAAGAACGTCGCCGTGATCGGCGGCGGACCCGGCGGCATGAAGGCGGCAGCTGTCGCAGCCGAGCGCGGACACAACGTGACGCTCTATGAGAAGGCGAACCGGCTGGGCGGCCAGGCTCTGCTGGCGCAGGCCCTGCCGGGCCGCGAGGAATTCGGCGGCATTGTCACCAACCTGGAATGTGAACTGGCCCGCCACGGCGTTGAGATCCGCAAAGGCGTTGAGGTTTCGGCCGAACAGGTCCTGTCATGGCCCCACGACGCCGTCATCCTGGCGACCGGTGCCACCCCGCGGATCCCGGCCGGTGCATTTGAAGACGCCCACGTGGTGACCGCCTGGGACATCCTCCAGAACAAGGCCAATGTGGGCCGCTCGATCGTCATTGCCGACTGGCGCGCCGATTGGATCGGTCCCGGCATTGCCGAAATGCTCAGTGCGCAAGGTTGTGCGGTCCAGCTTTGCGTCAACGCGGAGATGATGGGCGAGAAGGTGCAGTCATATGTGCGCACGCATTATGTGGGGCGGCTGAAGATGCTGGGCGTGCCCGTCACCCCTTATGTCCGTCTGTTCGGAGCGGACGCAGACACGGTCTATTTCCAGCACGTCATCACCGGCGAGGCGATCGAGCGGGAGGCCGAAACCCTCGTTGTGTCCTGCGGCCATGACAGCGACACTGGCCTGCTCGATGCGCTGGAGGGAAAGGTCCCGGAGCTGCATGCAATAGGCGATTGCCTCAGCCCGCGCACGGCGGAAGAGGCGGTGTTTGAGGGATTGAAGGTGGGGTCGGCGGTGTGACGGTTTTCACCAGGTGAATGCCTGGAGCCGGCGTGGTATGGACGTGCATGACGTTCATGCCACATTTCCGGACCGGACTGCTCGCACTGCTTGCGGCGCTGAACCTGGCCGGCCTCCCCGGCCCTGCTGCAGCGCAGTCATCGCCGGGCAAAACCGACATGACGACTGTTGCGGGCTGGGTGGAGAACGTCTGGATCTATGCGGATGATACCGGAATCTCCATCACGGCGAAGCTCGACACAGGCGCCAAATCGGCGTCCATAAATGCGTCGCAGCTGCACATTGTCGAAAGAAGCGATGCGCGTTGGGTGGCGTTCAGTCTCACCAGCAGGGGTCAACAGGTCGAAATCAATGCGCCGGTGAAACGCATGGCGCGCATCCGCCGGGCGGGCACGCGAGTGGCTGAACGACCTGTGATCGATCTCAAGCTGTGCATTGCCGGGCATACGGAGGTGGTGGAGTTCACGCTGGCGGACCGGTCCGGAATGGATCACCAGGTTCTCGTCGGCAGAAACTACCTTGCCGGCCGGTTGCTCATCGATTCCGCTCGGAGTTTCATAGCGCCGGATATATGCGGTGACGCAGCAGAGCGTTGATCCAACGCTCACCTTGAACACATCCCGATCCAGATCGTTTTCATATGAATGTAAAGCGATCTAG
>JAJFHM010000016.1 GCA_021775625.1 Hyphomicrobiales bacterium | reverse complement strand
TCCGTGATCACGCCCTATATGCCGGTGGGCGATGCCCAGGTGCGGCGCTTCTTTGAAGACTGCGGTTTCGAAATTGTGGCGCTCGAAGGCCTCAGATGTACAAGCCCGGTGCAGATCGCCCACACCTCAGCGCACCGATTGCGCGACGCCATGTTGCGGGTGGACGATGCAAGCGTTGAGGCCATCGTCCAGGTCGGCACCAACCTCGCCATGGCGCAGCTCGCCGGCTGGGCCGAATTCTGGCTCGACAAACCGGTCATCGCCATCAACACGGCAATCTACTGGCATGCGCTCAGAGCCTCAGGCATCGAGGACAAGGTGCAGGGGTTCGGGTCCTTGCTGGCGGAGCATTGAGCGCGCCCTCAACTGTAGCTCACCGCCAAAACCTGCGACCACATCGCCGATTGAGGCCTCGATTTCAGCCGCAGTCGCCACAGGCGCGGCCCACCTCATGTCCGCCATAAGAACACCGGATAATGTCGTGCGTCTTGGCCACCCATAACAAGGCTGGAGCGAAAGCCTAAGCGTCTTGCCAATACAGGTTGGGAGGTGGAAAAACGGCGAGGTGGGAGAGCTGGTGCCCACGGAGTGAATCGAACACTCGACCTCCCCCTTACCAAGGGGGTGCTCTACCGCTGAGCTACGTGGGCTTAGCCGGGTCGATAAGGCAAAAGACACCGGCTTTCAAGAGGAAACCGTATCACCTAGTGGCTTAACGCTTTCTTGCACCGTTCGGCGTTGCAACGGCGTCTGGTATGGTTGGATATGGCGGTTCCCGAACCCGGTTCGATTGTCCACATTCTCGCTGTCTCAGAGCCTGCGTGTACGGGCCCAGTGCTTGATGAAATCGATGCGGTCTTTTTTGCAACCGGCGCGACGCAGGCGTTCGTGGACGAGACGGCGCGGATTGCGTTCCACGACCGCTGGCTTGGACGTTATCTCAGCCATTGGCCGGACTGGTGTTTCGCCGCACTGAACCCGGACAACGCCGTCGCCGGTTATGTTGCCGGCTGTCCCTTTGATCCGGCGCGTTCCGCGTTGTTCTCAGATCACGGCTACACTCCATTGTTTGCGCAGGCTTGCGGACGGTATCCCGCCCACCTGCACATCAATGTGGCATCTGGATTGCGTGGCGGCGGGATCGGATCTGCCCTGATCTCTGCCTTCGCCGCCCGCTGCATTGATGCGGGGATTGCGGGTTGTCACGCCATCACCGCGGACGGCCACCGCAACAACGGCTTCTTCGAGGCACAGGGCTTTCACGCCGAAGCCCGGTCGGTGTGGAATGACCGTCCGCTGGTTTTTTACGCGCGGGATCTATGAGCGCCGGCGCTTTGAGAGCACCTCCCTGGCATCTTCCAGCGCCTGTTGCGCTTTTGCAAACAGCGCCGCATCGCCCTCCGTGAGTACCGCCAGAACCCGCTCGCGCTCGGGCAGATAGACCTGCGCGAAGCTCGGATCGAACTCCGCAATCGTTGATATGTTGGAGATGATGTCGGCAAGCTTGATGGTCTTGGCGCGCGGCGAACCTTGCGCCACGTGAAGGCGGTCGAGTTCCTTGCGTTTGGCGCGGTTGCCGTCGTCTGGCCGCGACACGTCGGTCAGCGCGAACACCAGCTCCGCCACGTCCGCGCCGAAATGCCGCTCCACCTCGTCGAGCGTAATGCCGGTGTCTTCCACCACGTCATGCAGCCAGGCTGCGGCCACCATGGCGTCATCACCGCCATGGCCGGCGATGAGAGCGGCCACCTCCGCCAGATGCACCACATAGGGCTCATGGGTGTATTTGCGTTTCTGCCCGATGGCGCCATGGGCGGCGCGGGCGAAGAGTTCGGCGCGTTCGATAAGAGACATCGCTGAAACCTAAGCGCTGGGGACTGCCGTTACAATTTATACAGTTCACAGAAACGTGATCCGTATTCTGACGGTTTAGACACACAGCCCCAGGCTCCGACCAGATGAGCCGCGCAGGGTGGGCCTCGCGCCGGTGGACACGATCATGGTCCTTGGGTTAGGTCAGGGCATGAGCAGCAAGACGGAAAGCGGATCCGACCGCGAAGAACGGCTGAAACAGGCCTTGCGCGCCAATCTCAGGCGGCGTAAGTCTCAGGCCAAGGGGCGTAAATCCGAAGATGCGGCGTGTGAGCCGGAAAGTTCGGATAACAGCTGACGATGTGGCGCCCGGGATTGGTTGTCCACAGGGTCACCGGGTCAAACGCAGGCATGTTGGCCGGTTGCCCAATTAGGACCACATATGCTTCATAGGACGGAATGAACGCGCCGCACGGCGTTCCTTTGGCCATCGCTTCAACGATACGGCCCGAAAGCAAAAGAAACACATGGATCGCATAAGAATTGAAGGCGGCCGCCGGCTGCAGGGCGAAATCCCCATCAGCGGCGCGAAGAACGCCGCATTGCCGCTGATGATTGCGTCACTGCTCTCGGACGAGACACTGACCCTGCGCAATCTGCCCAGGCTTGCCGATGTGTCTTTGCTGTCGCGCATCCTTGGCAATCACGGCGTCGACATGGCGGTCGACGGCAAGCGCCCGGGACAGAACGGAATTCAGGGCGACACGGTGCATTACACCGCGCGCACCATTGTCGACACCACCGCACCTTATGAGTTCGTCTCGCGCATGCGGGCGAGCTTCTGGGTGCTGGGACCGCTTCTGGGGCGTTGCGGTGAGGCCAAGGTTTCCCTGCCCGGCGGTTGCGCCATCGGCACGCGGCCGGTCGATTTGCACCTCATGGGGCTGGAAGCGCTCGGCGCCGAAATCGAGCTTGAGGATGGCTATGTGGTGGCCCGGGCGCCGAACGGCCTGATCGGTGGCCGTATAGATTTTCCCAAGGTGACCGTCGGCGCCACCCATAATGTGCTCATGGCAGCGGTGCTGGCCCGCGGCGAAACGGTGATCGAAAACGCAGCCCAGGAGCCGGAAGTCCGCGATGTCGCGGACTGCCTGGTCAAAATGGGCGCACAGATTGACGGTATCGGGACCTCCACCCTGACCATTCAGGGCGTCGACCGGTTGCATGGCGCAACCCACTGCGTGCTGCCCGACCGGATCGAAACCGGCACCTATGCCATGGCCGTGGCGATGGCCGGCGGTGAGGTCGAACTGGTGGGCGCGAAGACCGATCTGCTCGAGGCAGCGGTTGAAGTTATGGGCGAGGCCGGTGTCGACATCACAGCCACCAACCGCGGCATAAAGGTTGCCCGCAACGGTGCCAAGATCGGTGCCGTGCAGGTATCAACAGCGCCCTTCCCCGGCTTCCCGACGGATCTCCAGGCACAGCTCATGGCGCTCATGACCATGGCAGACGGCACTTCTGAAATCACCGAGACCATCTTCGAAAACCGCTTCATGCACGTGCAGGAACTGGCCCGCCTCGGCGCCGATATCGCGCTCGACGGCGACAAGGCGACCATAACCGGCGTTGGCGCCCTCAAAGGCGCACAGGTCATGGCGACGGACCTGCGCGCCTCAGTCTCGCTGGTCATCGCAGGCCTGGCGGCCGAAGGCGAAACGGTGATCAACCGGGTCTACCACCTCGACCGCGGCTTCGAACGCATCGAGCGCAAGCTTGGGGATTGCGGCGCGGAAATCGAACGCATCAGCAGCTGAAAGTCCTAAATACTGATGCGGAAGTCCGGGTCGGTGAAGCGTGCGGCCTGGGCCGGGTCCTCACCTTCTGTCTGCGGCCAGATGCGCGGGAAGTAGCCGCAATCCATCGGATCTCCGAATTCCAGCCGGTGGCCCTCGAATAACGGGCGGACGGTTCCCGGCCGTTCGGCGAAAACCGTATCGTCGCCCATCCAGAATGTGGAAACCGCGCGCCGCGCCCGGTCCGAAGCGGCATTGCCCGGGGCACCATGCACGGTCAGGCCGTGAAATGCGATGCAGTCCCCCGGCTCCATATCCCAGCTCAGGATCTCGTATTTGTCTCTTTCGGATTCGATGTCGGGAAGACGTTCCATCGCCGCCGTGTCGGCGTAGAGGTCCTGCCCGGCCTGGCTGAGTTCCGGCTGGAACCAGCGTCCCCAAAGGTGCGATCCGGCGATCAATTCAAGGCAGGATGGCTTGGCGACCGGATCGAGCGGAAACCACAGGACGCAGAACTGCTGGCCGTTGACCGGATAATACGGCTGGTCCTGATGCCAGCGTGTGCGCTTGGGCGTACTTTGGCCCTTGGCCCACAGGGCGTCATAAAAGAAATTGATCCTGGCCGATCCCAGCAGCGACGCCGCAACTTCCGCCGCAGGAGATGCGACCACAAACTGGCGCACCTCCGGCAGGCGTTGCGCCAGACAGAAATCCGTCAGGAAAAATCCCTCGTCCTGTTCTCCCTGCTGCAGGGTGTGCAGGGGACCTGGTTCCGCAATGTCCTTGTCGACGCCACGGCCAAGTTGCTCGAGGTCGTCAGACGAGAGCACGCCGCGCAGGCAGACGGCCCCGTTGGCGGCGAATTCTTCAATGTGCTTTTCGGTTGGTTTCATGTTTCGCAAGCGCATCCGGTTGAAGGGAGGGCAAGCGTATCTCTCAATCGAGCGGCATTCAAGCCAGGGCCGCTATCCAGCGTGACCCCAGTCGCCCTGCTCGAAGTCCCAGATGCCCGCCACCTGGGCTGAGCGCAGGAGCACCAGCACCTGTTCGATATCGGCGTTTGGCGGCACGTCAATGGCATGCAGCGAGGTGACGCCGCCTGGCGGTTGCTCGTGGGTGCAGCCAATAGCTTCGAGCTGCTTCCAGGTCTGCAGAAAATCCGCCAGCGTGGTGTCGGGATAGGTGAGTATCCGGTAGGTCGAGCGGCCGCTTTTCTCCACGACACGGGCAAACAGAACCCGCGTGTCCTCTCCCGGCAATGGGGTTGCGGTCACGATATCTTCAAGGCTGACACCGGTGGCATGGAACGGTGTGTTGAGGAGCCGAAACTGGGCATCGCCCACAGGCAACGCCCATAGCGATTCCGTCCGGGCGCCGTCGAGACTTTGCGCATGGGGGAGTTCGAAAATCACTTCCACCAGATCGTGGGTGGGAGACAGGTCGTGTGAAACGCTCATATTGGCAATCGCTGGCAGGAGTGAAACGCGGCCTTGAACGCAGACGGAATCTATACGTTATGAGTGATTCGCAATTCTTTGTCCAAACCATAAGTGATCCCCCGGGGCACCCTGTCTCCTCTGAATGGCCGCAATGCCACAGGTGCGCAGCAGCCCATGCCTGCTCCGCTGACCGCCTGCGGCCCCAAAGGTGATTGCGTCTCGCCGCAACCGCCGGTAAGACAGGGCTCCAGCGGCCCGAGTGCCGTTTTGCGATGTGAAGGACGCCATGGACCAGTTGAAACTTGCAGCGCTCGATGCCGACGATCTGGCGGTCATTTCGGCCCATATGCAGGACGCCGTCCTGCTTGTGGGAGATATGAAGTTCCTGCCGGGCCGCAAACAGTTTGCCGTGGTCGCAAACCGCTTCGACTGGGAGCATGCGGAAAACGGCCGGGCCGACGAAGACGCATTTCAGCGCCAGCGCAGCGGATTGCATTTCAATCGTGTCGTCTCGGCGAAGGCGATTGGCATAAACCAGAAGCGCGACGATGGGGTGCTCGAGTTGTTGTCAATCACCTTTGAGCCTGGAGACGAGCCCTCGGGCCAGATCGTGCTGGCGTTTGCCGGCGGCGGCACGCTGCGGCTCGACGTCGAATGCATCGAGGTGCAGATGAGCGATCTTGGGCCGGCATGGTCGACCCAGAGCAAACCGGAGCACGATTTGCGCGAGCAAACCTGAGGCCAGAGCACATGGTCCACCGTCTCGACACCACACACGCGGATTTCGAACACCGTTTCGCGGACTTTCTCGGCGCCAAACGTGAGGTGTCGGAGGATGTGAATGCAATCGTTGCGGATATCATCTCCGACGTCCGCGCGCGCGGCGATGCGGCCTTGGTGGATTACACCGCCAGGTTTGACCGCTTCGAATGCACGGGCTCCGACCTGCGGATTTCCAAAACGGAGATCGATGCCGCGGTTGACGCCTGCGAGCCCGGGACGCTGGCCGCGCTCAATCTGGCGTGCGGGCGGATCGATGCCTACCACGCACGGCAAGTGCCCAGCGACGACCGTTTCACCGATGCAGCCGGCATCGAGCTGGGCCACAGATGGACCGCCATCGATGCGGTGGGTCT
>JAJFHM010000150.1 GCA_021775625.1 Hyphomicrobiales bacterium | reverse complement strand
CAAGTCTTGAGAATGACCGGAGTGAAAGGTTTCAAAGACCGCGACGCTGTCCTTGCCCACCACAAACATGGAGTGGTTGCCCTCACCGATCGTGAAGCTGTACACCCCATTGCCGATTTCGCGCATCCTGTCGCTTTCGCCTGCGGCGAATGCCACCGCCGCGGAGACAAGACAGCCAATCGATGTCGCCACGATCCATTTGAACAATGCTGGCATATTTATCTCCGTGGTCGCTCTGCCAATAGCTCGTGAATTGATACAACACTCAAACGGTTCGCGCATCCAGTGCGTTGACGACGGACGTGTACTGTACGGCATCTTCCGGGTCTTACGATCCGGAGTGCGAACTGATGGTGCGGCAGCCGCCCCTGTGCGGTATCTTGCCGGCTGTTGGATCGGTTGAGCAGAGCGGGCGGCATGGAGATCGATTATATCGTTGTGGGATCGGGAAGTGCGGGGGCGATTGTCGCGTCCCGGTTGTCTGAAGATCCCGATACATCGGTTCTGCTGCTCGAGGCAGGACAGTGGGACACCAGCCCGATTTTCCGCATTCCGGCAGCAGCCCGCTATGCGTTCAACGCCCGCAAACACCACTGGACCTACGAGACCGAGCCGGAACCCCATCTCAACGGCCGCCGGCTGTCGCAGCCGCGCGGCCGCATCGTCGGCGGATCATCGAGCATCAACGGCATGGTCTACCTGCGCGGCAATCCGCTTGATTTCGAAGGCTGGGCGGAGGCCGGGGCGACGGGCTGGGCCTATGCGGATGTATTGCCCTACTTTCAGCGGCTCGAAGGCTGGGCCGATCCGGTGAGCGAGTACCAGGGACGCGACGGGCCCGTTGCCGTCAGCACGACGACGCAGCCCAATCCCATCGCTAAAGCCTTCGTCGCAGCGGGGCTTGAGGCAGGCTATGAGCCGACCGGTGATATCAATGGCTACCGTCAGGAAGGCTTTGGACGTTTCCCCATGAACGCTGCCGGCGGCTACCGCTCCAGCACCGCGAGGGCCTATCTCCGGCCGGCCGCACAGCGGGGCAACCTTGAAATCAGGACCGGTTGCGTCGTCGAGCGCATTGAGGTGCGCGGGCACAGGGCGCAAGCCGTAAGGTTCCGTCAGGGCGGGCGGTCGCATGAGGTGGCTGCGGCGCGCGAAATCATCGTCTGTGCGGGGGCGTTCAATTCGCCGAAACTTCTCATGCTCTCCGGCATCGGTCCGGCGGATCAGCTGAAGCAGCACGGCATAGACGTTCTCTGCGACTTGCCCGGCGTCGGCGAAAACCTCATGGATCATCAATTGAGCACCATTCAGATGGAATGCCTGGAGCCGGTCTCTCTCGCCCGCCATCTGAACCCGCTCGCCAAGGCCTTGAGCGCCTTGCGCTGGCTGGTTGCCAGGGACGGCCTGCTCGCCAGCAATCATTTCGAATGCGGCGCCTTTGTCCGCAGCGCTGCCGGCATCCGGTTTCCCGACATCCAGTTCTACCTGTTCCCGATTGCCGTCAACGAAGGCGGCACGGATTTTCAGGAGGGCAGCATGGACTTCATGCGCTCGCACGGCTTTCAGCTGCAGCTCAGTCCGCAGCGCAGCGTCAGCCGCGGATGGGTGCGCCTGCGGTCATCGGATCCGGATGCTGCGCCGCGCATCTTGTTCAACATGATGAGCAAGGAGAGCGACTGGGTCGAAATGCGCCACGCCTACCGGCTGGCGCGGGAAGTTCTGGCGCAGCCGGCCATGGACCGCTTTCGCGGCCGCGAACTGGCGCCCGGCGTAGATGTTCAAAGCGATGCGGAACTCGATGCCTTCGTGCGCGATCACGTGCATTCATCCTACCACGCCAGCGGCACCTGCAAGATGGGAACCGACCCCATGGCCGTGGTCGATCCGCAATGCCGCGTCCATGGCATCGAGGGCCTGCGGGTGGTGGATGCCTCGATCATGCCCCTCATTCCGAGCTGCAATCTCAACGCCCCGACCATGATGATCGGCGAGAAGGGTGCCGATCTCATTCGCGGCCAAAGGCTGGCGCCGTCGAACCTCGGGTATTTCGTCGATGAGGACTGGCGGACCCGGCAGCGGCCTGGACGTCCACTGAGGCACTAAGCCTGGCTGTTTTCCAGTTCCCTGCGCACCCGTTCCGTTGAAGCTGACAGGTGCGCGCCCATGAGTTCGACCGCTGCATCTCTATCGCGCCGCTCCACCGCATCGAGGATTTCCAGGTGCTCAGCGTGCGGCGTGCCCTGGAACACGCCGGTTTCGACGACGCGAAACTGTGCGAAGCGCGAAATGCCGTCATATTGGTCTTCGATCAGGCGCAGCATGCGCGTCAGCCCGCACGGTTCCACCAGGGCGAGATGGAACCGCCGGTTGAGTTCCACCTTGCGCCAGCGGTCTTCTTCTTTCTCGTCGTCGGCAACGATCCTGCGGCAGGCGGCAAGCGACGCGGCGGTGTGCCGCTCGACCGCAGTCGCAAGCGCCACCGGCTCCAGCGCCTGGCGGATCTGATTGATCTCCAGCACATCGGCAAGCTCGATGCGCGTGACAACCGGGCTGCGCCGCGGACGGATGTCGATAAACCCGTCCGATGCCAGCATGCGCAGTGCTTCGCGCACCGGCACGATGCTGACGCCGAGGCCATCGGCCACCGCCTGGATCTTCAACGGCTCTCCCCCGGCCAGAGCGCCGGACAGGATCTGGCCCTTGAGTTGCTCATAGATGGCCTTGGGGCCATCGCCATAGTGCACCAGCTGCATCGAACCCGCCTTATGCCGCCACGACGGGGATGCGGTTTGCAGCAATCGGATCCGACAGGAGATCAGGCTCACCGGCGGTGATCGCCCAGTTGTCCTCCGCGTTGATAAAGCCCAGGTGATTGGCGAAATTGGGGTTGCAGGCGAAGATCATGCCCTCCTCGAATGTCACCTCTTCAAAGGCTGCAAGCGAGGGGTACTCGGTGGTTTCAACACCGACCCCATGGCCGACCCGGCCCACTCCCATGGTCTTGAGGCCGCGTTCTCCCAGCATGCGGTCGCACACAGCGATAACGTCCGCCGGCGCCTTGCCAGCGGTAAGCTGCATGTTGCAGTTGTGCCGGAGCTCCATCATCCAGCCGTAGAACTCATCGAGCTCCCCGGACGGCTCCCCCACCGATGCGGTGCGGGCAAGATCCGACCAGTAGCCTTTGTAGGAAACGCCCACATCGAAGCCCACGGTTTCGCCCTTCTGCACAACCCTCTCGGTTGGCAGCAGCACGATGCCGGTGGACGGTGTCGGTCCCGACACGACGCACAGCAACGACAGTTTTTCCGCGCCAAGGTCGATCAGGTGCCGCCGCAGCTCATGGGCGATCTGGTTTTCTGTCATGCCGGCATTGATCGCGGCGAAGGTATCTTTCTGTGCCTGGGCGCTGATCTCTGCCGCCTTGCGCGCATAGGCGATCTCCAGCGGTGACTTGACCACCCGGGTCTTGAGGATAATGTCGGCGGCATCGACGAACGCGGCGCCTGAAAGGCCGGCCATCACTTCCTGAAGGCCGAGATAGCTGATGCCGAGATATTGCTCGCGGCCAAGCTCCATCCCGATACGGGCCTGCGCGAGGCCCATGGATTTGAGCGTGTCGATGATGAATGCCGGATGTCCGGTGAGCCCGCCGGTGGTCTTGATGGTGTCGATGAACGTGGTCTCTTCCACCTGCGCCACCTCAAACGGCATGGTGATCAGAACCGGCGCGTCGTCTTTCGGCAGGATGAACATGTAGGACCGGATCTTGTCGACCGCATTCTGTTCCGAGCGGTGGCCGGAGAAATACTGATAGTTCAGCCTTTCGGTGATCAGCAATGCATCGAGATTTTGCTGCGCCATGAGGGCACGGGCCTTGGCATAGCGGGCGTCGAATTCTTCGCGCGGGAAGTCGGGATACGTCGGAGACATGGCAAACCTTCCAGATGGTGCAATTCCGATTGACGACTTAAAATAATATATAATATATTGTTTTAACGCAACGGTTTCAGACATGGAGTGTTTCAAATGGCGGAATACCAGGGGTCGGGTGGAACCAGCGCACCCGCATACCGCTTTGCCCGCCGGGCGGAAACCCTGGGCAAATCGCTCTTCGAACATCCCCATGACGTGATCATTCTGAGCAGTGGTCTGGCCTATCCGCCGCTTTTGCCCGATGTGGTGCGGGAAGCCGCCTCGGCTGCCGGCGACCATATCGCGGAAACCATGCAGTATGGCCCCCTCATGGGCCTCGACGACCTGCGCGATCAGATCGCCGGATATGTCGGCGAAGACGGCATCCGCTGCACCCGCGACAATGTTCTTGTGACCTACGGCGCCAAGAGCGCGCTGGATCTGGCGTGCCGTGTGTTCATCGACCCCGGCGACAGGATGATCGTCACCCGGCCGACCTACATGTCCGCCCTGCACATCATGCGCACCCACAACGTTTCGTTTCTGGCCATAGGCCAGGATGAGGAAGGCCTTGATACGGACGAACTGGAGCATGCGCTGAAGCGCCTCGACGCAAACGGCGAGCCCGCGCCGAAGCTCCTGTTCGACATACCCGACTTCCACAATCCAACCGGCATCACAATGTCGCTCAGACGCCGCGAAAAGCTGATCGCGCTGGCCGAGCGCTGGGGCTTCGTGATCCTCGAGGACGATCCCTACCGGCGTTTGCGCTTCGAAGGTGAGGCGGTGGCGCCTCTGAAGGCGCTCGACACCTCCGGCGTTGTCATAGCCCTTGGCACCGTATCGAAAGTTCTGGCGCCGGGCCTGCGTGTCGGCTGGGCGCTGGGAGCACCCGAACTGGTCAGGCGCATGGCGGCCCAAAAGGCCAGTGGCGGCTCAAACCCCTTCGCCCAGCGCATCGTCGTCGACCTCATGCGGTCGAACAAGATGAGCGCCCATGTGGACGCGCTTGCGATCGAAATGCGTGCCCACCGCGATGCCATGATGGCAGCCTTCGCGGAACATCTGCCGCAGGTCCGCATCAGGCGCCCGGAAGGCGGCTATTTCCTCTGGGCCGAACTCCCCGACGGGGCCGACGCGGATGCCATTGCCGACACCGCCGTCCACCATGGGGTCGAGGTCAGCACCGGCCGCGTCTGTTATCCCGACGCAGCACCCGCCAATTGCCTGCGGCTCGCCTACAGCTATGTTTCGCCGGAGGTGATCCGC
>JAJFHM010000149.1 GCA_021775625.1 Hyphomicrobiales bacterium | reverse complement strand
GACGTAGAACTTGCGCCCGATAGAACCGACCTGGTCTGAGAAGGATGAGGTGATGGTGGACTTGGCAAAGTCATAAGTGATCGTCGCCTGTTCTTCGTTGATGGCGACGTCGGTCCCGTCGACATTGACCTTGATGTGCAGTTTGACCTTGCACACCCAGTAGGACGCCACGTCCCACATCGGTTCGGCCTGGGCCGGGCCGGTGGCCAGGAACAGGAGGCAGGCTGCACCAGTGGCTATCCGTTTCATGGCGGTACTCCTTGACATAAGTTGGGTGCCGGCATTGTGCCACACGGAGCGGAAAATCCAAGCGCCCCACTCTATCGCAACGGTTCAGCCGGCCACCCGCTCAAGGCAGACCTTGGTGATGCCCTTGGTGACGAAGCCAAGCCTGGATGCAGCGCCCTTGGTGACGTCGATGATGAGCCTGCGGCTGACCGGGCCGCGGTCGTTGATGCGCACGACAACCGAGCGGCCGTTGGCAAGATTGCGCACCCGCACCCTGGTGCCGAAAGGCAGCGAGCGGTGCGCGGCGGTCATGGCCGCAGGTGAGGCGCGCTCGCCGCTGGCGGTGATCGATGTCAGGGCATACCATGAGGCACGGCCGCATTGCGTGGCGGCGGCGGTTTGGTTGCCTGGGAGCGACGCCAGGGTGGCGGTGGCGATAAATGCCGCGATGGCTGCATAGGCGATGGTCCGCATGGAAGACAGGTCCTGTGTATTTGTAGATGGGGTTCGGTGTGTGAGGCGCGCAGGAACCGCGAAAACAAGGCCAAAGCGTGGCAGCGCTTCCATATGCTATACTCAAGACGCAAGCGTGGAGCCGAGCCATGAGCCGTGCATTCGTCAAAGAACAGGATGGGGACGATTTCTCCGAAACCCTCCCCGACCGTCCGGTCAGCGACCTGCCGAATTACGTGACGGGCCGGGGCCTGCGGCTGATCGATGGAGAAATGGAGCGGCTGCAAAAGGAGCTTGCCGCAGCACAGGCGGCCGGCGAGCGTGCCTTACTCGCACGGCATTCGCGCGACCTGCGCTACTGGACCGCGCGGCGCGCCACAGCGCAACTTCTGCCGCCGCCGGAAGACGATGGCCTGGCGGGCTTCGGCTGCGCCATCACCATCGAATGGGAAGACGGACGAAAGCAGACTTATCGGATCGTCGGCGAGGACGAGGCCGAGCCTGCGGATGGACGCATCTCCTGGGTATCCCCCATGGCCAAGGTATTGTCGGGCAAGGCGGTCGGCGATTTTGCTGAAGCGCCCAATGGCGAGGTGGAAATCGTTGGGCTTAACGCCGAGCCCGAGCATTGATCTCAAGCCCCGTTGGACCCATCTTGTACCAAAGGATCTGAATTTTTGAGGACCGGCCCATGCCCCTGCCCATGCCAGGACTGCAGAACGCGTTTCAGGACGACATCGAAGCCCTGGCGCGCGAAGCCTATGACGAGTTGCCGGAGCGGTTTCGCGCCCTGACGGGTGACGTGATCATCCAGGTGACCGACTTTGCCACCGATGGGGTGTTGCGCGAAATGGGGGCAAGTTCGCCCTATGCGATCCTCGGGCTGTTCCAGGGCGTCGGCGCCACGCAAAATGCGGCCACACCGCAAACCGGCCAGCTGCCCAACATGATCTGGCTCTACCGCGAGCCGATCCTCAGTTACTGGCGGCCGCGCCCGGAAAGCCTGAAGCGAGTCGTCGCCCACGTTCTGGTGCACGAGATCGGCCACCACTTCGGCCTGTCAGACGACGACATGGAGCGCATCGAGCGGTCGTGACAGGCGCCGGAGCGGGATAATTCAGTATCTTAGTGTATCAACGATGCGGTGAAGCCGGCGATCCGAACTGTCGGTCTGCGAGGCGCGGGCGGAATAATCCTGATGCTCCCGCCTGAGGCCGATGTCGCGGAGCACCCGCAGGCCGAGGACAGCGGTTTTCGCTTGATCGCCTGCGCCCTCCTTGCCAGACAAATCAGCCTGATCAGCCCCTGGGGCCGGGCGGACATAGTCCCGCAGGACCTCCAGAAGAGTTCGGGCGTCTCTGATTCCATCGATGTAGGCCATGATCTTTCCTTGGTGGGTTGTTGCGTGGAATGAACATAGGGCCTCGACTTTATCAGGATAATAATGTGATATTGGGAAAGTTAATCACGTAATTCGGGATAACAGCCATGAACACTATCGGTGCTATGACAACCTTCGTGGAAGTCGCGCGAGCGGGCAGTTTCTCGGCCGCTGCGCGCAATCTGGGCGTGTCCACGACCGCCGTCAGCCGCCACGTTGCCGAACTTGAGCACACGCTCGGCGTGACCTTGTTGCGCCGGACGACGCGGAGTGTCAGTCCAACGGAAGCGGGCACGCGGTACCTGCCGAAGGCCGCAGCAGCGCTGGAGGAGATTGAAAGGGTTAATGACGAGATCGCCCAAAGCGATCAGGAGCTGCGCGGCAGTCTGCGGGTCACTGCCCCACCCGCCATCGGGCACGATTCCATTGCACTGATCGCCGTCGACTTTATCGAAGCTTATCCGGAAATCTGTCTGGAGCTCGAATTGACCGAGCGGATTGTCGACCTCGTGGGCGAAGGCTTCGATGCTGCCATTCGGTCGGGCCCGCTGCCCAGTTCATCGCTGATCAGCCACCGCATCATTGATACCCGCTACCAGCTGTATGCCAGCCCGGATTATCTGCGGCGCCGCGGAACACCGGAAAAACCGCAAGACGTCGCACACCACGATTGCATCCACTGGTACTGCTCCCCCGACAACAGAATGTGGACGTTTTCCGGCGGCGGAAAGGCCGTTTCAGTGCCGATAAAGAGCCGCCTTCTGGTCACCGATCTGGGGGCTCAGCGCGAAGCGGTGCTCCGGGGACTTGGAGTGGCGACGCTGCCGGTTTCCAGCATAGCCAATGACGTTGAGGCCGGGCGCCTGGTCGCCGTGCTGCCAGAATTCGACATCTATCATACAGCCTTGAGCCTGGTACGGCCGCAAACGCCATTTGTCCCTGCCCGGCTCCGGGTGTTCATAGATTTCATCACCGATGCCCTGCGCCGCAATGCGGCCGCATGACGCCTGCCGGCAACTATTTTTTGGCGGCGCGCCCGGAAAGCCTGAAGCAAGTCGTCGCCCACGTGCTGGTGCACGAAATCGGGCACCACTTCGGCCTGTCAGACGACGACATGGAGCGCATCGAGCGGTCGTAGAGGGAGCCGACCCTCGGGAGTACCCGTTGTTGCATCGCCAACCACTGCCGTCTGCTCTATGGTCGGTCGCTTATTGACCACAGATTAAGTCTCCTCGGCGAGGAATTAAGTCTATGGCGTTTGATCCAGCGGCTTACAAACAAGCGGTTAAGGAAGAATGGGGGCGAGCCGCGCAGGGGTGGCACGAATGGATTCCGGCCATAAACGCCTGGTTGGATGCAGCGACTGAAACAATGCTCGACCAAGCGGAAGTAGCGCTTGGGAGCCGGGTCATCGATATCGCGGCGGGAGATGGCGGCCAATCGATTTCTGCGGCGGAACGTGTCGGGCCCACCGGTGAAGTGTTGGCAACGGACATCGCGCCGGAGTTTGTTGATCTTGCCACTGCAGTCGCCGGCAAGTTGGGTTTGTCGCAGCTGAAAGCCGAGGTCATGGACGCTGAAGCGCTGAAACGGCCAGACGGTTGCTTTGATGCTGCGATTTGCCGCCTGGGTCTCATGTACCTGCCCGACCTGAAAAAGGGGCTTCTCGAAGTAAAGCGTGTACTTCGACCGGGTGGACGATTGTCGGCGATCGTGTTCACGACGGCCGAGAAGACACCATTCTTTTCCATACCCGTAAAAATGATCCGGCAAAAACGTGGTCTGCCACCGCCTGAGCCAGGGCAACCGGGCCCTTTCAGCCTTGGAACGCCGGGCCTTCTTGCTGAAAGCATGAGGACTGCCGGATTTCTCAACGTGCACGAACAAGTGGTTGAAGCGCCGCTTCGGTTTGCGTCTGCGGAAGAATGCGTGCGATGGCGACGCGAAGCCTCCGGCACCATGCAACAGATGTTGAGCGGCTTGGACGACGAAGCCAAAGAGGCCATCTGGATCGAAGTCACGGACGCAATGCGGCGATTTGAGTCTACCGACGGGTTCGTATCACCCTGCGAGCTATTGATCTGTTCGGCGCAGAAATAACCCGGCAGAGCCATGCCGCTGTCTGTTTCCGAAAACTCTCGGTTGGATCGACAATGTCCTCTCCCGGCCTGTCAAGCTGACGGTGAAGCGATCTGGGTCATGAGCTCATAAATAGCACACATTGTGCGCCGACGGTCTTGCAGCGCGCGAGCGTTGCCACACTCGTGGACGTCATCCCGCACTCGATGCGGGATCCAGTAACCTCATGAATTTACGTGCGTTTACCGTCGTGCCACAGGCACGGAGTGCAGTGGGTACTGGATCGTCCGGTCAAGCCGGGCGAAGACAAGTGGAGGTGTGCTGCCACTCCGACGTTGGCTGAGGTTGCGGCTTTGGCAATCTAAATCACCGCCGCTGTCACAACGATCTCGACCAGCGTCGCTCCCGCCAGATCGGTGCCGACACACGCCCGCTGGGGCCAGTTTTGCTGCTCCCCGATCCATTCGCACCAGACCGCATCCATCTCCGCTTTGGTGGACATGTCGGCGAGGTAAACGGTTGCCTGCAGCAGGCGGGTCTTGTCGCTGCCGGCGTCTGCAAGGTTTTTATCCAGCGCCGCAAGCGTGCGCCGGGTCTGCTCGGCGATGCCGTCCGCGTTGGACTGGTCGGTTGCGACCGCATAGACGATCCCGTTGTGCTGCACCGCACGGGACCGGCCCTGGTAAACGCCTGCAATGCGCGTGATGGTCATGGTGTTTCCCCTTTAATTGCCACCAGGGTACTGGAGAGAGGCGCCACAAGGCGATGCGCGTACAACCGTTCATAATGCGGCTGGCAGATCTCGTGGATCTCCTTCACCCGGTC
Organism: Hyphomicrobiales bacterium; assembly: GCA_021775625.1. Lineage (GTDB taxonomy): Bacteria > Pseudomonadota > Alphaproteobacteria > Rhizobiales > JAJFHB01 > JAJFHM01. The sequence goes on along the minus strand of JAJFHM010000149.1, from coordinate 11,479 downwards.
GGGCGCGTCTGAAATATCGATATATGTGCGCTTCTGCGGCTTCAGCCCGTCGGAGTTGCGCAGATTTTCGTGAAACGAGCCGCCGTCCCACCAACTCACCTCGTCGCGGGCGCCGGGCGCCCACTTGAGCGCCTGCGGCAGATGCGGGATGCCGACGGCATTGCAATAAAGCTCGACGATGCGGTGCGGGTCTTCCAGGAGGTCATCGGAATCGATCACCGGCGGCGCTGTGCCGGTCTTGTCCGCCAGCCGATCGAAGAGGGCGCGCTGCTCGATGAAGCCGGTTTCCTTGAGCACGAAATCCGGCCAGTGCTTGTACATGGAGGTGATGGTCTTGGCCGGATCGCGGATCAGGAAGGAGTGGGTGAAATGGCCAAGAAATTCGTCGTCCAACATGTGATCGATGTAATGCGGGAAGTCCTTGGAAAAGACCGGCCCCTTGCGCGCCGCGTCCTGCAGCGCTGCCCAGACCGTATCCTGCGTCAGACCCGGGGTGCGCACGCTGTCTTGCGTCAGCCTGGGCCACAAGGGGTCTTCACCCTGATACCACGCCTCACCGAAGGGCTCGTGGAAGCAGGCGAGATCGCCGCGCTGGCGCATCATCCATTCAAATGCTGTGGAGGTCGAGCGCGGCACCGCCCAGAGTGCGAGGATCATGTGCATGGCCAACAGGCCCTAGAGCGAAGACAACAACCGGCCGTGGGTGCCGGTCGGTGCGAGACCGAGTGTCTTGAAGATGCGCCAGTACAAGGCCACGTCCGAGGCTACGATCGGCTTGCCGACCTGCGCTTCGAGATCGATTGCGAGCGACACCATGCGCTGCGGCAGACCATCGGGGCGGCGGAAGTTGCACATGCCGTTGACGACGATGGCATCGGCGCCGGGGGCTGCTTCGGCCACTCGTTGCATGGACTGTGCCGCCATCTCGCCGGGGAAGACCCAGGTCTGGTCGTTGCACTCCTGCTGGGTCTCATAAAACCCCTGGTCGACGAAATTTCCCGCATAGAGCACATCGAAGCCTGCCTGCTTGAGAAACCGCGCGATGCCGTCGCGCCAGTCGGGCCAGTAATAGACCGAATTGAGGGCGATCTTTTCCGCTCCCAGATCGCGCAGGGCCTCGACCAGACAATAGCCCGCCATATGAAACGGGGTCTCGTAAGTGTCGCTGAGCCGGGCGCAGAAGGCGGCGATCTCGTCCGGTGTGGTGCCCGAGGCATGGACCCAGTTGGTGCCAACCTGGCCGCACACATCGGCGCCGTTATTGGCCATGCAGTGGACGAAATCCTCCAGCAGATGAAAGTTGTCGGTGCGCTGTTTGAGTTCATGGGCATAGTCCGGCACATGCAACATGCGGCCATGGGCGCCGACGGTTTCCGGCGCGATCCTGAGAAAATCTGTCGGCGCTGCATCAAAGTCATGCGGCGGCGAGGTGAAGCCGACCTGACAGGGGAAAAGCTTGTTCGCGCTCACCGACCAGCGCTCAGGTTTCCTGTAGCTGCTCTCCGGGTGTGTGCTCATGCGGGTCGTGTCCTTGCCTCAGGCCAGGTCGTGAACTCATAAATACCACCCATTGTGCGCTGACGAATTTGCGTTGCGAGCAGGCGCAAAGGTGCCGGAAACCGTCCGGTTTTCAAACCTTTGCAACGCACGCGCAAGGCAAATCCGTTGCGCCCGGAGGGTTTGGTCAGGAGGGCCCGCCTGCAGGCAAACAATGCTCGATAAGGCGAAAAGCCTGATCTTGCGCTTGTTTTCCAGCATTCGAACCCTCCTGACCAAACACAATGGGTGGTATTTATGAGTCTACGACCTAGCGGTTCCGGCATATCCTGCACCTGCAAAATGTATGTGTAAATTGCCGTTTCGTCATGCCGGGGATAACGAAAATGGTATGGTTCAGATGATGCGATCCGCATATGGTCCCAGGTTATGAACAACTTCCCGACAGACGCCAGTGTTGCAGAGGTGACGGAAGCCGTGAAACGCGACGGCTACGCCATCGTCGAGAAGCTCATCGACGCCGGTCAGATCGCGCGGCTCAAGGGCGAGCTTGAGCCCCATGTGGCGGTGACCGCAACAGGCACCGAGGATTTCTGGGGCTATGAGACCAAGCGCTTCGGGGCGCTTATCCGCAAGTCGGAAATGGCGCGCGAGATGCTGGTGCATCCGACCGTGCTCGGCGTGGCGGATGACATTCTCCTGAAGTTTTGCGCGCGCTACTGGGTCAACTACACCGGCATCATGCATCTGGGTCCCGGCGAAAAGGCCCAGTTGCTGCACCGTGACACCAACCTGTGGCCGATCCGCAATCCGGCCCCGCCCCTGACCCTGGCCACCATGTGGGCGGTTTCGGATTTTACAGCCCAGAACGGTGCTACCGCGCTGGTGCCGGGCAGCCATCTGTGGGAGGACGAGCGCACGCCCGAGCCTCACGAGATCATGCCTGCAGTGATGCCGGCGGGCTCAGTGCTGATCTATACCGGCAATGTGGTGCATGGCGGCGGCGCCAATCAATCGAACCGGCCGCGCTTCGGTGTGGCGCTGCATTATGTGCTCGGCTGGCTGCGGCAGGAGGAAACCCAGCTGCTCACCATGAGCATGGACGAGGCGCGCGCCCTGCCCGAACAGGTGCAACGCCTGATGGGCTATTCCCTGGGTGCGGATAGCCTGGGGTTTGTCGACCACACCGACCCGTTCGAATATCTCAACGGCAAGCAGGGCGACAGGCCCGGCACGCTTGGTGGTGCCGATCTCGCAGAGGCCGAGAAGCGGGTGCAGCGGTTGAGGGTGGTTGCCACGGAAGCAGGTGATCGCTCACGCTTTACAGTGGAGCCGGAGTGATCTAGAGCATTTTCCAATCATATTGAACCATCTGACCGCTGTTTCGCGCCTGCTGGACTGCGTTACGGTCCAATTGTGGTCAGCCAGACCACCGCGTGAACCGTGCCTCGCCAGCAAACGCGAAACAGCGGTCAGATGGTTCAATATGATCGGAAAATGCTCTAGCGCTCGAAGGATGTCGAGGCGACTTGAAGGGCTTCGCAGACGGCCGCGTACAATTCGGCCGACAGTGTCTGATAGAGTTTGAACACGCGCTCCTCTTCGAAATACAAGTCGTTCCACGATCCCATACCGCCGAACACCCACGCGGTGTACGCGGCGCCGAGCAATCGCCGGGCCAGTTCCGGATACCGGTCGAAACACACAAGCTTCATTTTGCCGGGAAGCCGGGGTTTGGTCGTCGTGTCCAGCGACATCAGCGCTTTCTGAAAAATGTCGGCCCAACCCTCCTGATCGTGTGAGGCGGAAAATGCGTGGATGTCCTGAAGTACACGTCTCAATCGATCAACGGTTGCATCCAGATGCACATCGGGGCGGGGCACAGGGCCTTCGACGCGGTCCGTGCATCCGTAGGTGACTTTCCAGCTTCGCCGATCGGAGGCTTCGGCGTCGGTCACTTCCCATCTCCCGATCCAGCGTTCCGTGAGGTTGTCGGCGGCCACCATCAACGACCAGCTGCCGCCGCCGCCGGTGAAGCCTGCAAGCATATGGTCCTGCACATCAGGCCGGTTGGTCGCACCATACCCGAGCCAAACCGAACACCCGGCTGCCCGCTTCAGGCTGTCGAGCCATTCGACCGGCGATGGATGCCGTTCAATCTCTCGATACGCGCCCGATGGACCGCGCTCGAGATCGACGAATGTGACCGCATTGCAGAAACCGAACGAAGAATTGCCCGGATAGTAATCCGAAGGTTCGATCCCGCCCGCCACCACGCCGTTTGCCGCCGAAGAAAGCGAAATGAGTTGTTCGATTTCTCCGTTCATTGCGCGTGCCGCTCCTTCAGGATGCTTTTTTTGCACGGGATTGGCGTTCGACCGTGATTTCCCGAAGGTCCTGAGACCGGCATTTGTTATAGCACAGTCATGTTTAACACCCTTGAACGTCCGCGCTTTGCGGTGGAGCGGGGTGAGCTGAGGCGGCAGCGTTCACTCCCGGTACGGGAACTCACGAAACAATTCAGGCTTGAAATCCATGCCGTGGCCGGGACGGCCGGGTGGCGCCATCATACCACCCTCCACGGTGAGCGGCTCAACCCAGAGGTGGTCGTACCAGGCCATATATTCGAGCCAGGACGGATTGGGGATGGAGGCCGTCAGATGAGTGCTGAGTTCGGGGAACATGTGCGGCGCGATCGTTAAGCCGGCGCAGTGTGCGTGCTCCGCAATAACGCGCAGCTCCGTATACCCGCCACGCATGATATCGGGCTGCAGGATCGGGACCTTGCGGCTGGCAAAGAACGGCTTGAGATCGTGATGGGTGAAGTGGTTTTCACCGCCCACGACGGGTGTCGAGATGGCATCGGCGATTGTGTGGTAGCCGTCGAAGTCGTCCGCCATGACGGGTTCCTCCAGCCAGGCGATATTGTATGCGTCAAGCTTGCCCCCGACAGTGATGGCCTCGTCAACGCTCCAGCCCTGGTTGACGTCGACCATGATCTCGATGCTGCCGCCGAGGGCTGTCCGCATGTCGCGCACATTGGCAATGTCCTCATCATGGGTGAAAAGGTGGGCGACCTGCATCTTGATGGCGGAAAAGCCTTCCGCCGCATAGCGCTCGGCCTTTTCGATCATGCCGTCATGACCGAGCCCGCGAAAACAGCCTGAGCCATATATGGGCATCGGATCCGGGCGGCCTCCCCATAACTGCCACAAGGGTTTGCCTTGCGCGCGCCCCACCGCATCCCACAAGGCGATGTCGAGTGCCGACATGGCCATCACCGTGATTCCCATGCGGCCCTGGATGAAGGTTGCCTGCCACATGCGCTGCCACAGGGCCTCCACCTGGAGGGCATCCTCGCCGATGAGCAGCGGTTTCAGCATCTCGTTGATGCACATCTCAAGCGTCCGCAGGCCGCCGGCCAGCGGATGCAGGTGGCCGGTGCCGATTATGCCCGACGCCGTCTCCACTTCGACCACCAGCAGATCGATGGCGCCGAGAGACAGGAACCCGGTGCGCGGGGGATCGGCGAACGGGACCGAGAGAAGATGTGTGCGGATGTCCGAAATGATCATGCGGGCAGTTCCATAATTGAATGCCTTGTTGCGGCACCATCATGCCAGTGCAACCGGATTGGAAGTAACAAATTCGGAGGCACCGGTGCATGGCACAGGCGCCGGTGTGCCGAGGACGAGGGGCCGATTTGGCCACCGAAGGCCTTGGTTTTCACCCCTTCTGACTGCGTTACGGTCCACTTGTGGTCAGCCAGACCACGGCGTGGACCATGCCTTGCCAGAAGACGTGAAAACCCGGCCAAAGCGATTCCATATAAACGTGAAACGATCGAGGGTCAGCAAAGGTTCAGGTCATGGACTGTGGACGCGGCGCATTCAAACGCAATTGGCCCCTCCACTTAGTAGAGAGCACCTGCGCTCTTGGTGCCGCCGGTCAGACCGCCCATCACAGAGGCTGCCGGGAAAATTGGCTGGGAACAGCAGAATTTCAGGCCGCTGGCATTACGATTCCGTTAGCCATCTCCGGCGTATTTCGCATGATTGCTTGACTTTCAGGCCGGGAACGGCCATGTGAGCGTCAGAATTTCTCGCGATCGCGCGATTCGGCTCATTTCTTTGAGCGTTATTGTCTCGAGACTTTTTCATCAAAATACATCGTCTGTTCCAGGTGCGCGTGGACATGAACGACACGGCCAAGGCCGGTCGCGCGCTTATCTGCGCGCCAACGCGTGGCTATAAGGAACACTATTAAAGTGACAGTTTCAAATTTCGCCGAACTCGGGCTTACCGAGCGGCTGTTGCGTGCGCTCAAAGAAGCGCAGTACACCACCCCTACCCCCATTCAACAACGCGGCATTCCCCTGCTTCTCCAAGGCATGGACCTGCTCGGCATCGCCCAGACCGGCACCGGCAAGACGGCGGCCTTCACGCTGCCGCTGCTGCACAACCTCGATGAAGATGGCGTACAACTCAAGCCGAAGATGGTTCGGGCCCTGATCCTTGCACCGACGCGTGAACTCGCGCTGCAGATCTCTGACAGCATCAAGACCTATGGCCGGCACATGGGATTGCGCCACACTGTGGTCATGGGCGGCGTCGGCCACCGTCCGCAAATCGACGCGCTGCGCCGGGGTGTCGATATTCTGGTGGCGACACCGGGCCGACTGCTCGACCACATCGCGCAGGGCCGTATCGACCTGCGCCAGTGCGAGTATCTCATTCTCGACGAAGCCGACCGCATGTTCGACATGGGCTTCATCCGCGACGTGCGCAAGATCGTTGCGCTGTTGCCGGATGAACGCCAGACACTTTTGTTTTCCGCCACCATGCCGGGCGAAGTCGCCAAGCTGGCGAACGAAATCCTGTATGAGCCGGTGCGGGTTGAAATCGCCGCCAAGACCGTTGCGGTGGAAAGCATCGAGCAGCGCGTTCATCACATGGAGAAAGCGGAAAAACGCGATTTCCTGGCCAAGCTGCTGCAGACGCGTGAGCTGGAGAAGGTCATCGTCTTCACCCGCACCAAGCGGGGCGCGGACCAGGTCGTGAAGCGGCTCTCGAAGGAGGGCGTCAACGCACAAGCGCTGCACGGCAACAAATCGCAAAGCCAGCGCCAGCGCGCGCTTGACGCGTTCCGCAGCGGCCGCCTCCGGGTGCTGGTCGCCACCGACCTCGCCGCGCGCGGCCTCGATGTCGATGACATCTCACATGTCATCAACTACGAACTGCCGAACGAGCCGGAAAGCTATGTCCACCGGATCGGCCGCACTGCGCGCGCCGGCGCCGACGGAATTGCCATTTCGCTGTGTGACAACAGTGAGCGGCAACAGTTGCGGGCCATCGAGAAGCTGTTAAAGCGCTCTTTGGACGTTGTTGGTGAAGCACCCATTGACCCGATGCCAAAATCAGGCAAGAAACACAATAATGGTGCAAGCCGCACGGTGCCCAAATCGCGCAAGCGGCGGAGGCCGCGCCAGCAGCGCTATGAACAGCGCGCTGCCTAGGGCGGAACTGGTGCGCAAACGAGGGGGATGCTGAGACGATGTCGATTATGCAAGAGGCCGCGACTGTATGAATTATGCGCCGCACTTATCCGAACCCGATGCGTCACCTATTTCGGCTCAGGACTGGCCAAAAGTGCTGGCGCCATACCGCCAGCCTGACGAGAAACGCAGTGTGATTGAACTGGCCGTAACAGCGGCGCTCTTCGCCGCCTCGTGGATCGCGGCGTGGCTGGCGTTTTCGGTCAGCTACTGGCTGGCCCTGGCGCTGTGCGTGCCGGCTGCCGGTTTCATGGTGCGCCTGTTCATGATCCAGCATGATTGCGGCCACGGCGCTTTTTTCAAACGGCGGACAGTCAATGACTGGGTCGGACGGGTGATCGGGGCGTTGTTGATGACGCCTTACCATGTCTGGCGCAGCGGTCATGCAATCCACCATGCCACATCCGGCAATCTTGCCGAGCGTGGAATGGGCGATGTCGATACACTCACCGTGCGCGAATATCGCGCGTTGTCCCGCTTTCGCCGGTTGGCCTACCGTCTCTATCGCCACCCGGTGGTGATGTTCGGCATTGGCCCTGCTTATCTGTTTTTGCTGCGGCATCGTCTGCCGTTCGGTTTCATGGGGGCATGGCGCTACTGGATCAGCGCCATGGGGACCAACGTAGCGATTGTCGTATCGTTTGCGCTGATGATCTATCTGGTCGGCGCCGCCCCCTTCCTCCTCATTCATCTGCCGATTGTTCTGATGGCTGCCTCGATCGGCGTCTGGCTGTTCTATGTGCAGCACCAGTTCGAGGACACATTCTGGGCGGAAGACGACAGCTGGCAGTTTCACCACGCAGCGCTGCATGGCAGCTCACATTATGATCTTCCAGGCGTGCTGCGCTGGTTCACCGCCAATATCGGCGTGCATCATATCCACCATCTTTCAAGCCGCATCCCCTATTACCGCCTGCCGCAGGTTCTGCGCGACTTTCCCGAGCTGTCGCAATTGCGGCGGTTGACGCTGAAGGAGAGCCTTTCGTGCATCGGCCTGCATCTGTGGGATGAAAGCAGCCAGAAGCTGGTGTCGTTCCGCGCCGCGCGGGCGTCCGCTTGAGGAACAGCTAATCGGCAGCTCTAAACGAACACGCCCCACGAGCCATCCCAGATCAACTTGAGCGACACTGCGAACAGGCACAGATAGGCGATGCGGTAGAACGGTCCAGGTGGCACGCGCCGGACCAGCCAGATGCCGGCCAGCATGCTGAGCGGTGCCAGCGGCAGGAGCACTGCCGTGGTGGACAGGTTTTGCGGGCTGAACTGTCCAAGCATGAAATAGGGCACGACCTTGCACAGGTTGATCCAGGCGAACAGCACCGCCATGGTTCCGGCATAGATCATGTTCGGCAGGCCTTGCGGCAGCAGGAACATCTGCATCGGCGGACTGCCGGCATGGCTGACGAAGCTTGTAAAGCCGGCAATCACCGCCGCCATACTTCCGATGACGGGATGCGGCGGCGCCGCTTCGGCTTTCGGGCGCAGCCCCAACCAGTGATCAAGCGTGAAGGCGCAGGCGATCAGGCCGACGGTGAGGCGTACATGGGCATCCGAAACGTAATACCAAAGGAACTGACTATTGACCCATTTCACCGGGATTATTTTGCCCTGCGGCAAGGCGCGTGCTGCGCCGCGGTACTGGTACCGCAAGCAGTGCGCAACGCTGCTGGAGGGCAAAAGAACCCGGCCTCCGGTGGGCCATTCCGGCCCGTCGACTGCGTTGCGGGACTTGTCCGATGCCCCGCATCGCACCGCGTCCCGCGCCTTGGCGAGCAGGCCGGACTGGTCCATGAAATGAGTCAATAGTCAGTTCCTTTGGTATAAGCTGCCGTGGCCCAGCCGATGGCGATGCCGATTAGGGTGACAGGTGCGAGCAGCCGCAGGTTTGCCCAGTCGAACGACTTCCGGTAGGCCGACACGCCGATCGCGTCCATGACGATCAGGACCGGCAGCAGGATACCCGCCGCCTGAACCGGCGGGACGACCAGCGCCAGCAGCGGAACGCCGAGCACCGCAAGGCCAGAGAGGAAGCCGCCCTTGGCCAAACCGACGATGGCAATTGCCGGAACCGCCGCGACGTAAAACCAGGGATCAGTGATCATGAAGAGCGGAAGCGTCAGTAGGTCTCCACGTGATATCGCCCGGCTTCACGCATCTCCGCCTTGAGCGCCGCCCAGTCACGGCCAGAGCGCCGGCAAATTTCTGCAAAGCTGTCATCGACACCGGCTTCCATTCCCTTGAGTCCGCAAATGTAGACATGGGCGGTGGCTTGCGAAAGCAACATCGACAGATCATCGACGTTTTCGAGCATACGGTCCTGAACATATTCCTTCGGCGCATCGGGCAACCGCGAATAGACAAGATGCTGCGTCATCAAGTCGGCCGGAACCTTCTTCAATGGCCCGAAGTAAGGCAACTCCTCCGGCCGCCGCGCTCCAAAGTACAACGTGAGACCGCCGGTGATTGTTGGCATGGTTCGCCGCCGCCGTTCTGTGAACGCACGGAAAGGCGCCGAACCGGTCCCGGTGCAGATCATCAGGAGTTTCGCCGATGGGTCTTCAGGGATCAGGAAGGTCGAGCCAAACGGGCCCGTCACCTGCACCTGGTCTCCACGTTCCAGGTCGCATAAATAGTTTGAGCAGACGCCGCCTTTTTCGCGTTTCACAGTGAGCGCCAGATTGTTGGTGTTGGGGCGTTCGCCGTCGCGGGCGGAAGCGACCGAATAGAGCCTGACATCATGCGGCCTGCCGTTTGCGTCCTCGCCAGGCGGCACGATCCCTATGCTCTGTCCCTCAAGCACCGGAAAAACCGTGTCACCGAGATCAAGCACGATGTGGCGGACGTCGTTTCCAGTGCCCTCTTCAGTGAGCCGGAGCTTGCCCTGCACCCTTGCACTGGCCGCCGCGGAGCGGCGATAGAGATTTACCGACGGCTTGCTCGCGGAGGCCGGCGCGACGGCCTTTCCCCCGGTGCCTTTGTGCGCTTCGGCGAGCAGCGCACTGATTTCGTCTTCCAGCGCTTCGATAGTTTCATCACCACCGCCATCGGCAATCTTTTCCTGCTCGGGCAGTTCCTCCCACGAGAACTGCTCCTCCAGTGAATAGGCGGTATGCACCGTGCGCCAGTTGTCGATCGATCCGGTGGGGCATGGCGCAATGCAATCCATGCAGTAATTGCATTTCTCCATATCGACGACGTAGTTGTCATCGTTATGGGTCACCGCATCGACGGCGCAGGTCTCTTCACAGGTGCCGCAGCGGATGCAGATCTCGGGATCGATCAGGTGCTGTTTGATCAGTGCGTTCATGGCAGGGGCTTCAGGCGTCTTCTATTTTCACATATTCAAAGTCGCCCGGCTTGTTGTCGATGCCGACTTTGGGTGGTGCAATCCAGTTGGCGTATTCGCCGGCTTCGCTGACCGGTTGCATGAGCGAAGCAATGAAATCGCCATCCTCTTTGGAGGGCAGCCAGCTATCGCATTTCGCGGCCCATTCGGCATCGCTCAACAGCTCGCCGTCCGGCGAAGCGTTGACATTGGCGAACTCTCCGATACCGCGATGGAACGCGGTATGCGGCAGGGCCAGCTGGAAATTGACACCGGTCTTTTCGATCAGCTTGTTCCAGCGGCCGATCCCCTTGGCGCAGTCGCGCTCGTAATCATCGCGCAGGCGCATGTTGAGGGCAGATAGTGCCGGTTCGTCGACGACCTCAATGTGACCGTTGACGCGCTTGGCCACCGGATAGGTATCGTTGGTCAGCTGGTGATCGTCTTCGATGCGCACCTCGTGAAAACGCCCCTTGAGGCCGGCGTTAAAGGCGTTCGCCGCATTGGTGGAGACCTCGGATCCGAACAGATCGAGTGACAAGGTGTAGTGCATGTTGGCTTTTTTCTGCAGCGTCGGCAGATCAACCACACCGAGCGCGCGGACGCTTTCGATATCGTACGGATCTTCGATACCAGCCTCTTTCATGGCTTCGCAGGTGCGCTGAATGGTGCGGCCAACACCGGTTTCGCCGACAAACATGTGATGGGCCTCTTCGGTCAGCATGAAACGGCAGGTGCGCGACAGGGGATCAAACCCCGACTGGGCCAGAGATTCCAGCTGCATCTTGCCATCCCGGTCGGTGAAGAACGTGAACATGAAGAAGGACAGCCAGTCCGGAGTTGCCTCGTTGAAGGCTCCGAGCATGCGCGGCTTGTCCGCGTCGCCGGAATGACGCTGCAGCAATTCTTCGGACTCCTCACGCCCATCGCGGCCGAAATACTTCTGCAGGAGGTAGACCATAGCCCACAGGTGGCGGCCCTCTTCGACGTTGACCTGAAACAGGTTGCGCATGTCGTATAAGGACGGCGCGGTCTTGCCCAGGTGTCTTTGCTGTTCGACCGACGCCGGCTCGGTGTCGCCCTGGATCACAATGAGGCGGCGC
>JAJFHM010000148.1 GCA_021775625.1 Hyphomicrobiales bacterium | reverse complement strand
TCGACCTGCTCCGGCCTGGACATATGAGTCAGTAGTGTTTTGCAGACCATCGTCGGCTCCTTTGGGGTCGGAATATCCAACACGATAGCCATGCTGTGGAGGGCACAGTTTGATCTCGGTCAACCACGGGCCAATGCATTGAGAGCAGCTGCGATCGTTTGCGTCGCATCGCCGCCGGCATCAATGGCCGTCCAGGACACAACGCCCGTATCCTGGGCGATTTGAGCGTCAACCACTTGAGAGTTTGCATCGGAGGCATCTGCGGTCCGGGCATCGACCCTGCGATGCAGTTCAGCCGATGGCGCTGTCAGCCAGAGACCCTGGAATTTGGCACCGTGGCGTTCTGCGATTTGTTCCGCTGCCTGGCGATCGTGCCGGGTCAAATTTACCGCATCCAATATCACTGTACGGCCGGCCTTAAGCAGGAGTTCGGCTTTTTTTGAAAGCCTGGCGTAGACCTGTTTGTTTGCTTCCTGGGAGTAGTGCGACGCGCCGAGCCGGCAGGTTTCGGCGACGCCGAACAAGGCTTTGCGTTCGAGGTCGCTCCTCAGATGTACGGCACCGGGCGCCGCCCCGAAGCGCGGTGCAAGTGCTGCTGCCAGTGTGGATTTTCCGGTCCCGGAAAGGCCTCCCACAGCGATCAGCCCTGCTGGTTGATGTGTGAGGTAACTGAAACAGCGATCGAAATACTGCGTTGCCTGTTGAACCAGTGGCTCGCGTTCCGCCGGCTCAAGTTGATGCAGCCTTTGAATGGTGACCATCGCCCGTATGCCCGCCCGGCAACTCAGAAACAACGGCATGGCGGAAAGCCCGGAAAGGTCGCGATCCAGATCTCTTTTGAACAGGTAGTGGTTGAGCAGTATGTTCGCCTGCTGCCGGAGCCCGTTCTGTTCGAGATCCATAAGCAGGAATGCCAGATCGTAGAGTGTGTCGATCGTGGCAAATTCATCACTGAAATCAATCGCATCAAACAGCATGGGCTGGCCGGACAACAATACGATATTGTTGAGATGGAGATCGCCATGGCAGCGCCGTACGTCGCCCGCTGCGGCGCGCAGCGCAAGCTCTTCACCGGCTTCGTTCAATCTCTGTTGTGCCAATTGAACGAACTCATGCGATCTCTTGCCCGATATCAGTTCGGGTACGCTTGAAAACGCCTCGCCAAGTTCAGCGAGGACCGCTGCCATGCGTCCGGGACCATCAACTGAGGGGAACTTTCCGGCCTTATCGTGAAACTTCGCCACGGCTTCGGCGAGCAGTTTGCACATCGCACTGTCGAGACCGCCGGCCTGTGCGATGTTTGACAGCAGAGCGTTCTGATCGAACCGGTGCATGCGAACGATCCACTCGATTGCCCGCCCGCGCCCGCCTATCTTCAATTGCCCGTCCGTCTCGCGGGTAAGGGCGACGACGTCTTTGTAGATCTTGGGCGCTGCGCGGCGATTGAGTTCCAGTTCGCGCAGGCACATTCTGCGGCGCCTTGCGAGGCTGGAAAAGTCGAGATAGTCGAATTTCACCGCGCGTTTGATCTTGTAGGCGCAATCGCCGGCGAGAAAGACGATCGCGCTGTGCGTGTCGATCCGCACCACCTTGTCGACAGATGCGTCATAGCTGGCGGGATCGCTCAAATGCGCGATTGCCTCAGCCTGGCCGCCACGTGCGATTTTTGATGGTTGCAATGGTGCGTTCATGGTCGTCGCTTTCGTCGCCAAGGTCACACATCTGCCGCCTGGCCGGCTTGATCTCGATCAACGCGCCTTAACGCAAATCAACGACACTGGATTAGGGCCTGTGCCCATGATTGTCAGTAGCGCTGACCGTGCACCCGGTATCGAGGCGGCCACCCCGCAGGCGGAGTGAATACGATGGCGCCATCCATACCTGGAGCGAGGCGGAGCACATGAACGTCATCGTGTTGGGGCTGCTCGGCAGTTTTGCCGCGGGTGCGATGACCGGCTTGGGGGCCTTGCCTCTGCTGTTTGGCGGGTCCATGTCGCAGCGGGCGCATGATGCCTTTCTTGGTTTTGCGGCCGGCGTCATGCTTGCTGCCTCGTTTTTCTCTCTGATACTACCGGGCCTGGACGCGGCGACGCGACTGACCGGCAGTACCACTTCATCCGTCCTGATTGTGATCGCGGGGATCGTGATAGGTGTCGGCGCCATTGCGCTTTTAAACGAGGCCGTTCCGCACAAGCACTTTGTCCAGGGTCGTCAGGGGCCTCCTTCTGCGTCACTGCGGCGCATCTGGTTGTTTGTCTTTGCCATCACCATTCACAACTTCCCTGAAGGACTTGCGGTCGGGGTTGCGTTTGGCGGCGGCGATGTGGGCAAGGGCGTGTCGATCGCCACCGGCATCGGCCTGCAAAATGTTCCTGAAGGCCTCGCCGTCGCAGTCGCCCTTGCTTCGGAAGGTTACTCGCGGCGCTATGCATTCGGTGTGGCATCCCTCAGCGGCATGATTGAACCGGTCGGCGGTGTGCTTGGAGTGGCCATGGTCAGCGTCTCTGCGCAACTGCTTCCCTGGGGACTGGCATTTGCGGCGGGTGCGATGCTTTACGTCATTGTTCACGAAATTATTCCTGAAACCCATCGCCGCGGCTTCTCGAACGAGGCGACTGCAGGCCTCACCGCAGGGCTGGTCATCATGATGTTTTTGGATGTCACCTTGAGTTGAAACCCAGAGCGTTTCCATATGAACGTGAAGCGATCTAATCGGTTCAAAGCAGCCCCAATGTCTGCAGCAGTCTGTGGACGTGTGCGGCGGGAACTCCGAGATTTGAGCCGCCGTATTCCGGCAATATGGCTGCGTTGACGGCAACCACCTCTCCGTCGATATTGAGCACCGGTCCGCCGCTGCCACCATGTGTCGTATCGGCGTCATAGACCATGGTCACAGCCGTGACATGGGCCACAATTCCGCGGCTGGCGAGAGGGGCGATGTGGCCTTCCTCAGCCAGCTTGGTGGCCACTGTCCAGAAGTCGGTGTTTTGGGTTTTCTGCAACATCTCAACAAAGGCTTCACCGGCTTGCGCCAGCATTGCGCGCAGGCCGGTCGGGTAGCCCATAACGATTACTGCGTCCCCTGCCGATGGCGCGGAGACCGCGAGTTTCAGGCCCGGTACGTCGGGGGCCTCTCCCACCCAGCGCATGATCGCAAGGTCAGCGTCATCGCTTGCCCGCACCAACTCTACTGCCCGGGCTTTCGTCTCATTCGGCAGATAGGCCGAAAACCTGATAATAACCGGCTCGAGATCCTGACCCGCATAAGCTTCCGCCGTTGCATCACTCTCCCAGGGAACCGCGATGTGGCGATTGGTAATCAGAGTGCCGCGATCGCCCACGATAAAGCCGGTTCCGACATACTGACGCTCAGCGATTGATCCGGTTCCGTCCAGCGAAATCAATGGCTGGCCGAATGGTGAAATCAGTGGGCGGCCAGCTGCATCGACCACATGGCGCAACATGCGGTCGCTCGATTTCTCCTTGAAACCGTAAGCGCCCTGAAGGAACACAACCGAAGGCGTTGCTGCGGCGATGACGCGTGCGCTCGCCGCCGAGCGCCTCTCCAGTTTCTCCAGCCGGTCGATGTTGGAAGACAACCCGTGTTTCAATTCCTGGCGCAACGCGTCCAGGTCGCCTGGTGTCAACGCTTCCTCCCGCGCCCGGCTCAGGGCCTTTGCGAAACTCTCCAGCCGGATGGCGCTGCTGTCGACTTGTTGCTGGAGCAGGGCGCTCAGTCTGTATTGTTGGTAGGCAAGGACGGCAAAAGCGATAAGCGCTGCCACGACGCCGATCCGAAAGAGAACCGTTGTCTCAAGCGCCAGCCGCCGCAACAGCTCACTGGCGGCATGCAGCGCGCGGGCGGCAAACGGGCGTCGGCTGACTTGAAAATATGCGATGCTGTCTGCAACGATGTCCGAGATGGATCCGCGGACCGGCCGATCTTCACAATACCGGCAAAAGCGCGACAGTGGACCGGCTGTGCCGAACTCGATCATATCGCAATGTGCCAGCTCGCAGCGTGTGACGGGGTTTCCGTTCACCCAGAGTGATCGGCCCTGAACGGCCTCGACTTCATAACCGTTCCTGGTGCGGTAAAGCCTGGCGATCGCAGCGCTCTGTGGAGCGTCCTTCTGTGTCTCGGAGACACGAATGTGGCGAGCGCTGCTCACCGTCACGTCGAGCGCCGGCCCGGTGAGCCAGGTTGCCGTGCCCCGGGACGGACCCGTAAGGTGTTCCAGGGCAGCCGCCTCGTTGGGCGGTTCGGTATGGTTGTTTTCCTGCGGTGGGGTCATGGGGCGCGAACCGCGAATTTACGCGCCGGCGCCGGTGTTTTGATCGTATGCCTCGAGAACCTTGGCGCCATAGACCACGGCTGGACCACCACCCATCTCAATCGCGACGCCGATGGTTTCGAGAATTTCATCGCGGCTTGCCCCTTTCTTGTACGCCGCACGCGTATGATAGGCGATGCAGCCATCACATCGTATCGCGATGGAGATTGCGAGGGCCATCAACTCCTTTGTCCCGGCATCAAGCGTGCCCGGTTTGGACGCCTCGGTCACCAGTTGCGAGTATGCCCGCATCGGGCCCGGGACACCGGCGAGCAGCCGGGAGACGCCTGCGTCGATCTCTTTGGCGGAAGAAATGTAGTTTTCGCTCACTGGCTTGCTCCTGGTTGGTGTTGCGAAGTATGACGGTGCGGGCAAGGGAGGTTTCCGTCGCCGTTAGCGGCGGGCAGGAGACGGCTCTGCCGTGTTCATTTTACGATCACGCAGGTGCAACGGGCCATGTTGGCCACCTTGTTTGCGACGCTTCCCATTGGGCTGTGCTCAACCGCATCCAGCCCCCTGTGCCCGATAAAAATCAACTGAACATGATGGTCGTTTGCGGCGTAGACAATGCGCTCGGCCGGGTCTCCGACGAAGATTAGAATTTTGAAAGCCGTTACGCCGCCGTCTTCCAGAATGCGTTTCGTTTGCGTCACGATCTTGTCGTCAAACTGGGCAGTGTCACGCCATGTGCCGCTTTCGTCGTCATTGCCGCCGCTCACTATCTCCGCGACTTGCCCGGAGAGTTCTGCCGCGCTCTTGCCGGGGACGACGTGGACGCCAAGCAGTTCCGCATCAAGTGCTTTTGCATAGATGACCGCCAAGTCCAGGGCCGCCCAGGCATGGCTTGAGCCGTCAATGCCGACAAGCAACCGTTTCATGTTCGTGTCCTTGACCTAGGGTCTGGCAATCACGCTGCGAGAACGTCGCCGAGGTGACCCAGGAGTTCCTCGTTCGGCACATGCGTCAGATCTTTGGCGACTTCTGCCGTTACCAGCGCACGCACGGGATCGGGCAGTGCCGCGCGCAGGTCGCCCAATGTTTTTGCGGCGGCCAGAATGATCAGACGTGCAAACTTCTTTTGCTGCGCGTTGTGCTCCAGAAAATCGGCAATCTGCCCGGCGAAGTCGCGTTTCGCCGCAGTGTGGGGATCCGTTTTGGCGTCCATTGCATGGCGTCCGCCGCCGGCTGAATCGAAGGTACGTCCGGGCCGGTCGCTCATCAGCGCGCCGGAGGGCGAATGATCTGCTCTGAAGTCCGCACCGGCGAGTTGCTCGATCCCCTTGCCCGGCCCCTGGTTCACCAGGATGCGCGCCCGCGCGCCATCGGCGACAAGGATCCATGTGATGTTAGGCTTCATATTCGTCTCCCACTGCGTTGCATGTTCTGCACCGTGTCAGTTGGGCGACACGCACGCTTTGATCGAGGTCAAACCTGATCGCAATCCGTGTGGTTTCAGTTGTGCTATCGACGGCTCTGCACGAGCCAGTTCCGCACAGGGGCGAAGCGGGCACTCATCCTCTTCGCCCCTGACAGTTCCGGTCACATCTAGTATGGAACGCGGGAGCGCACCTGGCCGGTATATGCACTTACTCTGAGCTTGTACCGGCTGCCCTTGTATCTGGCATAGAAGTTGTAGACCTTACCCTTGCAGTCATAGGCCCGGACCTTCCGGTAGCCGTGGCTGCGCAGGAGTTGGCGGACCCGGGCGCAGCTCAGGCGGGCCCTTGGTGCGGGATAATAAGGCGCATCATAGTAAGGGTCATAATAGTATGGATTATAGTAATAGGGGTCGTATCTCGGGTAGACCCGGATGGTGACACCGGGATTGCGGTGGCGTTGCCCGTAATGCCGGTGAAACTTGCGGTGTGCGCGCTTGTAGGCTTTTTGCCTTGGGCGGTAGCGCTGATGAAAACGCTTATGCGGGCGGGCGACGCGGTTCCCGCCAGGGCGGGCATTGCGTTGTGCAAGTTTTCCGCGCCGCTGCCTTTTATGGGCGACTTTGACGATCTGTAGGCCGAACTCATCGAGCGCCTGGATATCGGCAAGCGTTTCCGCCACCGTAGGTGCGATTACTGGATTGGCGGATGCGTCTTGAATGACGCCGAAAGCGAGCGCCAGGGCAAGGGCCGGCAGTATGATTGTTGAATACAGATACTTCATATGAGTACTCCGGTTGGTGGCCGGATCCGGCCGCCTTTGACTGTCTTGAAGATGCCTAAGGATTAACATTGCGCCAGCCAACGGCATTGACCCACATCAACGGCGGCGAGATCGACACATGAGACAAGTGGGCAATGATGCACTTGAACCGGCCGCAAGGCCGTGTGCAAACCATTAGATTACTGCCGATTGCTGGCGGCCCGCTGTGCTTTACGGCAGTGGGTCTGCAGGCTCTCGTTTCAGGAACGGAACCATGACGGATTTCACACCTTTTGCCTCACTGATCGGCGGTGCCCTCATCGGCTGCGCTGCAGTCTTGCTCATGGCGGCAAACGGCCGTATTGCCGGCATTAGCGGGATCGTAAGTGCGTTGCTGCCGCCGGCCGCCCGCGAGGATTGTCTGCCCAAGGTCACATTCGTGGCCGGTCTGATCATCTCGCCAATACTCTATCAACTGGCCACCGGGGAGACGGTGGTGCAAACCGTATCGTCCAACCTCGTGCTCATGGGAGCAGCAGGGCTGCTTGTGGGTTTCGGATCGGTATTCGGCAGCGGCTGTACGTCGGGCCACGGCGTCTGCGGTGTGGCACGCTTGTCGTGGCGATCGCTGGCGGCGACGCTCGCCTTCATGGCCGTCGCCGTCGTCACGGTTTACGTCGTCCGCCATGTTACGGGAGGTTGAACCATGCGTGCGGTTGCCAGTCTTCTGAGCGGGATTATCTTCGGCATCGGCCTCATTGTGTCGGGAATGAGTAATCCGGCAAAGGTCTTGAACTTCCTTGATTTTGCCGGCACCTGGGATCCGAGCCTCGCCTTCGTCATGGGCGGTGCAGTGGTGGTGACGTTTATCGGCTACCGGCTCGCACAGACGCGAGCGCGCCCGGCCTTTGCCGAGCGGTTTTATATGCCGAGCGCGCGTGACATTGACGGCCCCTTGCTCGCCGGCGCGGCCAGTTTCGGCCTCGGTTGGGGGCTGGGTGGGTACTGTCCAGGCCCGGCAGTGACGGCGCTGGCGCTTCATGCTGACGGCACGCTGGTTTTTGTGTCGTGCATGCTAATCGGCATGTGGGGCGCGCGCGCGGCGAAGGACCGCCTGGGCGAACTTGCCGCCGGACCTGCCGCGTGAACTCCCGGTCATCGACCGCTCCGTGAGAAGCTGGCACTCGGATTACGGCGGCAAGCCTACGACACGTCCTGGTTCACAGCAGATAGCCCAGTGCGCTGAGCGCGGCGATGGCATGAAAATCACACTCAAACTCAAGGCCTTCCTGCAAATAGGACCGTGCTTCTTCCATATGCGCCAGGGCTGTCGAAGTGTCGATTTTGCGAAATGGCCTGGCAACCAGGTTTGCGTAAGTTTCACCGTCCGCTTGCTCGCCCAGTCGCTCCAGCAAGGTTTCGACGGTGCGAATCTTGGAGCCGCAAACGGACAAGTCTGCATGTGCCAATCGGGGTGAGATGACGAGAAAAACTGCAATGAGAGCAATCGAAAAACGGTGCATCATTCCGCACTCCGCGTTAGCGCGCCGGAATGGGCCACATTTCCCGTATCCGCGCGTCTGCTGTGGCCAACGTGTCATGCCTCGGGCTGCTGCACCTTGATCTGGCTCAACCGGCGGCAACCGCAGAAGATAAGGTGAGCTTTTGGTGTGTCTGAAGATGATCCGAGACGCCGGTCTCGTTATGCCGCTGGTGGAGAAATCGCCCCCAGCCGGGCACTGTCAGAAGACACCGGATTGAAACGAGCAAGTCAGGCGGTTCTGTCACGAAACTCCGCGATCAAGTTCTGACGTGCTGTCAATCGCTACCCACCAGAAATCATCCAGAATGTCGTCTGGTTGTATTTTTGCATTTCTCTCAGCGTTCGCGATGTCGAGGATTTCCTCGCGGAGTGCGGAATCGATGTTTCTTACGAGACTGTCCGGCGTTGGGTCCTGAAGTTCGGATTGGACTATGCTCGTAAGCTGAGACGATTATGTCCACGTTCAGATGGGCGCTGGCACCTGGACGAAGTGTTTGTCCTCATCAACGGCAAACGGATGTATCTGAAGCGCGCAGTGGACGGCAAGGGCGAGGTCCTCGATATCCTGGTTCAATCCCGTAGAAACATGAAACGCTCTAGCGGCGCGAACGCGAGCGTCGGCTCTTGGCGGTAAACCGGAAGCTTTATTGATCACCTCGGCATCAAGAATCTAGCCGGCGTTTTTTGGTCCTGATATATTCGGCCCATCAATCCAGCCGTCGCGTGTGATACGTGTACACCGAGCGGCAAGAGAACGGGCATTTATGATCACGGAACTGCAGATGTCCACGCACCGTTTCTCAGTCGCCCCGATGATGGACTGGACCGATCGGTATGACCGGTATTTTCTGCGTTTGATCTCTCGCAACGCGCTGCTCTACACGGAAATGGTGACGTCCGGCGCGGTCCTGCACGGAGACCGTGACCGGTTGCTGGCGTTCGAGCCGGAACAGCATCCGGTTGCCTTGCAGCTGGGAGGCAGCGACCCGGATGATCTGGCCCAGGCGGCAAGGATTGGTGCCGACTATGGTTATGACGAGATCAATCTGAATGTCGGCTGCCCTTCAGACCGCGTACAGTCGGGACGGTTTGGGGCGTGTTTGATGGCCGAGCCCGATATTGTCGCTGAGTCCGTTTCAGCCATGCGCCAGGCGGTCGCCATTCCGGTCACCGTCAAATGCCGTATCGGGATTGATGACCAGGATGAAGACGAAGCGCTGGACGCATTCGTTGAGCGCGTCAAAGCCGCCGGCTGCGAAACCTTCATCGTCCATGCCCGCAAGGCCTGGCTGCAGGGCCTGAGCCCGAAGCAGAACCGTTCGGTGCCACCGTTGAACTATGACCGCGTCTACCGGTTGAAGCGCGACAATCCCGACCTGCAGATTGTGATCAACGGCGGCATCGATGATCTGGATGCGGTGGATGATCATCTGGCGCGGGTGGATGGCGTCATGCTGGGCCGCGCGGCTTACCAGAGCCCGTACATTCTGGCGCAGGTTGATCAGCGCTACTTTTCCGGCAGCAAACCGGCGCCCACGCGTGCTGGAATCGTTGAGGATCTGTTGCCCTATGTCGCAGCGAAACTGCGAGACGGGGTACGCCTCAATCAGATCACCCGCCACATCCTGGGCCTCTACCAAAGCGTGCCGGGCGCCAAGCAGTGGCGCCGCCATCTCAGCCAGAACGCGCATCTTGAAGGTGCTGGGGTTTCCGTGATCGAGGACGCACTGGATCTCGTGCAGCAGGCCGAGCAGCACCAGTCCGAACGCCATCAGGACGCAGTTTTAGTACTCTAGATTTTCTGGTTGTACTCGCCGACTTGCGGATAATCGGAAAGGTGCATGTCGATGTTCTTGAACATCGCCTTCATATTCTCTTCGCTCTGCGGGCTTTCGCATACGATCACCAGTTCAGGCTTGTTCGATGAAGCCCGCACCAGGCCCCAGGTGCCATCCTGCAGGACCACGCGAACGCCGTTTACGGTCACCAGTTCGCGAATGGTCTGGCCGGCCACCGTTTCGCTGCGGGCCGCGAGCTGCTGGTAGTGTGCAACCACTTTGTCGACGACATCGTATTTTTCTTCATCCGCACAATGCGGCGACATGGTTGGTGAACCCCAGGTCTGGGGCAGGGTGCGCCGCATATCGGCCATGCTGAGGTCAGGTGCTCGCTCAAGCATGTCGCAGATGGCAATCGCCGAGACCAGCCCGTCGTCATATCCGCGCCCGATCGGTGCGTTGAAAAAGAAATGGCCGCTTTTTTCAAAGCCGACCAGGGCGCCCAACTCATGACTGCGCCGCTTGATGTAGGAGTGGCCGGTCTTCCAGTAGTCGGTCTGCGCACCGTTTTCCTTCAAGACCGGGTCGGTAATAAAAAGGCCCGTTGATTTTACATCGACCACAAAGCGGGCGTTTGGTGTCCGCGACGAGATATCCCGGGCAATCAATACGCCGACCTTGTCGGCGAAAATCTCTTCACCTTCATTGTCCACGACACCACACCGGTCACCGTCTCCGTCGAAGGCAAACCCGATATCGGCACCGCTCTCCAGAACCTTGTCCCGCATTGCATGCAACATTTTCATGTCTTCCGGATTGGGGTTGTGGTTGGGGAAGGTGTGATCGAGATCGCAATTGAGCGGTACCACCTCGCATCCAACACGCTCGAGAACGAACGGTGCGAAGGCGCCGGCAGTGCCGTTGCCGCAGGCGACGACAGCCTTGAACGGCCGCTTGAACGCGGGCCGGCTGGCGAGGTCGTCCATGTATCGCTCCGCCATGTCGTCGACCGTAATCAGGTTGCCGCCACTGCGGGCATCGAAATCCGCTTCCAGAACCAGCTGCTTCAGCGCGGTCATTTCATCGGGACCGAATGTCAGGGGACGGTCCATTCCCATTTTGACGCCGGTCCAGCCATTGTCATTGTGGCTCGCGGTCACCATCGCGACCGCTGGAATATCGAGCTCGAACTGGGCGAAGTAAGCGGTCGGCGTGAGGGCGAGGCCGATATCGTATACCGTGCATCCGCTGGCGAGCAGTCCGGTGATCAAGGCGTTCTTGATCGCCGCCGAGTATGACCGGAAGTCGTGGCCAACCACGATTTTGGGTTCCACACCGCTTCGGTGAAGCAGCGTGCCCAATCCCAGGCCGAGCGCCCGGATGCCGAGCAGATTGATCTCGGTTTCATAAAGCCAGCGGGCATCATATTCGCGGAACCCGGTCGGCTTCACCAGCGGCAGGCGCTCATAATCCGGCGTGTTCGGCTTCAGGTCTGCGCACGGTTTTGGGAACATACGCGCTCCTTCATAGGTCAGGTGTTTGAAAGGGTGTGCTCGCACGGTTCACCGCCCGCGCCGGTTTACTCGCGAAGCACAAGCTGGTCGCCGGAAAGTTGAAACGATCCAATCTCGCGGAAATAGCTCATACCAAGCAGGCTTCTGTGCAGGACGTCGGGCTTGGATATGATGGCCGCCACCCGGCGCACCAGAATTCCGCCCACGTCCAACTCATCGATGTCGACTTTGGCGCCGTGCGTAATGCCGTTGGCGGTGCGCAACGGGATGTCATAGATCAGTGCGTTCACATCAAAACCGATCCTTCGGGCATCCTCGCTGGTCAAAGTGACCAGGGTCGCTCCGGTGTCGGCCAGCATGCTGACATGGGTTCCGTTAATCAGGGTATCCACATCAAACTGACCGTGTTTGTTGGCGCGGACCGCGAGCAACCTTGGGCCCCGTGATGTGCGATCGTCTTCAGCGTCTTCCGCGACCGTTATGCCGGGGACGAGGTCTTCGGCGGTCTGTATCCCGATTGAGATCAATTCGGCGCGATAGGAATAGGCAGATGCACCAACCAGTAAGATCGACAGCCAGATGGACGTTTGCCTGTACGCCAGGCCGGCATTGTCGCGAAAGCCCATGAAGAGGGCGGTACAGATGCACAACACCAGGCCGGCGATCTGAACAACATCGGCAACAGCCCCGTCCGGCGCACCCATGAGGTTCTGCGGCACGCCAATGGCCGCCAGTGCAACACCCAGTGCCGCAACACCGATAAGCCCAATCCAAGCCAACATCGCTCTCAATCGCTCCGTCGTTGTCGGCGCCCCCCTTTGCGGCGGCGCTTGGCGGTCATTTCGCTCAGGCGTACCGGAAGGTTTGCGATGACGTTTTGCTTTTCATCGGTGCCGAGGGATGGCCAGTCGGCGATTTCCGACCTGCTCCTGCCGCAACCGATGCAATGTCCTGTGTCGAGATCTACCACACAGACCTTAATGCAAGGCGAATCCACGGGTTCGTCCGTCATTGATTGCATCACAATCCAAAACAGTGTTGACCTGTCGTTAACCGCCTTTGGCCGCAACGTTACGCCAGATGGCACTATTTGCGGCGATTTGCCAGCCGGTTCAACTGATCTTCGGTTTCCTCAACCAGAATGTTGAGCAGCTCGGCAGCCGGCATTTCGCGGCTCAGCGCAGCGGACTGGCCCGACCACAAGGTTATGACGTCTCCCATCTCATCTTCGCTGACGCCTTTTCTGAGCGGTACGGTGAGCGCCAGTTGCGAGGGAAACGGCGATGCCAGGTCTTCCGAGGCTTCGAATGTATCCATATATTTGTTGCGCAGGCCGCGCGCGGGTTTGCCTGAGAACAGCTTGGTGGTCCGCGTTTGGTCGTCGCGCGCCTCCGCAAGCGCCTTGCGGTGTGCCGGGTGTACATTCGCTTCCGGACAGCGCAGAAACGCCGTGCCGATCTGCACTGCACTTGCCCCCAGCGCCAGTGCCGCCGCTATGGTGCGGCCGTCTGCAATGCCGCCTGCAGCGATAACC
Organism: Hyphomicrobiales bacterium; assembly: GCA_021775625.1. GTDB lineage: Bacteria > Pseudomonadota > Alphaproteobacteria > Rhizobiales > JAJFHB01 > JAJFHM01. The sequence goes on along the minus strand of JAJFHM010000148.1, from coordinate 9,427 downwards.
GGCACTTTTACGGCTGAAGTGATCTGCGGCAGCAAGGCAAAAAGCCCTGGCTGTGTCGAAGGGTCCGCGCCCTGGAAGGTGCCGCGATGGCCACCGGCCTCAAGTCCCTGAGCGATGATGGCGTCAACCCCTCGGGCTTCCAGCCAGCGGGCCTCGCTGACAGTGGTCGCGCTCGACAGGATGTAGGCCCCCGTATCTCTGACCGCGTCAAAAAGGCCTTGTTCCGGCAGACCGAAATGAAAGCTCACGATCTTCGGCTGCAGGGCCTGCAGCATCTCTACGTGGCCTGGGCCGAATGTGGAGAAGACGGCACGCGCCTCCGGCACCGGACCCAGGTTCAGTTCATCGTACCAGGGCTGCAACTGCTTGCGCATTTCCGCACTGCCGTCTTCGATGCCTTGGGGCTCGTCGTGGCAAAAGAAATTCGCATTGAGGGAACGGTTGCTGGCGTGTGTGTGTTCTGAAATCTGGCGCGAAGCATCCTCGATGCTGCTGGTGCCAAAGCCGAGTGACCCAAGCCCGCCGCCATTGCTGACCGCGGCCGACAGGGCAGGCGTATTGGCGCCCGCCATCGGCGCCTGAATGATCGCGACATCAATCCCAAGGCGGGCGGTTAGCTCATTCTCAGGCCACATGAAGAACAATCCGTTAGTTAAGTGTTGGCCAGCATGGATGTGTGGGAATGTGTGCCCTGGCCGAAGTGACTTCAAGCAGAAAGTTCCGGCCGGTTTTGTCAGCCGTTGACCACGTGTTTGACGTCAGGCTGCGCATAGATCACCCGGCCGACCGGGAATTCGGCCACACCTTCGGTGCCGACGCCGACGGCGCTGCGCAGCTCAAACGTACCATTGTGGAGTTCAACCAGGCCACGCACGATCGGAAGTCCGAGACCGGCGCCTTCCTGTGCGGTTTCGTAGGACAGGGAGCCTTGCCCGAAGGAGCTCAGCACCCGCGGGATTTCTTCCGGCGGAATGCCCGGCCCGGTGTCGCGCACCGACATGAAGATACCTCCGGCCCGGCTGCGTCCGACGCTGAGGACGATCTTGCCGCCCGGCGGCGTGAACTTGACGGCATTTGAGATCAGGTTGAGCCAGATCTGCCGGATCGCGTTTTCGTCCGCAAGAACCATCGGCAGGTCGTCTTCGAAGTTCTCAATGAGCTCGATGTCACCTTCGCTCACTTTCAAGCTCAACAGGCTGCCGCAGTCGGACGCGAGGTAATGCAAGGCCACCGGGCTTTCGCGGAGTTCGAACTTGCCGGCTTCGACGCGTGAATGATCAAGCACCTGATTGATCAGTTGCAGCAGGTGTTCACCCGAGCGGTGGATGTCGTGCGCATATTCTTTGTAGCTCGGCACCACGTGCGCACCCATCAACTCGTCCTTGAGGATTTCCGAGAACCCGAGGATCGCGTTGAGCGGTGTGCGCAGTTCATGGCTCATGGTGGCAAGGAAGTGAGATTTCGCCGAGCTGGCCTGTTCTGCACGTTGTCTCGCATCGCCGGAATTGACGTTGGCCTGCTCCAATTCCGCAATCAGTGCATCTTTCTGCGCCCGGTAACTCAGCATCGAGCGGGCCGTACTTTGAAGGTTGCTCGCCAGATGCAGGCAATAGATCTCGGCCGCCACCGCGAAGACGGCAATCGCCCAAAGCACGATTTCACCTTTGACGGCGGCCTGCAGAAGGATGCCGAAGGTGATCGGCGCCATGCCGGCATAAACGATCAGGGTGAAACTGCTGGCGATCGACATGCGGATTGCTGCGACGACGACCAGAACGGCGACGACAAATATGTGCTGCAAGGTGTCCGACGGGCTTGACGCAACATAGACCAGCGACGCCCAGCTTGCCGACATCAGAAACTCGGATGCCGCAATCTTGCGGCCCCATTCCTCGACGTTCATATCTTGCGGGTCGGCGTTGCAGAACTGGCGGCACAGAACAAGCTGCACGGCCTGGGTAATTGCGATGGTCAACAACCACAGCGCGGCGCTGACAGGGTTCGCCCAGTAGGTCGAGTAAGCAGCAACCACCAGGGCCAGAACGGGCAGCGCGAAGGCTGATTTCAGCTGACTGGAGACAAAGAGATTGAGAAGCTCATACCTGAACGATACGCCGCCGCTGACACCGGTCAGGCGTGCGCGGGCTTCGCGAAGATGCGTACCCATTGTACGTGCGCTCTCCACGTCCTGTTTTCGCGCATCGAAAGTCGCACCAGACATTTGCCCGCGTCTCATTCCCTGACATCTGCATCTTCAGACAGGATCGGAAGTCTCCTTCATCTGGTAACGCAGCGTTTCTTTGTTGCGGGGACTATGCTTGGGAAACCTTAATTTCCACTTCGCAAATCAGGTTAAATTTGATCGAATTTTTCTGGTTAACCCGCTGTAAGGGCGAATATTTTTTGTGTTTCACCGGTCTGACGCCATTTCGAAGTATTTACCTGTTTGTTCCCCGCCCATAAACGGAGCCTTGGCCTGCGACATGTCGGCGATCTTGTCCCAGTTCTTGGCGATATCCTCGGCATTTGCGTTGCCTCCGAGATAGGCGCCATGGCTTTCCGTAATCTCCGCCTTGGCGTAGACACCAGCTCCCGCACAGATGATCACCCCGGTGGGCGCCTCTTCACTGGCGAGATAGATGACCGCAGGGGTCACCCGTTCCGGGGTCATGAGCTGCTCGGCTTCGGGCGGAAATACGTCTGCCGTCATGCGGGTGTAGGCGACAGGCGATACCGCATTGCAGTGGATGTTGTATTTCTGGCCCTCAAGTTTGAGCGTGTTGATCAATCCGATCACGCCGAGCTTGGCCGCTCCGTAATTCGACTGACCGAAGTTACCGTACAGCCCGCTCGAGGATGTGGTGACGATCACGCGGCCATGGTCCTGCTCGCGCATGATCGGCCATACCGCCTTGGTCGGTTTCACAGTGCCCATCAGGTGGACGTTGAGAACCGCTTCAAAGTCCTCGATCGACATTTTGAGGATGGTGCGGTCGCGCAGGATGCCCGCATTGTTGACCAGAATATCTATCCGGCCATAGGCCTCCATGGCCGAGGAGACAAGATTGTCGACACCTGCATCATCGGTGACGCTCGCGCCATTGGATATGGCCGTGCCGCCTGCCGCCTTGATCTCTTCCACGACGGCGTCGGCAGCATCGGACGATCCGCCTGATCCATCCACCGAACCCCCCAGATCGTTCACCACGACCTGTGCTCCGCGCCTGGCAAACTCGAGCGCGTGCGAACGCCCAAGGCCGCCTCCAGCGCCTGTCACGATCGCCACTTTGCCGTCAAATTTGATTGCCATATGCCTGATCCCTCACTCCGCATGCATCGCGCGGAACATGGCGGCAGGACCCCGTCTGGTCAAGCGCTTGCGGCTGTGATTAACTCCTGAGTGCCGCACCACGTATCCGAACCGCAAGTTGAGGCGGCCCGTGACGGGCTGGTTGTGAATGCCTGACAATATTGATTGTCTTCTCGGTGAGATAAGGGCGTGCCGGGTGTGCCGCGATGAAAATCCGGACAAACCGCTGCCGCACGAGCCGTTGCCTGTGGTGCGCGCCAGCACCACCGCAAAAATTGTCATAGCCGGACAGGCGCCCGGCACCCGGGTGCACAACACCGGCATTCCGTTCAATGATCCAAGCGGCGATCGTTTGCGCGAGTGGATGGGGGTGAACCGGGACGAATTCTACGACGAAACCCGTATGGCCATCGTGCCCATGGGGTTTTGCTTTCCGGGTCTTGACGCCAAGGGTGGCGATCTTCCGCCACGGCGCGAATGCGCACCGTTGTGGCGCGCGCGCCTGTTTACCCACTTGGGTCAGGCCGAGCTTGTTTTGACAATCGGCCAGTACGCCCAGGCCTGGCATCTGGGGAAGACGCGCCAGAGAACCTTGACGGAAACGGTCGCCAACTGGCGCGAGTACGCACAAGAAAGCCTTAATCCCATGGTCTTACCTTTGCCCCATCCGTCATGGCGCAACAACGTGTGGCTGAAGAAAAACCCTTGGTTTGAGACCGAAGTGCTGCCATTTTTGCGTGACAGGGTGAGACGATTGCTGGTCTGATGCATCATTTGCGAACAATTCTGTTTGTTTTCCTGGCTGCCTTTGCCGCAGGTGCCGTAGCCGGCTGCGCACCGCAACTGCAGGAAATCAGCAGTGCGGATGCAGACCTGCAGCTTCTGGATGACGCAGCGGTTATGCCCGATGGCGCACAGTTGCCGGTGAAGACATGGCACGCCAAAAGGCCCCGGGCCATTGTGCTCGCGGTTCACGGCATGAACGATTACTCCAACGCCTTTGCAATGCCCGCAGCGTGGTTCGCCAGGCGCGGCATCACGACCTATGCCTACGATCAGCGTGGGTTCGGCGAAACCGAGCAACGCGGTGTCTGGCCAGGCAGCGATCAGATGGCCCGGGATCTGATCGCCGTGGCAGCGCTGGTGCGCCGGAAACATTCAGGTGTGCCGCTTTACATCATGGGCGTCAGCATGGGCGGCGGCGTCACCATGAAAGCGCTGGCGTCGGGCCTTGAGGCCGACGGCGCCATTCTCGTGGCGCCGGCGATCTGGGGCTGGCAGGCCATGAACCCGTTATACAAGTCCGCCCTGTGGCTCACCGCGCACACCTTGCCGTCCAAGACCGCAACAGGCAGCGGGCTCGAAATCTGGCCGTCCGACAATATCGAAATGCTGCGCGCCTTTTCCAGGGATCCCCTGGTGATCAATGGGACCCGTATCGATGCGGTCTATGGTGTGGTCAATTTGATGGATGATGCCTATGACGCAGCACCGAAGCTCAAGACGCCGGTGCTTTATCTCTACGGCAAGAAAGATGAGATCGTCCCCGCCAAGCCCACCTACAAGGTAATGGCGGCCATCACGGCCCCGAAACGCCTGGTGGTCTATGAAAAAGGCTGGCACATGCTGCTGCGCGACAAGCAGCGCGTGCGGGTGTGGCAGGACATTCTTGCGTGGATCAAGAACAAGGACGCGGATCTGCCCTCGGGCGAGGAGTTTGAAGCGAAAGGCCAGATCGCGGCCGCCAGCAACTGATTGCGCTTTAGTGCGTCAAAAACCGGCCGGGCCTGGCGCTCGATGAGTGATCTCCATCCCAGACAATATTGCCGTTGACGAACACCTTTTCAATTCCAGTTGCCGGCTGTTCAGGGTCCTTGAATGATGCCGTGTCGGTCACCGTATCAGGATCGAACATGACCAGATCGGCATAGGCGCCCGGCGCGATGACGCCTCGGTCTGTCAGACCGAACGTCTGTGCGGTCAGGCCGCTCATGCGGTGCACGGCATCTTCCAGCGCAAGCAACCGCTGCTCTCGCACATAACGCGCAAGCACCCGGGGAAACGTGCCCCACAGCCTCGGGTGGGGTTTCGTGCCGCCGGGGAGGCCGTCCGATCCGACCATTGCGCCCGGCGCGGCCAGAATGCGTTTCAGATCTTCCTCGTCCATCTGAAAATAGATTGCACCCGCCGGATAGAGCCGCTCGGCGGCCTCGATCGGATCGCAACTCCATTCCGCGGCCACGTCTTCGAGACGCCGGCCTGCCATCTCCGGATGCGGATCCGAATAGGTGATCAGGACATCCTCCGACTTGCGCACATATTCCGGCAGGAGCGAGGTTGAACTCGCGGTGTAGGGATAGACATCGAGGCCGAGTTTCTGCTCCGCTCTTGCCGCCGCGATGGCCGCCAGTGTCTCTGTGCTGCGCCCGTAGTTCTTCGGCCCGGAACACTTGTGATGCGAAATCACGGTCTGCACGCCCGCCCGCCGTCCGGTATCGATGGTTTCCTCGACGGCTTCGAGAACATGGTCGCCTTCATCGCGCATATGCGTGGCGTAGACCGGACGGTCGAACTCCCACAATACGGATGCGAGCGCGATGATCTCTTCACGCGGTGCGTTGCGTGCCGGCGGATATCCAAGCCCGGTGCTAAGCCCGATGCTGCCGTCCCGCATGGCCTGACGCAGCCGGTCCTGCATGTCTCGAAGTTCCGGCTCCTTCGCCGGGCGTTCCAGGTCGGCCTTCATGACATTGACGCGCAGGGAACTGTGTCCGGTGAGAAGTGCAAGGTTCAGGGCCGGTGGTTTTCGTTCGAACGCTTCGCGATAAGCACGCACGGAAGGGTACGTGAAGTTCTCCTCACGGCCGAGCAGCGGGAAGGGTGGCGGCAGCCCGTTTCCGGTTTCGAACGGCGCAAGGCTGATACCGCAATTTCCCGCGACCACCGAGGTTACGCCCTGGGATGCTTTCATGCTCATGTCCGGGGTCGCGAACACCGCGCGGTCGTCATGGGTGTGGCAGTCGATAAATCCCGGTGAGATCACTTTGCCCCCTGCATCGAATGTCGCGTCGGCGCGAAAACCGGAGCAATCGCCGACACCGACGATACGCTCGCCATCAACCGCAACGTCTCCTTCAGTTGCAGTGTTGCCGGTGCCATCGACGATCAAGCCATTTTCGATAATGAAGGTGCAACGGCGGGTCTTGGCGGTGGGGCTCATGGCAGGGGTCCGGCGTAGAAACTGCGGTTTGCAAACCTACGCTGGAGGAGAGCCGTGCGGCAAACTGTTTAGCGCGCTTCCGTATAGACATGAAATGCTCTAGACGCCGAGGTAGAGCTGGTAGGCGAAGCCGCTGGCGATTGCCCCGGCGACACCGAGCAGCAGATAGACCGAAAACACCGTCCTGTTCACTGCCACGTAGACCGCCATTGCGGCCGGGATGCTGGTGACGCCGCCGGCGACCATGAACGCCAGACCGGCGCCCGGCAGCATGCCGATATCCATCAGGCCGCGCACCAGGGGAATGGCAGCGTAACCGTTGAGATAGGCCGGGATGCCAATGCCGGATGCCATCGGGATAACCCACCATTCGGATCCGCCGAGCCAGCTCGCGACAAGGTGCGGGGGGACATAGGCAACCATCAGGCTTTCGATGAAAAAAGCCAGCGCCAGCCATTTGAACAGGAACCAGCCGGTTTCGGAGGCCGAACTCGTGAATACGTTCATACGTGCGCGGTCGCGCCAGAATGTCCAGTTCACGCGGTCTGATTCCAACCCGGTGCCGCAGGTACTGCCGCATGCACTCAGACCGGATTTCAGGGGAGAACCGATGGCCGGCAGGCGGCGTAACCCGTAAACGGCGAAACCGGCGGCAAGACCGATGGCCGTTGCCGCGGCCAGTTTGGCGAGCGTGAATTCAAGTCCGATACCCCCGACCAGCAGAATGAACATTTCCGGGTCCATCAAAGGAGAGGCGATCCAGAAGGCCATGACAGGCGCCAGCGGCACGCCCGCCTGCAAGAGCCCGGCGATGATCGGGATGACCCCGCACGAGCAGAACGGAGAGAGGGAGCCCAGCAGTGCCGCCAGAAAGATGGCTGTCACCTGGTTCTTGCGAAATATGGTTGCTATCGGCTGATCGAGGCCACTTGCCTTGGCGCCGGCAGCGAAGCCGACCGATACCAGAAGAAAGGGCAGAATGCCGAGGAAGGCGTCGGCGACAAAGACTGCGCTGGGCCAGCTCTGGGCAGGGTCGAGGACGACCAGGCCCGCAAACCCGATGACGATCGCAACAACGACCCGGTCAATCTTCAACCGCGACCCGGTGTCAGGGTGCTGCTTTTCAGGATAAGTGACTTCCGACATGGCTCTCTCAACATTCCTATAATTCGAGAATTATCGAACTAATTGTGCAAATTTTTTTAAATGACGCTCTCCGGCTCGGCCGCAACCGTGACCCCGGTGCAACATTCATCTGCGAGGTAGCTCACCAGTTCACTCATCAAATCGCAGTCGGCGAAGCACCGGATCGATCGGCCTTCACGTTGCTGCGTGATCAATCCGACTTGTGCAAGGCGGTCGAGATGATGGCTGAAAGTCGACTTCGGCACGCCGAGATGCTGTTGGATCTCGCCCACGGTCAGTCCACCGGGCCCGGCTTTGACCAGAAGGCGGTAAGCCTCGAGCCGGTTGAGATGGCCCAACTCTCCAAAGCACTTTGCGGCGTCGTCTGTGACCATTGTTAAGTTTCCTTAGTTCGATTATTCTAGAACTATCAAATTAAAATACGCTGGTCAATCGTGTTCTGGTCGTGATTGCGTCTCGAAGCTCCGCAGCCTGACGGCCGGCGCCATAGAATTTTAGTTCCACATGCTGGAACTGCATTTCATTTCTTGAAAACTGCGCTGCAACAGGTAAGGTATCGCTGGTTAATCGACTTACAGTTCAAAATGGCAATATACTGCCTCTGCAGAGCCGCGTTGGGGCCAACAAGCTGTAGTCGGACGCTGTGCAGAAGGGCCTGAAACAATCAGGCCCCGCACCGGGAGCGAAAGCAGAGGGAAGATTTATGAGTGAAGTTGTGCCCATCAGGCCTCGGACCAAACCCAATCTGGCGCCGGTCAGAGAGAACCCGCGCACATCAGGGCAGGTACAATCCTTAAGCCGCGCATTGTGGCTGATGAACGCTTTGGCAGACTGTCCGCAAGGGTTGTCGCTGAGCGAAGTAGCGCATCGTGTCCAGCTTCCCACATCGACGGCCCACCGGCTCCTGACAACCCTGCAGAACGAACGCTATGTGCGGTTTGACTCTGAACGCAGCGCCTGGCTCATTGGCGTCCAGGCGTTTCAGATCGGATCGACATTTGTGCGCTCCCGCGACATGGTCGCCATGGCAAGACCATATATGCGTCGCCTCATGGAAGAATCCGGAGAGACCGTAAACCTCGCGATCAACGACCGTATGGAGGTGGTCTATCTGGCTCAGGTTGAGTGCCACAAGATGATGCGCGCGATTGCCGGTCCGGGCGGGCGCGCCCGCATGCATTGTTCCGGCGTCGGCAAGGCTCTTTTGGCCTATGCCTCGGAATCTGAATTGCACGACGTGATCGAAAACCAGGGGCTCACAAGAGAGACCCAGAAAACGCTTGCCGACGCCGATGCCCTGAAGGCTGATCTGAAAATGATCCGCAAGCGTGGATACGCCATCGACGATGAGGAAAACGCGATCGGTCTCAGATGCGTCGCAAGCCTGGTGTTTGATGAACACGGTGAGCCTCTGGCGGGCCTGTCCGTATCCGGTCCGATGGCCCGAATGACAGATGCCCGCTTGCCTGTGCTCGGTGCTGCGGTTACACAGATTGCCGCAGAGATCACGGGAGAGTTGGGTGGCTTGCTGCCGGCCGAACCGACAACCTGAGCGTTTCTGAATTCGATACCGGAGATTGGACTGCGGAAAATGCCGTTCAATCAGATTACTTATCGGGAGGCGGCCCATGGCCACTGTCACTGAAGCGGATGTTCTGGACCAGCTTTCGAAGGTCAAGGGACCGGATCTTGAGAGCACTGTCGTCGATCTGGGGATGGTGTCCAAGATTGTCATCGACGACAACAGCAAT
>JAJFHM010000147.1 GCA_021775625.1 Hyphomicrobiales bacterium | reverse complement strand
GATCTCCACGATGGGCATGACGAAAGTGGAGGCTGAGGTGAGGAACGCTTCCTCCGCTGCATAGGCCTCGTCGATGGAGAACGGCCGTTCGTCCAGCGCGACGCCGGTTTCCTCCATATAGCGCAGCAGCATGCGCCGGGTCACACCGGGCAGCACCGCATTGCTCAAGCGCCGGGTCACAACCTTGCCACCCGCGACAATGTAGGAGGTCGACGACGAGCCCTCGGTAATATGGCCGTCCTCGATCATCCAGGCTTCGAAGGCTCCCTGGCTTGCCGCTGCCTGCTTGCACATGGCCTGGGCCAGCAGCGCTGTGGACTTGATGTCGCGGCGCTTCCACCGGATATCCGGCATGGAGACCACCTTCACGCCGGTCTTTGCATTGGGCGCATTGAGCAACTCACGCGCCTGGGTAAAGGCGGTGAGAACAGTGGGGGTGTCTTTGGGATAGGTAAAGTCACGATCGGCAACACCGCGGGTGACCTGCATATAGACCCCGCCCTGATCGAGATCGTTGCGCCGGACCAGTTCCTGGTGCACCTCCACCAGTTCCTGCTTGCTGCACGGCCAGGCCATTTCCAGTTCGCGCAGCGAGCGGTCAAGCCGTTCCATGTGCGGCGCGGCGTCAAGCAGCTTGCCGCCGACAACGGCGGTTACCTCATAGACGCCATCGCCGAAGAGGTAGCCGCGGTCGAAGATCGAGACCTTGGCATCCGCCTCGTCCACGTAGGCGCCATCCACGTAAACCGTGCGGCCCATAGTTCCGCCCTCCATAATTTGAACTCGCCCGCCATTGGCCTGAATTACAACGCAAGGTCAAGTTCAGCCTAAAGCTCACAGACAATCTTGCCGAAATGCTTGCCCTGCGGCAGGCTGTCGAGCGCCGCACCAAGGTCTTCGAAGGCAAAGCCGGTGCTGTCGATCGCCGGTTCTGTGCCGTGCAGTTGCATGGCCCGCGCCATGCGCACGAACATATCGCGGCCGCCCACCGTGATGCCCTGGAGGCGGATGTTGCTGGTCACGATCCGGCCAAGGGTGATCTCGCCCGCAAGCCCGCTCAAGACGCCGATGACGCTGATGGTGCCGCTGGCGCGCACCGCGCCGATGGACTTTTCGAGCGTTCCCGCACCACCCACCTCGACCACGTGATCGACGCCGCGGCCATTGGTGATCACCCGCGCGGTCTTGTGCCAGTCCGGATTGTCCCGGTAGTTGATCAGATGATCCGCCCCCATCGCCCTGGCGCGTTCAAGTTTTTCGTCGCTGGACGACGTCACGATCACCTCCGCGCCATGCATCTTGGCAAACTGCAGTGCGAACAGCGACACACCGCCGGTTCCCTGCAGTAACACCACGTCACCCGCCCGCACATCGCCCTGTTCCGCAATCGCGTCCCATGCGGTTACCGCAGCGCAGGGCAGGGTCGCTGCCTGTGCCGCCGTCATGTGGGATGGCGCCCGCACCACCGCATTGGCCGGCACCACCATCAACTCCTGCGCGGTGCCGTCGAGCGGACCGCCATGGGCGCCGAGATAGGTTTCAGGCCTGGCCGTTCCGTGCAGCCAGGTGCGGCTGAACGCCGGGGCCACAAGGTCGCCTTCCGCATAGCCGGTCACACCGGCACCAATGGCGACAATTTCACCGGCCCCGTCGCACAAGGGCACCAGAGGCAATGATCCGCCCATGCGACCATAGCCGCCCTGACACAGGCTCAGGTCCCGCGGGTTGATCGAGATCGCCTTGATCGCGATGACCACCTCGCCCGCCCCCGGCTCCGGATCGGGCCGTTCGGCCGGTTTGATGTTTTCCGTACCCCACTCGTCCTCGAGCAGCATGACCTTCATAGCGATGGTCTCCTTTTGTATTTTTCAGAGAATTTCATCGATCTCATCGTCGGTATAACCCGCCTCGCTCAGCACCTCACGGCCGTGCTCGCCAAGACCCGGCGCGTGGCGGCGGACGGGCAGCGGTTGACGGTCGAACCGGAACGCCGTGTCCGTTACTTCGAGCGCCCCTTCGCTTGGATGCTCGAATGGCCGGAAAAACCCTGTGGCGGTCAACTGTTCATGCTGCCGCAGGTCTTCCAGCCGGTTGAACGGCCCGCAGGGGATCTCCGCCTTTCGCAGCAGCCCCAGCCACTCCTCGCTGGTGCGCTCCGTCAGCACATTACCGATGATCGTGTAAAGCGCATCAATATGCTGCGCCCGGGTCGCCATCGACTGAAACCTCGGATCGTCGATATGCTCGAGCTTGCCGGAAAGGTCCCAGAAACTGCGGATCTGCTTGTCGGTATAGGCCAGCACGCAGATATAGCCATCCGCGGTCGGGTAGGGTTTGCGCTCCCGCGACAGCGCCCGGTTATAGCCGGGCAGTGCCTCGGACGGCATAAACATCGCATCGAAATGATGCTCGACAAATGTATAGCCGACCATCGCCTCGAACATCGATGTCTCGACATAAAGGCCCTTGCCGGTGCGTGTGCGCTGGAACAGTGCGGCAAGCAGTCCGTTGGAGGCGAGCAACGCGGCCGTCTTGTCGGCCACCACGGTTGGAATAAGAACCGGCACACCGTCGCGGGCAAGGAACGTGCCCGCAACACCGGATTCCGCCTGGATCACATCATCATAGGCGGGCCTGCCGCCATAAGGCCCGTCCTCGCGGTAGCCGTGCAGGCCGCCATAGATAATCTTCGGATTGGCGGCCAGCACACTGTCCGGATCAAAGCCGAGAGTTGCCATCTTCTGCGGCCGGACGTTGTGCATGAACACGTCCGCACCCTCGATCAAGCGCCACAGGGCGTCCCTGGCCTGCTGACGTTTGAGATCCAGCACGATGGAGCGCTTGTTGCGGTTGAGACCGAGATACAAAGACGCCATGTTCGGATTGCGGGCACGGCCGACGACCCGCGTCTGATCGCCTCCCGGCCGCTCGATCTTGATCACGTCGGCGCCAAAATCTCCAAGCACCTGTGACGCATAGGGACCATAGACCACGGTGGTTAAGTCGAGGATGCGGACACCGCTGAGGGGGAGTGTTGTCATGAAATCACGGCTTCAAACGCACCTTGTCGACACCGGCCAGTTCGCAGGCATAGTCAAGCAGTGCGGAAAAATCCTTGCCCGCATAATCGCCGGCGCGGGCCGCACCATAGACCGCGTGCGCGGCCGAGCCCACCGGAAGACCGACCCGGAAATCGCCCGCAGCTTCCAGCGCCAGCCCCATATCCTTGTACGCCAGGTCGATCTTGAAACCGGGCTCTGTGTCGCCCTGCAGCACCTTGGTGGCGAAATTGACATGTAACTGGCCGTTGGTGCCGGTGGTCCCGGCGTTGACCTCTTTCAGCATTGCGATATCTAGACCAAGCTTGGCGGCCAGCGTCAGGGCCTCTGCGTTGACCTGGGTGATGCACAAAATCAGGAAATTGTTGACCACTTTGGTCCTGATGCCCGCGCCCACTCCACCGCAGCGGTGGATCACGGCGCCCATGGCCTCAAGCAACGGGGTGACCCGCTCATAGGCCGCATCGTCGTCACACCCGATCATGAACAGCGACTCGCCGGCGATCGCATGACTGACAAGCCTGCCCACCGGCGCATCGATGAACGCAACGCCTTTTTCCGCGCAGGCGGCTGCAACCTTATCCGTGCCCAACGGTGCGATGGTGCTCATATCCATCATCACCGCGCCTTCCGCGATGACATCGAGCACGCCGCCGGCTTGCAGGATCACCTCTTCCACCTGCGGCGTGTTGGGCAGCATGGTGACGACGATGTCCGCATCGCGCGCCGCATCGGCAACCGAAGAGGCAAACGCGGCCCCCAGGTTGTGCAACGGGGTCATGCGGTCCGGATCGATATCAAACACGGTCAGCTTGGTGCCCGTCTTCAGGATGTTCGCCGCCATGGGCTGACCCATGGCGCCAAGCCCGATGAATGCAATTTTGCCTGTCATGACGTTATTCTCCCCGAGCCCGCCGCATGAACCGGCCGGGCGGAAGGCAGCAAACTCCAATTGTCCGCCGATCTCAACCCAAAAGGCGGAAACGCTGGCGAATTCTATTTGATGCCGTTGGCGATTTAATGCCTTATACCGCCGCGCAGCAAACCAGCACCGTTACGGTCAATCGCGGACCCCCAATCCATGAAGTTCGTTCACGTCACCGACCTCCATCTTGTCGACCCGTTCGAGGACCTGTGGGGGCTCAACCCGTACAAACGCCTGGATGCCTGCCTCACCGATATCGCAAGCCATCACGGCGATGCGGAGTTCTGTGTCATTTCCGGCGATCTCACCGATCGCGGCGAGCTTGATGCCTACAAAGCCCTGCGCAAGCGCCTCGACACGTTCCCCATGCCGACCTTCCTGATGGTCGGCAATCACGATGACCGCGCCACATTTATCAAGGTGTTTCCCGAAGCCTGTCTCGATGACCAAGGCTTTGTACAATTTGAGCACCGCGCCGGCGGTGTGGTGTTTTTATTCCTCGACACGTTGAAGGGTGAGGGATCGGCCGGCGCTTATTGCGAGATGCGTTGCGCCTGGCTCAGGGACCGGATCGCTGCAGCCGGTGACACGCCGGTCTGCATCTTCATGCATCACCCGCCCTTCGACATCGAGATCCCCTATATGGACCGGATCAAGCTGGAAGACGTGGCGGCCTTCGAAGATGCCCTAGGGCCCAAGGCAAACATCCGGCACATCTTCTTCGGCCACGTCCACCGCCCGGTCTTCGTCAACTGGAAGGGCATTTCGTGTTCCGCACTGCCCGCCATCTGCCATCAGGTGCCGCTGCGGCGGGACAGCGTCAACTCACGCTACTCCGACGAGCCGCCAATGTATGCGGTGGTCGACGTCCTGGAAGACCGCCTGGTGGTCAACGCGGATTGCTACATGCACCGCAACGACTGCCGCATGCCGCCGAACAAGCGCTAGGTCCGGAAACGAAAACTGCCGCCCTATTTCGGTGACATGGCCGTAATCCCGTTTCTGATGACCGGAATCTTGGCCTTGCCCGTGACCGCCTCGGCGTCGCCCTGGGTGTCGCCCTTGTCTCCAGACGGTATCCGGTGCGGACGGTTTTGCGCAGCCCTCTGCGAACGGGTTAGATCTGCGCCACCTTCTCGTTCCACAGTGTCTCGAAGCGCTGCACCATACGTGGGCTTGCCCCAACAAGCGACTTGGCAAGCTCCTCCGCCAGTTCCTCATCGGTAACCTCGTAATCGAGCGATTGCGGCTTGTGAGGGTCACCCACCCGGTCGAACTGGAGGTCCGACGCATCGAAAATGGCATTCCGCGCCAAGATCACCAGAACCGTGACGTCTCCAAAGTGTTCCGAGTTCTTGTGTGCAACATGCCTACCGGAGAGTTGCTGTGGCCCCTCCAATGGATCCATCACCACCATGGGGTCGGTAATCTCTCCGCGAAGCCAGCGCCGGCCGGTGTCGATTGATAGCTTCAGTACATCAGTCCGTAATCTGAACGACTACCTCTTGGCCCTCTTCGGCATCCTTGAGTTGCTGCCACATGTGAGCCCGAAACCGCATTACTTCCACCGGATCGCCCTCGTACAAATTTTCAACTTCGAACTCACCTCCCAGGAAAAACGGCTGTTTCGGAGCCAATCTCTTCCCCGGCGTAAGATGGCCGTTCACTTTCTGCCATTCGCTAGCCTGCCGCCAACCACTCAAAAGATCGAAATCGGCGAGGAGTGCGGCAGCCCATTCTTCCAACGAATCTCCGACATGCTCAAAGCTCGGAAACTCCGGGTCAAAGCTGAAAACCGAACCATCTTTGATAACGAACGGATGTCCGAAAACGTCTTCGGCAAAAAATAGGGCGCCATCAGCAGCACCGAGATAGTCTTTAATCCAAAGTTCTGCGTCGTTCCACTCTGCCAAGCCATGTTCCAGGCCAATCGACCTGTCAGGTAGAACCCGCAACGCGGCTTCAAAAGCGTAGAAACCATTCAGTCGAGCGAGCATATCTCTCAGTTCACCTGCCAATGGCCCCGCCAGCAATTCGACCCGCTCAGACAATTGCGGTGCGCCTTTGCTGATTGGTTCACTCGCTATGCTAAGCAACTTATCCAGATTCTTGCCCATCGAATTTTCATCCATAATTCCGTTAGCCATCTTCGATTCATCCGTGTGAACTACCGTGTTCGCCGGTTTGCTCGGGAAACCGTATTCACGGGAATTACTACAAACTGCTCATTGTCTTTAATGTCTCCGAGCTCGTTTCGAATAAACCTTCCAGAGCCTCGATTGTCACTGGGCGTTAGGG
Source organism: Hyphomicrobiales bacterium (assembly GCA_021775625.1). GTDB lineage: Bacteria > Pseudomonadota > Alphaproteobacteria > Rhizobiales > JAJFHB01 > JAJFHM01. The sequence goes on along the minus strand of JAJFHM010000147.1, from coordinate 696 downwards.
CTCTTATCGATGCGCCCTTGCCGCCTTCAACCACACTGGCTGGAGGAACTTCGTCCAGATCGAAATCCGGAATCCTCTTATGCCCCTTTTGCGCTTCTCTGCGTCTGGCTACGCTGCCTCTAGGACTGAACGTCCATCTTAAAGGCTTACCTTGCCTTCTCGCATGAACGATATGTTGCACTGAGCCAGGATACCGGTCACTGGGCAAGCGTGCCACGCTAATACCCAGATTCTCGAAATGCCGAACCACCCTGTCTAATTCATCGCTGCCTTCGGTGAGCACTCGATTGACGTCTGGCTCTGCATCAAAGTCCGAGTTTGTTTCCCTGCGGCGTGTTGACGTGTCTGGCCCTTCGCGCTGCAACCCCGGCCGGCGTTTCCGGAGGACGGCTAACGCTTGAGGGATGGTTTGCCGGACGAACGGGTTCGACGTGTTGTCGAGGATTCCATCGAAACGTCCCCGGCGCCCGTCAGAGAGCCCGCTCATCAACCCGTCAACAAGCGTTCCCCTTAGCTCCGGGGACAGCCACCCAAAGACGCGAGCTGCATCTGGCAGGCCGGCATCTGAATGTATCGCCATCTGTCCGCCGAGGACCATTCCGATTTCGTGTACCAGGGCTTCCCGCAGTTCATTGTCCGCATGGTCGCCTGCAAAGCCGAACAGATGCCAGAATGTGTTAACTTGCTCATCGATTA
>JAJFHM010000146.1 GCA_021775625.1 Hyphomicrobiales bacterium | reverse complement strand
CCCGATCATCGCCTGGTTCAGCGTTTGCTGCGGGTCGTGTTTTCCGCGCTGATCATGGGGCTCGCAGTCTGGGCTGCGGTTGGGCAGATCGGGCATCTCTTCGCAGCGGACGTTGCTTTGGTGTTGCGGATAGCCGCCCTTACCGGATTGGTGGCGCTGGGCATTGTGGTGTTTTTCGTGGTCGCCCACGTCACCGGTGCCGCGCGCTTGAGCGAGCTGCGCAACCAGTTCCGCCGGTCGTAAGCCGTATTAGATCGTTTCACGTTCATATGGAACCGATTTGGCCCACCGGAACGCCGGGATTTCGCGCCTTCCGGACTGCGTTACGGCCCCCTTGTGGACGGGCAAGTCCACGGCGGGACCCGTGCCTTGCCGGCAGACGCGAAAACCCGGTCAAAGCGATTCCATATGAATGTGAAACGATCTAGAACGAAGCGCCCGGCCTTCGAACTTGGAGGCCAGAAGATTCCGCCAGGCACCAGGTCGACAATCGACGTACCGGTCAGCGTCTTGTCGACTCACACGCCGATGAATTTGCCGGTGCAGGTGGTGCATGGCAGGCGTGACGGGCCTGTCATGTTCGTCAGTGCCGTGGTGCACGGCGATGAGGTTATGGGCGTTGAGATCATACGCCGTTTGCTGCGTCACCGCGCGATGCGGACCCTGCGCGGCACCTTGCTGGCGGTGCCCATCGTCAACGGGTTCGGGTTCATTACGCATTCGCGCTATCTGCCCGACAGGCGCGACCTGAACCGCTCCTTTCCCGGCAAGGAAATGGGATCGCTTGCAAGCATGCTGGCCGAACTCTTTTTGCGTGAAGTGGTGTGTCGTTCCGACCTCGGCATTGATCTGCATACTGCGGCCCTGCATCGGACAAATCTGCCACAGATCCGTGTCGGTTCACGTGGTGACCGCGCCTTCGATTTGGCCATGGCATTCGGCGCGCCTGTGGTTTTGCTCTCCAAGATGCGCGAGGGTTCCTTGCGTCAGGCCGCCAAGAACGAGAACGTCGATGTGCTGGTTTATGAAGCCGGCGAAGCTCTTCGCTTCGACGAGATCTCCATTCGGACTGGTATGATGGGCATACTGCGCGTCATGAATTCCGTCGGAATGCTGCGGTCGACCACCATTCGGCCGTCGAAGGTTGCATCCCTGGTATCCACGTTCAGTCAGTGGGTGCGCGCGCCTGATGGCGGGCTGCTGCGCGCCCACCGGCAGAGCGGCGACATCGTCGCCGAAGGAGAAACGATTGGAATCGTCGCGGATCCGTTCGGCGAAAAAGAATGGCCGGTAATCGCACCGCTGGCCGGCATCATCATCGGCAGGACCAATTTGCCTGTCGTCAATCAGGGCGATGCTTTGTTCCACATCGCCAGGATCAGGAGTGCTGATGACGCGGAGGAGAAGTTGAACCTGCACACAGAGGAACTGGCCATGTCGGCACTTGACGACGACGATGACGAGATCCTTTGACGGACACGAAACAAGGATACTTGAAAGCGGGCCGCACTTCCTGTTTGCGATGGCGCGGAGTTGAGACCGACCGTTAGGAGAAAATCGATGGATGAAATCAAACGTTGGCTGATGCAACTGGAAGGCACTGCTTCCGAAATCATCAAAGCCTTCACCGGCTATGTTCCCTACCTGCTTGGCGCCCTGTTCCTGCTTCTTTTGGGCTGGGTGCTGGCGAAGGGGGCGAGAAGAGGTGCGACGGCGCTTGCCTCAACCTTGAACAGAACTGTGGATCGCTGGATGAACGGCAATCGAGGGACACAGGTCAGCCTTCCCACGCAAACGCCAAAGCTGGTCGGCGACGTGGTGTACTGGATCATAGTGCTTTTTTTCGTCACCGCAGCCGCGCGCACGGCACACTTTGATATTATTTCGCGATGGCTGGAAAAGGTCGTTTCTTATATACCCACACTCATCGCTGGCGTGGTGATCGTTCTCGTCGGCTATCTGGTCAGCGCATTGTTCCGTGATGTGGTGTCAAGTGCGGCCAAGTCGGCAGGATATGTGCAGCACCGGCTGTTTGGAACTGCGGCTCAGTTTGCAACCTTTGTGACCGGGTTTGTCATTGGATTGGATCAGATCGGAATAGACGTCGCATTCCTGGTTACAATTATCGCGATCACACTCAGCGCCCTCTTGGCTGGCCTGTCATTGGCGTTTGGCCTCGGCGCGCGAACCTTTGCTGATAATCTCATCAGCGCCCGCAATATGCAGCGCCACTACAGCCCTGGACAGGTCGTACGTCTCGGCGACATGCAAGGCGAGATTATCGAACTCACGCCAACTTCCATGGTCGTTGCCACCGAACACGGCCGCACGGCGATTCCGGCAAGATTGTTCAGTGAGCAGGCCAGCGTCCTCATAACCCCGGAGGATGGCGATGAGTAAATCCGCACTGCTGACACTGGGCTTTCTGGAATTCCATCCGGGCGATGCTGCCGATGCGCTTGAAGCACTTGATACAGAAGATGCAGCCGCTTTCCTCGATGACGTACCGGCAAGGATCTGTGCACCGGTTCTGAGCGCCGCGTTACCCTGGGCTGCGGCGGCCTGGATTGAACAGTTATCCCCCGGTCACGCAGCGGCGGTCCTGAGCAGCATGGACTTCGCCGATGCCGTCACCGCATTGCGTCTCGTGCCCGACGCGCATACGCAGGTTTTGTTAGGCGAAGTGTCTTCCACTCTGGCGAGAAGCCTCAAAAGATCACTCACTTATCCAAGCATCACGGTCGGGGCATGGATGGATCAGTCGATTCCAACATTCAGCGAAGATACGACCGTTGCAGAGGGCCTGAAGTATCTCAAATCGCGGCGCAGGCGACCGATCCCTCACCTCACCGTCGTTGGCGCGGCCAAACGGTTCGCTGGAATCGTATCCACGAGCGAGTTGCTGCGCAGTGCCTCAAGCATACCGTTGTCACAAATTATGGATGCATCCGTCACACCATTGTCGAGCCGGTCACTTTTGGCCACCGTTCTGGAGAATCCCTCCTGGGACAGTTATGCATCGGTTCCGGTGGTGGGTCGCAAAGATAACGTGCTCGGCAGTCTCACCAGGAGCAATCTCAAGAAGGGATTGCGAAACACCGATATCGCACGCAACTCAGATTACGCACAGTCCATTCCAGCTCAACTCCTTACCGGCTATCTCGCGGTTGTGTCCGGCCTGCTGCAGATGCTGCTGGATGACAGCGCCAACAAGCAACCAACAACGAAATAGGAGGCCACGACTATGAGCGGAGACCCTCTCAAGGCCGTGGCGGCCTTAAATCGACGCTATCTGCTTGACCACCCATTGGAAGCAACCGTACGCATCGAACAACTGCCACGTGAGCAATCACTTGAAATTCTGTCGGCGCAAACCGTGGATGTTCTCGGCATCCTATGGAAATACCTGACCCCCAACGCCGGGGCATCGCTGCTTCTCGCATTGCCCGACAAACTGTGCGGCGAACTCCTGACCAGCCTGCTGCCAAGCGAAGCCTTGAAGTTCTTGAGCGTCATGGAACAGGTTGACCGTGCACGTTGCCTGGCGTTGCTGGACCCGGACATCCAGAACGAACTCAAAGACCTGATGAGCTATCCGGAGGACAGCGCGGGACGTCTGATGGACAGCCGGATGCAGGTCTTCCGGCAGTCCGCGACGGTTTCACAAGTGCTCGACGTTCTGCGGCAGTCAAAGGCAAAAACCACCAGAAGCGTGTTTCTCATCGACGACGAGGGCAGGCTGTTCGGAAAAGTCGCAATTCAGGACCTGGCGCTCGCCGACATGGACGAGTTGTTGTCGGATCTGGCGCAACCTGTGTCCGCGACCGTGAACGCTGTGAGTTCCCGGCAGGAAGTCGCCGACACGATGGAGCGCTTCAAAATTGCCGATTTGCCGGTTGTCGATGTCCATGGGGTGTTGCTGGGTGTGGTTTACAACGCTGCCCTGGTTCAGGCTGTGCAGGAAGCTGCAACCGCGGACCTTCAGACCATGGTCGGCGCAAGCAAGGACGAACGGGCGTTATCAAAGCCACTGTTTGCGGTCCGCAAGAGGCTGCCGTGGTTGCAGATCAACCTTCTGACCGCGTTCATGGCGGCGGCGGTGGTGGGTGTTTTTGAGGACACCATTGCGCGCTTTACGGCCCTGGCTGTGTTGTTGCCCGTGGTTGCAGGCCAGTCCGGTAACGCCGGCGCACAGGCCCTCGCAGTAACGATGCGCGGGCTGGCGCTGCGGGAGATCACTATCCGGCACTGGTTTGCAGTCATGATTAAGGAAGTCGGCGTCGGTTTTGCCAACGGCCTGGCCGTTGCCTTGACTTGTGGAATAGCAGTGTACTTCTGGAGCGGCTCAATCGGTCTGGTGCTGGTGATCGCTATTTCGATGGTGCTGGCCATGGTGTCGGCGGGTTTTGCCGGTGCATTGGTGCCCATCATGCTGACCCGGCTCGGCCAGGATCCGGCCCAGGCATCGTCGATCATTCTCACCACGGTCACCGATATTGCGGGATTCTTTTCCTTCCTTGGTATCGCAACTCTGCTGGCGAGTATGATCTGATCATGAGTTCACGCAAGGCAGGGGTCTGACATCCATGGCGGGCAAATCAAAAAAGGTCATTTATGCTGCGTTCATCGGCAACGCGCTGATCGCCATATCAAAATTCGTTGCGGCGAGTGTCACCGGAAGCTCGGCAATGCTCAGCGAGGGCATTCATTCGGTCGTCGACTGCGGCAATCAACTCTTGCTTCTGTTCGGACTCAAACGGGCAGAAATGAAGCCGGACAAGAAGCATCCGTTCGGCTATGGCATGGAGCTCTATTTCTGGACGTTTGTGGTGGCAATCTTGATCTTCGCCGTTGGTTCGGGTGTGTCGATTTATGAGGGCATCGAACGCGTTCGCCATCCGCATCCGATAACCAACGCAGCCTGGAATTATGGTGTGCTGGCATTTGGAATGCTGTTCGAGGGTGCTGCCTGGTACGTGGCTTATCGAGAATTCAACCGGCAAAGGGGCGACAAGCCGTTTATGGAAGCTGTCCGCCACAGCAAGGACCCAACGGTGTTCACGGTGCTGTTCGAAGACACCGCAGCTATGATAGGGCTGGTCATTGCCTTTGCCGGTGTGGCCGGGGTCGAGTATTTCGGCATTCTCGAGCTCGACGGCATTGCATCAATCGGCATCGGCATTGTCCTGGCAATTGTCGCGATTTTGCTTGCCGTCGAAGCCAAGGGCCTGCTCATTGGCGAGGGTGCCGACCCGGAAATCATTCAGCATATTGAGAACATGGCAATCGCGGACAAGCGCATCTGGCGGACAAATGAAATCCTGACGATGCACCTTGGCCCGGACGACATTTTGCTGAACGCCAGTTTTGATTTCATGCCGGGCCTG
>JAJFHM010000145.1 GCA_021775625.1 Hyphomicrobiales bacterium | reverse complement strand
GTTTTCGAGGAGGTCGAGCGCCCGGCTGAATGCAAGGTGCGCTATCTCGACCGTGACGGCGCCCAATGCGAGCTGCACTGCGACGGCCTGCTGGCCACCTGCATCCAGCATGAAGTCGATCATTTGAACGGCATTCTCTTTATCGATCATGTTTCCAAGCTGAAACGCGACCGGGTGATCAAGAAGTTCACCAAGGCCAAAAAGCTTGAATCGGCGAAGTAGCCGGGTCGGAAGTGCTCTAGTCACGTGTCACACTTGCGCATCGTCTATATGGGAACACCGGATTTCGCGGTGCCGGCTCTGGCGGAAATCGTCGGGGTGGGCCACGATGTTGCCGCCGTCTACACCCAGCCGCCGCGGCCCGCCGGCCGCGGCATGCAGGAGCGGCCATCCCCGGTGGAACAATTCGCCCGCGCCCATGGTCTCGACGTTCTCACACCGGTGTCTTTGAAAGACCTGGATGTTCAATCGGTCTTCGCTGCCCATGAGGCAGACGTGGCTGTCGTCGTCGCCTATGGTCTGATCCTGCCGGCAGCAGTGCTCGATGCGCCCGGGCTTGGCTGTTTCAACCTGCACGCCTCGCTGCTGCCGCGCTGGCGCGGTGCCGCCCCCATCCAGCGCGCCATCATGGCCGGAGATGCTGAAACCGGGGTCGCCGTAATGCGCATGGCGCAAGGCCTCGACACCGGGCCGGTCTGCCTGTCCGAGCGCGTCGCCATTAGCGCCAACACCACCGCAGGCGAGCTGCATGACACGCTCGCCACCGTGGGCGCCTCCTTGATGGCCCGTGCCCTGTCGGCCCTGTCGCGCGACGCGCTCGGCTGCACCGACCAGCCCGCAGACGGCGTCACCTATGCGGCCAAGATCGACAAGGCCGAAGCCCGCATTGACTGGTCGTTGCCGGCACAATCGGTGCACGACCACATCAGGGGCCTTAGCCCGCATCCCGGCGCCTGGTTCGGGCACGGTGCGGGCAAGGCGCGGGCGCGGGTCAAGGTTTTGCGCTGCGAGCGCGCGCAAGGCAGCGGTGCTCCGGGCACGGTGCGGGACGACCGCCTGACCATTGCCTGCGGCGAGGGCGCGGTCCGCCTGATACAGGTCCAGCGCGCCGGCAAGGCTGCCATGAGCGCCGCCGATTTCCTGCACGGCAACGACGTGCCCGCGGGCACCGTTATGGCGTGATCCATGCGATGTGTAATTCGACCTGAAGCGCCGGCCGATGTTGCGCAAATCACCTCGGTTCATGACGCAGCCTTCGGCGGTTCCGCAGAAGGCGAGCTGGTGGCGAAACTGCGCCGGTCGGGCGATCTGGTCCTCTCCTTGGCAGCCGCGGTGAACGGTGAAATCATCGGCCATGTCGCATTCTCCCGGCTGCGCATTTCCGAGGGGCCTTCCGTCCGGGCAATCTCGCTGGCACCGGTCGCGGTACTGCCCGCTCATCAGGGGCGCGGCATCGGCACGGCACTGATCGAACGGGGGTTGCGGGATCTGCGGGAGACGGGCGAAGCGCTCGTCATGGTGCTGGGCGATCCGGCCTATTACGGCCGTTTCGGATTTTCGTGCACCCTTGCCCGGCGGTTCAAATCCCCCTGGCAGGGCGACTCCTTTCAGGCCGCGTGGCTCGCAAATCCGGTTTCCGATTGCGGCGGCGTGGTGCACTATCCAGAAGCCTTTCTGGAAATGGACGAGTGAGCGCGGCCATGCCCCGCTACAAGATCACCATCGAATATGACGGCGGCCCCTTCGTGGGCTGGCAGATGCAGGAAGACCTGCCGTCGGTGCAGGGCGTGCTGACCGATGCGCTTGAAGCGCTGTCGGGCGAGCGCTGCACGGTGATGGGAGCCGGCCGAACGGATTCAGGCGTCCACGCGCTGGGACAGGTGGCGCATTTCGATCTCATCAAAGAGTTCGATACCGACAAGCTGCGCGACGGTCTCAACTTCCACATGAGGCCCACCCCCGTGGCGGTTCTGAAAGCCGAACAGGCAGCGCCGGAATTCCACGCCCGCTTCGATGCCACGCAACGCGAATATCTCTACCGCATCGTCAATCGCCGCGCCCCGCTGGCGCTGGAGCGCGGCAAGGCGTGGGCCGTGCCCCAGACACTCGATGCGGAGGCGATGCATGCTGCAGCCCAACTCCTGGTCGGCCAGCATGACTTCACCACCTTCCGCGCCGTCCGGTGCCAGGCCAGATCGCCGGAAAAGAGCCTCGACATGCTCAGTGTTTCAAGACTGGGCCATGACATCGAGATCACGGCAAAGGCCCGCTCCTTCCTGCACCACCAGATCCGCTCCATCACCGGCACCCTGCACAAGGTCGGCACCGGCAGCTGGTCCGCCAGGGACGTGAAGTCAGCCCTAGAGGCCCGCGACCGCACCCGCTGCGGCCCGGTAGCACCGCCCGAGGGGCTTTATCTGGTGCGTGTGCGATACGGGGAGGACTGAAGGCGCCGTCCTACCTGAAAATCTGATCCGCATATTGCGAGATGCCGATGGAGAGCGTGAACTCAAGCAGCACCAACGCGCCGGCGATCAGATTTGTGGTCTCAAGCGCGGTGCGGGCCACGAACCAGCGGAAGTAGATCACCGGGATCAGGAAGATGAGCGCCATCCCGCCGGTGGTTTGAATGCCGGTGAGGCCAAGATAGAAAAACACTGCCGGCACGTTGGCGACGACGAAAACCAGCACCGATGACCAGTTATACGCGATGATGAATCGGACATAGTTGCGCGCCAGTCCAAACCCCCGGGCGATGAAGATCACGATGATGGGAAAGCTGATCCAGTCGAGAATGAGGGCGACGCCGGTTCCGAAATAATAGCTCCCCACATCGCGGGTGGCCTCGCCCGTTGACTGGTCCGCGGGTTGCAGTTCGAGGGCTGCCCCGGAGAGCACGAAGTAAACCGGCGCAATAAACAGCACCGCGGCGAATGAGCGCCAGAACCCCTCGATCGTCTGGTTGAAATAGGCATAGCCCCCGACGTCGCGCCTGGCCAGCAGCCAGACGCCGTTGAGCGAGCGGATGACTTCGGTCCAGTTCGGCATCATGCGCTCGAGATGCCCGCGAAATAGCGGTCCAGAAAGCGGCCATAGATGCGGGTGAGGTTCTCCAGGTCGGCCAGCGGCACCCGTTCGTCCACCTGATGCATGGTCTGGCCGACCAGGCCGAATTCGACCACCGGACAGTGATCCTTGATGAAGCGCGCATCCGACGTGCCGCCGTTGGTGGCGAGTTGTGCGGGCGTGCCGAGTTCCGCCTCAATGGCGCCGTTCAGGACATCCACCAGCGCGCCCGGTTCGGTCAGGAAACAATCGCCGCCATGTTCGAAGTCGAGCACATAGCCGCCGCCCAGTTCATGGGCCACCGCGTCACAGCGCGCCCGGATCCAGGCCTCCAGGCTGTCGCGGCTGTGGGTGTCGTTATAGCGGATGTTGAACCGGGCGGTGGCCAGCGCCGGGATCACGTTGTTGGCCGGATTGCCCACATCAACGCTCGACATGGCCAGTGTCGAGGGTTCGAAATGGTCGCTGCCACGATCCAGCGGTTCGCTTGCCAGCCTGTCGAGCATGCGGGCGATTTTGGGAATCGGATTGTCGGCGCGCTGCGGATAAGCGGAATGGCCCTGCACGCCGGCCACCGAAAGCGTGACATTGAGGCTGCCGCGGCGGCCGATCTTGATCGACTGGCCAAGTGCGTCGGGATTGGTCGGCTCCCCGACAATGCAGTGATCCGGCACGTGGCCGTTCTGCGCCATCCACTCAAGCACCTTGACCGTGCCGTTGGTGGCCGGGCCCTCTTCATCGCCGGTGATGAGCAGGCTGATGGAACCGGGCG
>JAJFHM010000144.1 GCA_021775625.1 Hyphomicrobiales bacterium | reverse complement strand
GCCGACAAAGAGCCCGCATCCGTCGATGAAACACGGCAGCAGCAATGTCGTGCCGATCTGCATCTGCTGCACATCCATGTTGCCGCCGTTTTCGCGCGGCGGAATTGTGCGCAGACATTCGGCCTTGTGGCTGCCGTCGGGCCCGCATACCGCGGTGGGCAGTGCGCCTGTCGGCTCCGGCGGCAAAGCAACGCCACCGGCTTTGCCGAGATCAGCCTCGCGCTTGAGCCAGGCGGTGGTTTCCGGTCCGCCCGGCAACACGCCGACGGATCCCATAAAGGCCTCATAGGGTATTTTGATGCCAGGCATCTGATCGGAAACCGCATGGGTGCGCGTCAGCTTCCAGTTCACAAGATGCGGTTTGGTGTAGATGTCGCGCAGAAAGCCGAAGCCCGGCACGATGACGGTATAGCCGTATTCGTCTGGCTCGATGTCGACCAGGGTCACGGCGACCACATCGCCGCGCTTGGCGCCTTCGATGTAGACCGGCCCTGTCATGGGGTGAACCAGATTCAGGTCCACCGCGGCCAGATCGTCTGCATTGGAGTCAAGCGAGAGGTCGGAATCGAGTGCATCACGGGTGTGAAATACGATCATCTCGCCGGGATTGGCCCGCGTCACCGGCGGGATCGCCGGATGATAGCGGTTGAAGCAGTTGGGATCGTCGACACAGTGCGCGCCCTGTTTTTCGACAGTCACTGTCTTCTTCCATTTGACATCCGTCGTATCGGCGTGGACGACCACTGATGTGGCGAGAAACAGGCCGGCAGTGAGCGCCAGCGCTTTCGTCATCCTGGACATTTTGCGCCTCCCTGGAGTGATGCGTGATCGGTTTTTGCGTTTAGACGAAAGTATGAGGCGAATTGGTGGCGGGAACAAGGTGAAGTTTTCCGGGTTCCCGAGACGTGAGATGGCGGCCGGCAAGGGCCACTGAGCGGCGAGTTTGCTTGCTGACAGACGCTGATGCTCTATCAATGCATGATGCCATTTCAGTTCAACCGACTCGGAAATCGCGAGGGAACATGATCGTCAACATCCGTACCTACACCTTGATATCACGCAAACTCCCAACATACCTCAAGGCCTTCGAGGATTTGGGCCTGCCGGCAATGCAGCGGCATGACATGCAGTTGATGGGGTATTACACCAGTGTCATCGGGCCGCAGAATCAGGTTGTGCATCTGTGGCGTTACGACGACCTTGCCGATATGGAACGCAAGCGTGCGAACCGGGACGGCGATGCAGGATGGCAGGAATTCCTGAAACAGACCGAGGGCCTGGTGCTGACGCAGGAAGACAAGGTCATGAAACCGGCGGCGTTTTCACCGCAAAGCTGAGAGGGGCAGAGTGCTCACGACGCCGCTTTGCGCATACCCAGTTTGCGGCACAGCGCCTCGAACTTCTCTGCGAGGCTGGTCGGCCGTTTCAAAGGCTTGATTTCGCGCCGGTGGCTCGCGATCCGGTTGATCTCGTGCACATCGATGATGCGTTCGGCACAGCCGCAGCCTTCGCCCATGGCAACTTTCTTGTAATAGAATTTCTCGAAACTCTCGGATTTCATCAGACCCTCCGCGCGCTCGCGATACCGCCGCCCCGATACGACGGTTGACGATAGCAACGATGATTGGGCTTTGACAGTCTTTTGCGATAATCGGCCCCGTGGAGGGCCGACCGTATCCGGGCCTATCCGCAGAGCTCTGGTGCGCCGGCATCTGCTGCATTGCGCCCGTGCACCATTCTCTCAATCCCGGCCCAATAGGCCGCCGCTTCGCACATCGGGCAAGGATGGCTTGAGGAATAGATAACGTGCCCTCTCAGATTTCTGGTGCCGAGACGGCGAGCCGCGTTCCTTATGGCTTCCATCTCCGCATGTGCCGTTGGGTCACCATGCGTAACCACCCGGCTTGGAGCCTGGCCGACAATCACGCCGTCGGCGGTGGCTATCAAGGCGCCGTAAGCCTGGTCTCCCCCGGTGACAGCGAGGTCGCGCATATCGAAAGCACGGGCGATGAGGAATTCGGGGGTCGCCGTCTCAGGTTGAAGAATCGGATTGAGGGGATCGGTTTGATGGGCCAAAGAGGGGCTGACCACGAGGGCCAATCCGATGGTCGTGCCGAGCAGTCCCAAAGCTGTTCGGCGCGTCGAGACCAGTTGCCGTAACATGTCACATGCCTTTCGCTGTCAGTGAAGATGCAAGGACAATATCCGAAATTGGAATTCTGCGTATGCTTGACGCAGGCGGCGAGCGCCGTCCCGGAATAGGGTTTGCCGAACGCACCGATTCGGCGCCATCAAACGGTTGAACATAGACATGATTAGCCGGGTACGGTCGTGAGCCTTGATCAGCCCATCAAGTAGTTCGGCAACCACATGGCGACGGACGGTACGTAGGTGGTGATGATCAGGGTCGGCAGCCAGGCGAAGAAGATCATAATCAGGGTCGGCTTGATCATTTTGTTTACAGGGGTGCCGGTCACCCGCGCGCCCAGATACAGAAGTGGTGCCGTCGGCGGGGTGATGTTGGCCATGCCGAGATTAACGCCGAGAACCGCCGCGAAGTGGATCGGGTCCATGCCGGCGCTGGTCACGATCGGGAGCAACAACGGCGCGGACAGGAGCAATCCGCTGATATCGTCCATCAACATGCCGATCAGTATCATCACGACGTTGACCATCAACAAGATGACGATCGGATTGTCGGAAACCGAATAGACCAGGTTTTTCGCCATGCCCGGAATGTCCTCGAATATGAGGAACCGGCTGACGATCAGGACCATGAAGACCATTATCATGACCACACCGATCGTGACCGCTGATTCCTTGAGGCCCTGCCAGAAGTTATGCCTGTTCAATCCCTTGTATACAAAAAACCCCACCGGGATTGCGTAGACAACGGCAAATCCGGCCGCTTCGGTGGGGGTCATCACGCCCCCATAAATGCCGCCGAGAATGAACGCGGGCATGAGGAGTGCCGGAAATGCGCGCCACGACCGGACACCGAACTCACGGACGTAGCTGTCCGGCTTCTCTGCCAGCTTCAGTTGCTTGACGTTGCGAAGCATTACGAAATTGACCACGCAAAGCAGGCACACAAGGATCAGTCCCGGGATCACCGTGGACAGGAAACACTTGAGCACTGATTGCTGTGTTACCCAGGCATAGAGAATTTGCGAAGCGCTGGGCGGGATCAACAGCCCGAGCGGGCACGCGCTGACGATCAGTGCGGCGGCGGTGCCTTCAGGATAATTGGCCCTGCGCAAATGCGGCATCATGATAGAGCCGATACAGGTAAGCGTGGCCGCAGCGCTGCCTGAAATCGATCCGAATATGGCACAGGCCACAACCGCGGCGGCGCTTAAACCGCCCTTGACGCGCCCGACGACCAGCTCGGCAAGATGTATCAGCGGTGCGGCGATCTTGCCGCGCTCCATGATGCCGCCGGCCAGGATGAACAATGGGATGGCAAGCAGCACTACAGTGTTCATTTTCCAGTGGCCGGCGGGCATGAAGCCCGAGACTTCGTGGCCGCCAAAAACGGCGATGAGAATGAGCACAGCTCCAAACGCCATGGGAACGGCAACGCCGATAACCAGCAACAGGCAGAGCAGAATGATACAGGCGACGATCAGCATTTCATGTTCCGCCGCTCAGTTCGCCTTCGCCGTCGTGGTTGTTGTGTTTTCCCAGTTCTCCTGCGTGCTCGGGCCCGAGCTTTGCCAGAACATAAAGCCGCAACGCGCTGTAAAACGCCATCAAGGCAAAGCCGAGAAGAATTCCGAAACGCGGCACCAGGAAGGGTATCTTCAAAGCGATGGTCGATTGCCAGTATGGATATGTCGAGGCCTCGTCGATCATCATCAACACAGCCCAGTAAGTTGCCACAATGCTGACGGCCAGTTCGATGGCGCAAGCAACCAGGGAGCGCAGCCAGATAAGCTTTTGATTGTCGGTCAGAAAATCCAGAAGGTCCGCATTGACGTGACTGTTCTCGTATGTGCCAAGAGCACTCGCCATGAAATACAGCCAGAAACAGATGATCAGCAACCATTCTTCATAAGCAAACAGATCCGCCTGGAACCCGTATCTCAGGATGACCACCCCGAAAAAAGTGAATGCCATGATCAGGCTGGCAACACAGACAAAGCCACTCTGTATCGCCAGCATCACGCGCACGATGCGGCGCAGTCCTGGAGGAATGTGATCAATAATTTGGGTCACTGAGACGCCGCCCGATCAGTGGAAATGCGGAGGGCGATTACCCAGGCCCTCCGCTTGTGTTCCAGCTACTTGTCGTTGCGCAAACGGTCGATGACGTCCTTGCCAACGGTCTTCTCAACTTCCGGCCAAACGACACCTTTGATGTGGGCGGCAAGTGCGCCACGTTGTGCATCGCTCAGGTCGAGTACTTCCCAACCGGCCTCTTTGATCTTCTTCAGATAGGTTTCATCATTTGCGCGCGCCCAGGCGTTGAATGAGGCTGCGGCCTTGTCAATCGCGGATTGTACGGCGGCTTGTTGTTTGTCGTCGAGCTTTGCCCAGGTCTTCTTGCTCGCGTAATAGGTCGAAGCTTCGACAAAGGCGTTGTAGGGAATGAAGTATTTCCCGACGTCGCTCTGCGTGAAGGTGGTGTATGTCGTTTGTGCCGTGCAGCAAATCGCTCCATCTACAGTGCCGGCCTGGATCGCGGCAAACACTTCCGCCCAGTTCATGGTGGTTGTTCTGAAGCCGATGGACTCAGTGGCCATTTTCGCAACCTGCGAGCTCCAGACACGGATGTTCACATTTTTTGCATCGGTCGTTGCGTAGTTGTCCGGCTTCTTGGTGGCTACAACCCCGATGAAACCTTCGGCAACGTTGCCCAGCAATTTCAGTCCGAGCTTGTCGAGAACTTCGGACATGATCTGCGTGTAGGCTGAATCCTTGCTGCCATAGACCCGTTGCATTTCGTCCCAGGACGAGACCAGGAAGGGCAGCGAGTTGATATCAAGCACCGGATCCTTGTGGGCATAGACGAAGGCGTGCACGATATCGATGTTGCCGCGGATCGTGTCCTCAAGCAGTTCCTCGCCTGAGCCAAGCTGGCCAGCCGGAAATACCTTGACCGTCAGGCCGACATTTGCGGCTTCGATATCTGTCTTGATTTGGCCCAGCATCGTGTTGCCGTAGTGCTCGACCGGCAAGACGCCTGCGAGTTTCAGCGTCACATCGGCTGCGATCGCGTTCGATGCAACGGTAACGGCAAGTGCAGCGCCCACCGCGGCGCCAGCTAAGTTTCGTAAAATTCCCATCGTTGTTCTCCCTGATTTACGGACGCAACGGACATTACCCGACCGTCAGGTGCTCAGTAACGCACCGTGATGAGCTTAAATCTTGAACAAACAGGACGAAATAGATAACGTTTGGGACATTCCATCATTGGGCGGATCGTCAATGGACCACGCCTCGCTGTTTCCCGCACCACCAAACATGCCGCACGTCATGCCGGACATGCGGGTCGGGTTCATTCTGTCTCCGCGATTTACAATTCTTGCGTTTGCAAGTTTCATTGATGGCCTGCGGCATGCCGCCGACGAAGCCGATTTCAGCCGGCAGATATACTGCCATTGGAAAATTGTCGCTCCGGCAATCACCCCGATCATGTCGAGCTGCGGTGTTGAAGTGCTTCCGCAGGAGATATTCCCCGATCCGCGGGAGTTCGACTATCTTGTTGTCGTGGGTGGTCTGCTTCCCTCCTGTCTGGACCACCCGCATGAAACGATCCAGTATTTGCGCCGCGCCCATGCAAGCAACGTCTCCATCGTCGGGTTGTGCACCGGCAGCTTTGTAATGGCCAAGGCGGGCCTGCTGGATGGGCGCCAATGTGCCGTGGACACTGGTCACCTCAATCAGATGAAGGGAATGTTTCCGGCTGTCGTTCCAGAATCCGACCGGACCCATTTCATCCAGAATGACATTGCGACCTGCCGGGGCGGAACCACTGCGCTTGACCTCGTCATCGCACTGATCGAGGTGCGATGCGGAAGCGCCCGCGCCGTCAAAGGTGTGACCGCCCTGCACATGGATCCGATTCAAGCAGCCCACCGCATGCCGCCGCGGCCCTACGGGCATTTAACGGCGAGCGGCAACCACAGGCTTGAGCAGGCGGTTGAACTGATGGAAAATCACATTGCCGGCCCACTGCGCATCTCAACACTCGCCCGCCAGCTCAACACCTCTGCGCGTGAATTGAACCGGTTGTTCTCCAAACATGCGGGCAAGTCACCGACAAGTGTCTGGCGCGAGATGCGCCTGGCGCATGGTCACTGGTTGCTCGTGAATTCGTCGAGAACGGTAACCCAGATCGCGCTCGAGTGCGGCTTTGCCGACGGTGCACATTTTTCCCGGTGGTTCAGGCGGACATACAGCGAAACGCCGAGAGAGTTCAGAGAACGCCGCCGTCAGGTTTAGGGTCCTGACCCTAAATCATGCTTTAGTTGACAATGGTGTTTGGGCTTGTGAGGCTGGCGACGGCGATAAGCAGGTGGCGGCCCGCAACACATGAAGCAGATTACCGAGCTCGATGACGATTGCGTTTGGCACGCCACAGCGGTGGACGCACCGGTCACGCCACCACTTGAAGAAGACATACAAGCGGAAATCGCCATTGTCGGCGCCGGTTACACTGGGCTGGTCACTGCGTTGAGGCTGGCCGAACGGGGCCATGAACCGGTCGTGGTCGAAGCCCGGCAACCAGGCTTTGGGGGATCGGGCCGCAATCTTGGTCACTGCACCCCAACCCTTCATTTCTGGCCCTATGCGAAGATCAAGAAACTTTACGGTGACGACTATGCCGAACGGATCATCCGAATGCAGACGCAGGGCGCGGAGCACGTGTTCTCGCTGATTGAGCACTACCAGATTGAATGCGAGGCGGTGCGCAACGGCATATTGAGGCCGGCGGCAAGCCCGCGTCATCTGGACGGTTTGCGGGCACAAAAGGAGTTCTATGAGAAGCATGGCCTGCGCGGCCACATGTTGAGCGCTGCCGAGGCCCGGGATCTCAGCGGGTCGCAGCGCTATCATGGCGGCTGGCTGATGGAAGGCGCCGGACATTTGAACCCGCTCGGCTATGCAAGGGGTCTGGCGCGGGCCGCCCTGTCGCGCGGTGCAAAGATCTATACGGAAAGCCCGGTTGCCGGGGTTGAGCGCGAAGGTGTGCGATGGCGGGTCCGCACCGCCACCGGCAGCGTTCTTGCCGAAAAGGTATTGATGGCGACCGGTGCCTATACCATCGGTCCGCCCTGGCCCAAGCTCAATACCGCATTCGATCTGACGCCGGTGGCCGGGCTGGCGAGCGGCCCGCTGGACCCTGAACTCCGCAAGGAAGTGCTCAAGGGCGATCACTCAATGGTCGATACCCACGGCGATCCGGTGCTCTACAAATGGACCCAGCACAACCGTTTGATCACCACGGTCTTTTTTGCCGGGCGCATGGGCCACGATCGCGAGGCGACACGCGATTACATGACCCGCAAGACAAAATGGGTCTTCCCGCAACTGGGCGAAGTGAAATGGGAGCATTACTGGTACGGCCTGCTTGACGGGCAATACCGGACCGTTCCGCGGATCTATCGCCTGGACGACAACGTCTATTCCTGCCTCGGCTATTCGGGACGCGGCGTGCCGACGGCGACCGCTGCGGGGTCGGTGCTGGCCGACCTGCTCGAGGGCAAGGACCAGGCGGAACTGAGCCTGCCGGTCGAGCCGTTCAAACGGGTGACCCCCGGGCTTGCCGCACTTCAGGCGCTCCACATGCGCTGGGGGCGGATGCGCGACCGCATGAGACATCGCCTCGATGGCATGCGGGAACTGCCTCCGACACTTTGAGTTTACCGGTCAGTCGCGGCGCAAACCCGCCGCCGGTGCTTCACCGATCTTGAAGCAACATGCCCGCGAGATCGATTGCGGGGTCTTTTCCAGTGATGATATCGGTGATCACTTTTGCCGAACCGCAGGACATGGTCCAGCCGAGGTGACCATGACCCGTGTTCAGATAGAGCCCCTGAACCGGCGTTTGACCGAGATACGGCACGCCTTCCGGCGTCGTTGGTCGCAAACCCGTCCATGCCTCGCCGTCTTCGCGATGGGGATAATCGGGAAACAGCGAAAAGAAGAACGCGCGGAGATTTTCGATGCGCTTTGCGCTGAGGGTCTTGTCGTATCCGGTGAACTCGGCCGTACCCGCCACCCGCACGCGATCACCCATTCGGACGATACCCATTTTCCGGCCATCGTCGACAAACGGTACGGCCGGCGCACCATTCCAGCCGCCCACGGGGAAGGTTAGTGAATAGCCTTTGACCGGATAAATCGGCAGCCGAACTCCCAACGGCTTCACAAGGGCCGCACTTTGGTTCCCCAGCGCGATCAAACAGGTGTCTGCCTGCAATCGTTCTTTGTCTGTGACGATGGCGCAGACAGCGCCGTTATCTACTTCAATTCGCTGTACGGATTCGCCGTACCTGAAGTCGACACCGTTTGCAGCACAGAAGCGCGCCAGTTCCTGAGTGAATTTGTGGGCGTCGCCTGCTTCATCGCCCGGATAATGGATGCCGCCGGAGATCTGCTTGATCTGTGGCCCGAGTGCGGGCTCGAGTTCGGCGCACCCATCCGCATCCAGAACACGGTAGCGCACTCCCAGCTTGCCGATAATTTCGGAGGAACGCTTTGTGCTTTGCATCGACAGCTCGTCACGAAACAGGTGGAGCGTGCCATTGTCATTGGCATCGTAGCGGATGCCGACCTCATCGACCAGGTCGCCGAGCGCTTCACGACTGTACTGGCAAAGGCGCAGGGTGGTTTCCATATTGCGGCGCCAGGATGTCTCGGTGCACTGGGCAAGGAAAGCAAGTCCCCAGGACATGAGACCGGGCAGGGCCGATGGGCGCACAAGGAACGGCGAGCCTTCGCGGCCAAGGTACTTGAGCAGCATTCGCGGAAGGCCGGGAGAGGCCCACGGAGCCGACATGCTCGGTGTCACGAGGCCGCCATTGGCAAAAGACGTTTCCATCCCTGCCGCATCCTGGCGTTCAACCAGCGTTACCCGGCAACCGCTCCGGGCGAGGTGATAGGCTGAAGTGACACCGATGATGCCGCCGCCGAGCACCACTACATGCGGTGTTTGTGTCATGGGGTTTACTTCCCTCAAGCCTCACCAATGTAGTGAGCATCGAGCCGTCCGGATACAGCCAGCACGGTATCGAGGCAAGACAAACCAGACCAGCCGGCGAGTTCGTCAAGAGAGATTCGGGCGTCTTCATCTCCTCCCAGCAACAGAACCTCGTCGCCGACTTCCGCGGTTTCGACAGCATCGAGATCCACGGTGAGATGCTCGAGGGAAACCGCAAGGATCGGCACGCGCATGCCCCTGATCACCGCGACCGGCGCAGAACCGGGCGCCGGTCTGTGGAGACCGTGTGCTGCGCCAATCGGTGCAACACCGATGCGTTTTCCCGTTCGGATGCCCTGCATGCCCGCGATCACCACATCGCTTCCCTGACGATGTGCCGTCACCTGCACCAGACGCGAGCCAATCTCACTGATTACCGGTTTGTAATTCGCCAGATCGGCCGGGAAACCTGGTTCGTATGGCGATAGTCCGTACAACAGATGACCGACGCAAACGGAATTTGCCTGATCCACAATGCCCGACACAACGCTGCTGCTTGCGCCGGCCTGGGTGACCGGGGGTACCAGTCCCGCCGTGTCGAGACGGCGAATGAGATCGTCGAAAGCAACGTACCGGCCTCTGGCCCATTCAAGGCCTGCTTCGTTGCCATACGGGAGGTGGGTGTAGATGCCATCGACTTTCAGTCCGGGCATTTCGGAAAGGGTTGCGATGAACGTCTCCGCTTCGCTCGCCGCGACGCCCAGGCGGCCAAGGCCCATGTTCACCTTGACGTAGATGCTTGCCGGAGTGCCGGACATGGACGCTTGCGCTGCGGCACGCGCACTTGCCATATCGACGATGGTTGGGATCAATCCAGCGTTGATGATGTCGGGGATCCCGTCCGGAAGCGCGCCCGCAAACATGACGATCGGTGCGCGAATACCCAACTCGCGCAATTCTGTGGCCTCGTCGTAAGACCCGGTCATGAACGCCGATATGCCGGCCCGTTCGAGAGTGCGCGCGACCGGAAATGCGCCGTGGCCATAGGCATTGCCCTTGATTGCCGCGAAGACATCCCGTCCGGGCGCCAGTTGGCGTCGAACTTCAGAAAGATTATCGACCAGATTGCTCAGGTCGTAAGTGGCCCAATTGGGATTTACTGCAGATGACATGCGGAGGTGCTTCATTACTGGATGGTTCGGCCATCATGTGCGGGAACTGTCCGGATCACAATCACTGTCTTCTCTGAGCCGGGCCGGGTGTCGGGGCAATACCGATCCCGCTTTGCGCATTGCTTGACGCAGGCGGATAATTCTTTCAGACAGTAGCGCTTGACGGGCCACTTATGTGGCGCGCGATTTCCGGAGAGTTTGCAGATGAACGACGCGGCGCATGATGGCGACGAAGGTAGCAAGGATTTTGTCCGCGAGGTGATCCGCGAAGATCTCGAGGCGGGCCGCACGCAGACCGTGGTGACCCGTTTTCCGCCAGAGCCCAATGGCTATCTGCATATCGGCCATGCCAAATCCATGTGCCTTAATTTCGGCGTTGCGGAGGAGTTTTCCGGGCGCTGCCACCTGCGCTTCGACGACACCAATCCGACCAAGGAAGAGCACGAATATATCGAGAGCATTCAGGAAGACGTGCGCTGGCTCGGGTTTGACTGGGGCGAGCATCTGTTCTTCGCTTCCGGCCATTTCGATACGCTTTATGAGTGGGCACAGCATCTGATCCGCGCGGGCAAAGCCTATGTGGATGACCTTTCGCCGGAGGAGATGCGCGAGTATCGCGGCACCCTTACCGAGCCGGGAAAGAATTCGCCATACCGCGACCGGCCGATGGAAGAAAACCTCGACCTTTTCACCCGTATGAAGGCGGGAGAATTCAAAGAAGGCGCAAGGGTGTTGCGGGCCAAGGTCGACATGGCATCCGGCAATATCAACATGCGCGACCCGGTCATCTACCGCATTCTCCATGCCGAGCACCCGCGTACCGGGACTGAGTGGTGCATCTATCCGACCTATGACTTCGCGCATGGTCAATCGGACGCGATCGAGGGCGTGACCCACTCTTTGTGTACGCTTGAGTTCGCCGACCACCGGCCGCTGTATGACTGGCTGATCGCAAGCCTTCCCGTGCCCTTTGTGCCGCGGCAGTATGAGTTTTCGCGCCTCAATCTCACGCATACGGTTTTGTCCAAGCGACGCTTGATCCAGTTGGTCGAGGAGAACCACGTGCGCGGCTGGGACGATCCGCGCATGCCCACGTTGCGGGGCCTGCGGCGGCGCGGGTATCCAGCACCGGCGATCCGCGATTTTGCCCAGAGGGTGGGGGTGACCAAGTCGGACAACGTGATTGAGGTGCAGTTGCTCGATCATTGCGCGCGTGAGCTTTTGAACAAGACGGCAGAGCGCCGTATGGCGGTGTTGCGGCCGCTCAAAGTCGTCATCGAGAACTACCCCGAAGGCGAGGACGAGCTGCTCGATGCTGTCAACAATCCGGAAGACGAGAGTGCCGGTAAACGCCAGGTGCCGTTTTCCCGCGAGATCTATATCGAACGTGAAGACTTCATGGAGGATCCGCCGAAGAAGTTCTTCCGCCTCGGCCCCGGCCGTGAAGTGCGGTTGCGGTATGCCTATTTCATCACCTGTACCGAGGTGATCAAGGACGACTCAGGCGAAGTGATCGAGCTTCGCTGCACCTATGATCCGGCCACCCGCGGCGGTGATGCGCCTGATGGCCGCAAGGTCAAAGGCACGTTGCACTGGGTGTCGGCCGCACATGCCATTGCCGGCGAGATCAGGCTCTATGATCATCTCTTTACAGAAGCCGAACCTTCCGCCGGGGAGGGCTTCCTCAATGGCTTGAACACGGAGTCGCTTACAGTGCTCGAAGGCTGCAAGCTGGAACCCAGTGTGGCCGAACTGCCGGCCGATGCGGCGTTGCAGTTCGAACGGCAGGGCTATTTCAACCGCGACCCGGATTCCAATGACGAGCGGCTGGTCTATAACCGTTCCGTCGGATTGCGTGATTCCTGGGCAAAGATCGTTGCCAAAGGTGGTGCGAATACCTAAGTGGCCTGAGATAACGGGTCACCCGAATATGTTGAAATTGCAGTCGTTTATTGAATCGCGCGCCACCCAGCGCTTCATCATGGGCGTGATAATCGCCAATGCGGTCGTGCTTGGCTTGGAGACATCGCCCTCCGCCATGGCCAGGGCCGGGCCGCTCATCAGTCTGCTGGACAGCATCGCACTGGGTGTTTTTGTTATCGAGATCGTTTTGAAGCTCGTGGTCTATCGGGGCAAGTTCTTCCGGGACCCGTGGAATGTCTTCGACTTTGCGATCGTGGCGATCTCCCTGGTGCCAACGGGGCAGGGGCTGTCCGTTTTGCGCGCCTTGCGGATCATCAGGGCATTGCGGCTGATATCCGCGGTCCCGCGCATGCGACTGGTCATGGAGGCACTGCTCAGCGCCATTCCCGGTATGGGATCGGTCTGCGCCTTGCTCCTGCTGGTGTTCTATGTCGCGTCTGTGATGGCGACAAAACTGTTTGGCGCCGATTTCGATGTCTGGTTTGGAACGGTCGGCCGGTCGGCTTACACCCTGTTCCAGATCATGACGCTGGAATCCTGGTCCATGGGCATCGTCCGGCCGGTCATGGAAGTCCACCCGTATGCCTGGGCATTCTTCGTACCGTTTATTCTGATTGTGACTTTTGCGGTGCTCAATCTGTTCATCGCGATTGTTGTCAATTCGATGCAGGATGCGGCGTCGGAGGATGATGAGACCGCCGCCGCCCACGATGCGGCGCTTGGAAAGCTGGCTTCGGAAGTTGCGGCTTTGCGCGGTGAGATCGAGCAGCTGTCGAAACAACGTTAGCGGTGATCCGGACTATTGGCTGCGCGTCTCTAAATGAACTACTATGGTTGCATCCGTGAAACCGGGGGCGGCGGAAGCGGACTGTTCTTGGATCGAACGGGAAACATGTTTGAGGTTCGATTGCTTTGAGCGCTGACGACCCCACAGAAATCGGCAGTGATGCTGCTCTTGACGATCTGCTGTTGCAGCGGCTCGAAGGACTGCGCAACAATCTGCTCGACTTGAGCAACCGGAACCGGCTGCTGTCGTTCAAACATTCCGAGCGTGCGCGCACCCATATCCGCATTATCGACGAATTGCCGGATGTCCTGTTCCAGCGGTTGAGCGATGGGCGCAGGATTCAATTCAAATCGCTGCCCGAACCGGAAGCGGAACCCCCAGAAGAGCGCTCGGATCTGTTCTTGATGGAGCTTGAGGCGGCGCGTGCGACCCATGAAGATTATGCCCGGGCGATGGCGGCTCTCGCCGACGATGAGTTGAACTCGCAAAAAGCCGCTGAAATCGAACGGGCGCTGCGCGATGATGTGCGTGAAACCTTAGGGCTGCCGCCGTGGACCGACGAGCGCCTGATCCCGCGCGAGGAGTTCGCCCGGCAAAACGATCTTGAGCCGGACTACGAGTTGCCGTGGCAGACAGAAGATGCCGAGCAGGCGGGGAAACATTCCGACGGCGATCTTCAAACCCTGCTGTTTCCCGCTGAAATGGACCGCAAGCTCTCAGGTATCGTCGATCAGGCGCGCACCATGCTGCAGGAGGCCGGGGTCAACACGCTGTATGCAGCGTTCGGGTTTCTGGAATATTTCGAGGTCGGATCCGGCCAGCGCAAGCATCTGGCACCCTTGTTGTTGTTGCCGGTGCAAATTGACCGGCGCATGTCCAAACCCTGGCGCCGCTACAGTGTTTTCAGCGACGGTGCGGAGTTCGAGGTCAATGAGACCCTGGCCATCCGCCTGCGCAGCGATTTTGGTTATCAGTTGCCGCCCTTCGGTGAAGAAGAAACGCCGGAGACCTATCTTCGCAAAGTCTCGCGGCACATATCGTCCCAGTCCCGGTGGAAGGTGCGGCGCTTTGTAACCGTGGGGCATTTCGGCTTCTCCAAGTTGCCCATGTACAACGACCTTTCCACCGTGATGTGGCGCGAGACCCGCAAGCTGGAACATCACAAGCTGGTGCGCCAGCTTCTTCTTGGCGCGGAGGATGCGGATGAAGTGGCCTTCCTGGCGCAAGACTATGATATCGATTCACCCGACATTGATGCCAGGAACCTGACCCTTATTGCCGATGCGGATGCGTCCCAGCACAGCGCTTTGGTGGACGTGATCGACGGCAAGGACCTTGTCATCCAGGGGCCGCCGGGAACCGGAAAGTCCCAGACCATCACCAACATCATCGCAGCCTTGCTCGGGCGCGGCAAAACGGTGCTGTTCGTGGCCGAAAAACTGGCGGCGCTGAATGTTGTGCACGCCCGCCTGAAGCAGGCTCATCTGTCCGACTTCTGCCTTCAGGTGCACTCCAACAAGGTGCCGAAATCCACGGTTCTCAACGCCCTCAAAACCCGTGTCGACATGCAGAATGCCGTAGAGGAGCCAAAGACCTTCAGCTCCGAAATAGAAGAGTTGAAAGCCTGCCGCGACCGGCTCAATGCGTATGCCGGCCGGATGAACACGCCGATCGGCGCCCTCGGCATGACGGTACAGCAGGTCTTGTGGGCGGAGCGCCGGACACGCATGGAAGCCGGCGCCGGGTGCGATGCGGCGGGTGATCTGCTGCTGGACGGTGTTACCGAGCGGACACCTTTGCAGTGTTCTCAAAGCAACGACGCCATTCGAGAGATGTTTGTGCGGCTTGAGAAAATCAAAGAAGACCATGGAGCGCTCACAGCGCACCCGTGGTCCTGGGTGATGTGGTGTGAGGCGGGTCCGTTTGCGGAAGAGGATTTCAGGAACAAGGCGGCGGTGTGGCTCGCAGCGCTCGCGGCCCTTGCCGAGGCGCGAGACGCGCTGACGACTGATTATGGGTGCAGCCGGGTCGCGGAGTTTGACGTTCTGCGAAGTATTGCACAAGGCCTGTCCGCGCTCCCTGAAGCAGCGCCGCAGCCTGTTCCGTCGCTTGCGAAAACAATCTGGGAGGAGGGTCTGAATCCGACCGCCCGGAAAGTGCTCGACACCATCCGTTCCTGCGCCGGGGAGGATGGTCCAGCAGTGCTGTTTGATCCGCCGGGACGGCTGCCCACGGCCAGAAGCTGGAAGCGACTGGGAGAAGCCATCGATGTGGCCTGGGAAACGCTTTGCCTTGAGGCGCCTGATGCGGAAACGCTGGTGCAGGCGGAAGGGTTTGCGGCTGAGCTGCGTGATGTGGCTTCCCTGGTCGAGCGTACGGTGCGCACTGTGCATGCGGTCCAGGAGATGGGCGGGCATCCGGTTTCGAGTTCACACGGACCGCTCATGTTAGCCCTGCGTGCGCTCAAACTTGCGTTGGCACTGCCGCAGGAAACGCTCGTCGTACGCAATGAACAACTGCGCGCAGCCGACGCGGAGATGGCGCTCAACGAGGGTATTGCCACCGCTCAGGCGTTGCGGAAAAGCCGCGATATGCTGGAAAAGATCTTCGTGCTGAGGCCGTTGCCGGACATCTACGATGTGAACATTCACGCACGCGCCCTGCGCAAGGCCGGCACGTTCTCGATGTTCGATTCCGAAGTCAAGCAGGCCAAGGACTTTTTCAGGTCCATTGCGAACACCGCGAAGCGGGTCAGCAATGGCGATATGGCCACTTTGCTTGGCAAGCTGGAGGGGTATCTCGATGCGCGACGGACCTTCGAGATCAATTCCCATCTCAACGACCTGTGCGGCAACTGGTTCAAGGGCGAGGAAACGGAATTCGCCCGGTTTCTCGACTTGATGCAATGGCAAAGGCAGGTCTCCGCGGGATTGCCCGGCGGTGACCGTGAAACGTCCGCCTACCGGTTGATGCTGCTGGAGGGATCATATGACCTGCTGAACGAATTGCGGTCGGCAGCAAGCAGCCTCGACCTCGACACCGCAATGGAAGAAGCCGGTGGCCTTGCGGAGGAAGTGGACAGCATCGAAGAGGAAATTGCCGCGGCCTTCCAGAAGGTCAGCGCAATCGACCGGGCTTGCGTGGAGCTCGCGGACGTGGGCGTGTCGGCGAATACACGGCTTGGCCAGTTGGTGGAGGTGGTCTCGCACTTGGCTGAACTTGACGATTTGCGCATTGCTGCGCGCAGCGCCGATGAAGCAAGCCAGAGTGCCGGACTGTCGGTGGAACACCTGGCCGCAGCGCTTGCCTATCTGGCCGAAGTCGACGCGATGAAAATTCCAACCGAGCTGAAATCGCGGCTTGCCGAGCGCGGCCGTGAAGCGGAATTCCGCCGCATGCGAGAGCATGGCAGGGACATCGCGCGCCTGCTGGAGGAAGCCGAGCAGGTGCATACCGCACTTTATATCGACGATGATGGCAACGCGCATGAGCGCCCCGATACCAAGGATGTCGGCAAGGATCTGTCCGCCCTGATCAACCGTATCGAGGCGGCTTTGAAGGAGCCGGGAGCACTGGCGGAATGGATTGACTATCTGCACGCCCGTAAACGTGCGGGCGAGGGGGGACTGGAAGAATTTGTCGCGCGCCTCGAGCAGGCCGAGTTGGCGCCAAACGAAGCGGCTATGACGCATGAGTGGCTGATCCACCGGTCGCTCGCCAAGGCGGCCTATGAAGCCGTACCGCAACTGTCAGAGGCGAGCGGGGTTACGATCACCCAGCTTCGCAAGAAATTCCAGGCGCAGGACACGGAGATCCTCAATCTCCAACAACGCAAGCTTGCTGCTGACCTCTGCCGCCGGCCGATTGCGCAGGGCAATGGAGCGGGCAAAAAGAGCTCGTATACGGAGCTGTCACTGGTCCGCCACGAGATCTCAAAGAAACGCCGCCATGTTCCGCTCCGGGACCTGTTTGGCCGCGCCAACCGCGCCGTGCAGCAGATGAAACCATGTTTCATGATGTCGCCCTTGTCTGTGGCGACATACTTGCAGCCGGGCCAAATCGAGTTCGATGTGGTGGTCATCGACGAAGCCTCGCAAATGCCTCTCGAAGATGCGCTCGGCGCAATTGCGCGTGCACGTCAGTGCGTCATCGTTGGCGACAACATGCAACTGCCTCCGACTTCGTTCTTCAAGCGCTTTGAAGATGCCATCGACGAGGACGATGAATTCGAACACGAGGATCTGGATGTTGAATCGGTGCTTGATCAGGGCATGAATGTGTTTCGTCCGCCACGTGCGCTCAAATGGCATTACCGTTCGCAGCATCAGGATCTGATCGCGTTTTCCAACAAGCATTTCTACGACAGCCGGCTGACGGTGTTTCCGTCCTTCCGTGAGGACGATGACAATTTCGGCGTGCAGTTGTTCAAGGTGGATGGCCAGTATGCGGACCGGCGCAATCTGGTTGAGGTCGAAGAGATTACCGAATGGGCGCGCGGCCAGATGAAGGCTCAGCCTGAGCGCACTCTCGGCATCGTCGCTGTCAATCAGCTGCAGCGTGACCTGATCCGGGACGAGATGGACCGGATTTTTCAGCGTGACCCGGAAGCCGAGGCGTTTCGCCAGAAATGGGACGCCACGCTGTATCCGTTCTTTGTGAAGAACCTGGAGAACGTGCAGGGCGATGAACGCGACATTGTTGCGATATCTACCGTCTACGGGCCAAATGCGGATGGCCGCGTGGCCCAGAATTTCGGACCCATCAGCAAAAAGCACGGACACCGGCGGCTGAACGTTCTGTTCACGCGGGCGCGCCAGAAAGTCGTTCTGTTCACCAGCATGACCCCTGACGATATCCATATTCGCGAAACCACCGGGCCGGGTCCACAGGCACTGAAGGGGTATCTCGAATTTGCCCATACTTCACGTCTGGATCCGGGGTGGATGAGCGACCGCGAACCCGAAAGCGATTTCGAAATTACCGTGGCGGCAAGTCTGGCAAAGCATGGCTATCAGGCGGTTCCGCAGGTCGGGGTCTCCGGGTATTTCATCGATCTGGGGATCCGTCATTCCGATTTCCCTGGGCATTTTCTGCTCGGCGTCGAATGCGACGGTGCGACCTACCACTCAGCCAAATCCGCGCGTGACCGCGACCGGTTGCGGGAAGAGGTGCTGAAAGGCCAGGGCTGGATCCTGTACCGGATCTGGTCAACCGACTGGTTCCGGGACCCCAACGGTGAAACCCGCAAGCTGGTGGAATTCATCGAGCTGCAGGCCGAACAGCGACGGGATAAACTGAAAGCGCCGGAGGAACCGGTGCCGGCGACCGCAGAGCTCGCGCCTGCCGACGAGCCTCCTGAAGTCGCGGTTCCGGAAGCCACGGAGGTCAACGATGCAATTCATCAGCCGAATAGGTCTGAGGAACCCGAGGGTCAGGGCTCACCGGTGTGCGCTGTTGGAGACCAAGTCGTCTTCCATTATGAGGACACTCCCGAAGAAGTTGTGTCCGCAACCATAGTCATTGGCGAATCGGACCTCGAGCTTGGCACCATCAGCCGCCTGTCGCCGGTCGGTGATGCGCTCGTGGGGGCGTCGCCGGGGGAAGATGTGGATGTTTATCTTTCAGACGGCGTGAGGACGATTATCGTCGATGATGTGGTCAAGGAAAGCGCGTCACTGGGTGGTTGAGGGCGGGTTGCGGCGGGCTCCGATGAGGCGGCCGTAAACCGGCTGCATCAAAAGCGGCAGAAGATAGATTGGAAACTGGGCGACAGCGAAGAAAAGCCAGGTGTCTTCGTGCACATTTCCAGCCAGCGCGCTGAGCACCAGCGCCATGTTTCGGTTGCCGTTTGAGAACCCGAGTGTTGCTGCTGGAACCGGGCCGGCCTTCCAGAACACCGCCGTGGCGAGCGCAATGCAACCGACACTCAAGCCTGCTGTCAGGACGATGAGGTTGATGACATGCCATGGGCGTGCAGCCATTGTGTCGGCGACGCTGTCCATCGCGGCGACCGCAAACAGGGTCATGAACACAACATTCAAACCATCGAAGACCGGCCCGGATTCGGCCACGCGAGCGGTTCCGAGCAGACGCCGGAATATGAATGCCAGGGCCGCTGAACCGCCGATCAACAGTCCCAGCCGGATCATCAATCCGCCGGTCGTTACTGTAATATCCGCACTGGCCAAAATCCCGGTCAGGCCGGGTATGACGAAGGGTGCCGCCACCATCGCGGTGAGCAGAAATGCCAGGCTCAAGGTGCCGTTAAGCCCGACAAGTTGCGAGAATCCCGGCGACGACACGGTTGCCGGAGCCGTGGCCCAGAAAATGATGCCAAGAGCGATGGCGGGAGAGGGCGGGCTGAACCAGTACAGCCCGGCCAGGATGCACGGAGTTGCGACAATCATCCACGCGGTGCCGGCCAGCAAAAATGCGGGTTTGGCCAGATAGCCTCTGGCGGCTGCGGGATCTATCCGGATCATGGCGATGGTCAGCATGCAAACGACAGAAACGGGGAACAGCGGTCTGGCCAGGGAGGCGAGGTCGGGAAACACCAGGCCAACAAATATGGATGCCGCCACGAGTTTGGTGCCATGTGCTCCGAGCCATCGCAATGGCGCCAGGATCATGCCGGTCGCGCCAGACCGGCGTGCCAGTGCACCAGATCGCGGATATCATAGATCGGACACGCCACAACCTCTTCGATTGCATCCCGGTAGGGCGGCAGATTTGTGCACTCCAGCACCACGGCGAACAGTTCGCCGGCCTTATCCGTCAGTCTTTTTGCTGCTGCACCGACGTCGTTGCGGGCGGCGGCAAAGTCGAGCGTGTCGCGGTCCTCCGCAATGACGTGATGCAGTTCCGTACCGTTTTCGATGCCCTCGATCACCAGATCCCCCATTTCACCGGAGGCCAGAGTCGGGATCAGCTTGGAGGCGTCGTATGTCAGGATGCCGATTGACTTGGCCGACGGGCGGATCGAACGGAGGTAGGGCAGAATGCACAGCGAGGAGGTGACCACCGGAACATTCACCGCAGCGCTCAATTCCTGCTGGTGCGGCAGGAGAAATCCGCATCCCGTGGTGATCAGGCCGCAGCCCTGCTTCTCCAGCGCCCTGGCGCGATCTTCGAATGCTCGGATAAGCTCTGGCGCCAGCCCATGCCCGGTGGCGACCTTCTCGACCCGGGCTCCGGCAACGCGGTCATAGATCACGTCGAACGGGAACGTGCGGTCATTTCCAATGTCCCCGATGGGGCGGGGAAACCGGTTCTCCAGCATCAAGACCCCGAGGCGGAAGGCCATCCTCTAGAACGCTCGGAACGTGATGATCGTGTAGGTGTCTTTCACACCGCCGAACCGGTGGACCTTTTCATTCACGAAGTGACCGATATCCGTGTTGTCGTCGGCGTAAAACTTGACCAGCAGGTCATAATCGCCGGCGGTGGAATAGATTTCCGATGCAATTTCGGCGTCCGCAATTTGCGTTGCCACCTCGTATGCTTTGCCGAGTTCACATTTGATTTGGACAAAGAATGGCTTCACGTGATGATTCCCTCAGATCTGCTCCCATCGAGCCGGCTGCCAAGATGTTCCAGCTTGACCATCGAGGTCAAGCTGCTTTGAGACCAGCCTACTTTTCGATGACGCCACAGGCCACCCGGCCGCCGGCGCCCGGGTCGGCGGCATGGCTGTCGGGCTTTGCGTGGATGATGATTGCCGATCCGTTGGCGTCAAAGACTGTGGTTTTGCCGGCGGTCAGCGATACGCCCGGGTTAAGGATCTCGGCGTTTGCCGTGCCGTCTGCGGCAGCAAATATATTTGGCATATCTCCAGCGTGCCGACCTTGCGGGTTGGCAATGCCATGGGCCTTCTTGGTGGGGTTGTAATGGCCGCCCGCGGCCTTGAAATCGGGGCTGCAGTTGCCGTTTTCGTGGATATGGAACCCGTGACCGCCGGGTGAAAGCTTGGACAGTTGTGCATTGATCAGAACACCTGCAGGAGTTTGCGCCAGAGTGACGGTCCCCATCGGCGCGCCGTCGGGCGCAATCATCCTGGCGGTTGCGCTATCGGCGGCATGGGCTGCACCTGTGGCACCCAATGCCAGTAGTCCTGCGACCGGCGTCAAGCGAAAAAGTCGTTTCCAGTGTGTCATGTGATGTGTTTCCCGAGTGCTATATTGATATGGCGTAC
Source organism: Hyphomicrobiales bacterium (assembly GCA_021775625.1). Taxonomy (GTDB): domain Bacteria; phylum Pseudomonadota; class Alphaproteobacteria; order Rhizobiales; family JAJFHB01; genus JAJFHM01. Next base: position 8,811 of record JAJFHM010000144.1, on the reverse strand, counting down.
AACCGGCTCCAGAACCAGATACTCGGTTCCGCCGTCTTCACTCCGCCCGGTCACTGCAACCGCGCGTAACTCCCGTTGGTCCAGCGATACCATGCATATCTTGGCGTTGAGACATCGCCTTTCTCATCGAAAGCGATTTCTCCCAAAACGGTCTTGAATCGATTGTGGCGGAGCGCTTCGATTACTTTTTCCGGTATCGTCGTGCCGGCCTGCCGGACCGCCTGAACCCAAACCTGAATGGCAGCATACGTGTTGAGCGTATAGCCGGTAGGCTCGAATTGGTTCGCCCGAAACCTGGCGACGACTGCGGAGGCGTCGGGATTGAACCTTGGATCCGGGGTGGATGTCATCAGGGCACCTTCGCCAGCGCCCTCCGATATCTGCCAGAACTCTTCCGCGGTCAGCGTGTCGCCAGCAACAAGCTGTGGGGCGTAGCCCATTTCCCGCGCCTGTTTGACCATCACCGCAGCTTCCGCGTGATGGCCGCCGACGTAAAACACCTCGATGCCCTGTTTTTTCATTCTGGCGACCAGCTCACTGTAGTCCGTCTTTGCAGGTTCATAAGGCTCAAACATCGCTTCTGTGACGCCTCCGGCATTCAGCGATTTCTTGACCGCTTCGGCGAGACGTTTTCCATGCGCGCCGTCATTGTGAATGATCGCAACTTTCCGGTTAGCGAAATATTTGGCGATCAACTGGCCGGCAAGAACGCCTTGCTGGTCTTCACGCCCGCTCAGCCGGAAGACGTTTTCCGCACCATTTTCGGTCAAAGTGGGGTCAGTTGACGCCGGTGTGATCTGGATCAGGCCTTCTTCGGTGTAAATCCGCGATGCCTGGATCGATGCGGCAGAGCAGAGGTGGCCGGCGACGAACTTGACGTTGTCTCCCGGCAACTGATTTGCAATGGCAACGGCGCGGATCGGATCGCATCCGTCATCTTCGACAAACAGCACCAGATCATCGTCCAAAAGGCCGCCACCGGTATTGATGTCGGAGACCGCCTGTTCGGCGCCGCGCTTCATCTGTTCGCCAAAGACTGCGTAGTCGCCACTCATGGGGCCGACCACCGCGATCTCGATCTCAGCTCTTGAGATGGAGATCATCGCGACCAGACAGCCGATGCTTGCTGCGGCATACGCAACCAGTCTCATTCAACGATCCTTCCGCCCGCCAAGCCATTCTAGAGCGTTTCACGTTTATACGGAAACGCTTGATGGCGCCAAATCGGTTCGCTCGGCAAGGCGCGGTGCGTGTGCCACGATGTGGTGCATCGGGCAAGCGCCGCAACGTGGCCGACGAGCCGATTTGGCCCACCGAAGGCCCGGTTTTCACGCCTGTTGACTGCGTTACGGCCCGCTTGTGGACGGAAAGTCCACTGCGTGAACCGTGCCCCAGCAGACACGAAAACCCGGTCAAAGCGGTTCCGTATAAACATGAAGCGCTCTAGGCTCAATATGGAGTTTGAAGCTACAAAATCGAGCCTGTCAAACGCATCATTTCGCCGCCGTTCCACTATTTACCATTTCAGGGGCATGGTGCAACCGGGAGATGGGAGAATTCGGCAATTTAGCGGCAAAGATGGATCAGGTCGTGGGGATGGTTGTACGAGGTCACGCAAGGCGGCGGCAGCGGCCGGAGGGATGGCCGCTGCCGCATCACTTCAGCAGTGTGCGAAAGGATTTCGGTGTTTAGCCGTCCTGCTTTTCACACATTTGGGTTGCCTCATTCCACTTTTCACCGTCTTTGCAGTCTTCCTGGCCGGCGAACACCTGAGCCGGTGCGGAAAGTGCAAAACCGGCGAGGGCTGCAATCAAAAGAAGCTTTTTCATCAAGGTATCTCCCTGCTGGCGCCACTGCACAGGCTTGAAGCCCGTGTCCGGCGCGATTTACTCATATTGCGGCGGGCCGTTGGTGACCCGATGCAGGGTGCATAAGAGCGGGCAAGCGCGGCGCTGAGTGGGCCGGATTCTGGACTGCGTGTGATGATTTGATGAAAAAATCTGTGCGGGACCGCCTAAGTGGGCAATGCCATGGCAGGGGCGGCCAATTATGGTGGTGTTGGGTCAGATCTGCCGCAAACACGCCTTACAGCGCGCTGCTCAAGATGTAACACGCGTCAGTTGAACTTTCGCCGCGGCAGGGTTGCCATGCAGGCTTCGAAGATTGCCTGCTCGTCGATGCGGTGCAGAGCATAAAGGTCCGAAAGCGACCCTGTCTGGCCGAAATGTTCCACGCCCAGCGCCTGAACCTTGTGGCCGTAGACCGAACCGAGCCAGGACAGGGAGGCAGGATGCCCGTCAGTTACGGTTACCAGTTGCGCCTCACGGTCGAGCGGGGCCAGCAATCTTTCAATGTTTGACTGGTTTTCATGGTCGCCGTGCTGCTGAGCGGTCTGTGCGGCCTTCCAGCCGGCGTTCAGCCTGTCAGCCGAGGTGACGGCAAACAATCCGGCGCCTGGAAAATGTTTCAGGACCCGGCCCATGGCGGATGCTGCTTCCGGCGCCATGACGCCGGTATAGACGATGGCCAGCCGCGTGCCTTGCGCCGGTTCGCGCATCCAGTAGCCGCCGTCGATGATGCCGCGCCGCATCTCCGGCGAAATCTCGCGTATCGGCTGGTCGATGCCGCGGGTCGAAAGGCGCAGATAAACCGAGCCGCCGTCGCGCTCATGCAGCCATTCATCGCCCGTTGGCACGTCTGAGGGTTCACGCTGGATGTATTCAAATGCCCATTCCATGATGATTGCCAGTTCGTCGACGAATGAAGGTTCGAAGGAGGCAATGCCATCCTGCGCCATGCCGATCAGCGGCGTGCTGATGGATTGATGGGCGCCGCCTTCGGGCGCAAGCGTAATGCCGGACGGGGTGGCCACCAGAATGAATCGGGCGTCCTGATAACAGGCGTAATTGAGCGCATCGAGGCCGCGCTGGATGAAGGGATCGTAAAGCGTGCCGACGGGAATGAGCCGTTCGCCGAAGATCTCGTGCGACAGGCCTGCCGCCGCCAGCAGGATGAACAGGTTGTTTTCCGCGATCCCCAGTTCGATGTGCTGGCCACCGGGCCCCGCGTGCCAGCGTTGCGGCGACATCAGTTTGCGGGTCTGGAACACGTCCTCCATCTCTTCGACGGAAAAGATGCCGCGGCGATTGACCCAGGGCCCGAGATTGGTGGAAACGGTAACATCCGGCGACGTTGTGACGATGCGCTCCGCAAGCGCTGATTTTCCGCGCGCAATCTCGGCCATGATCTTGCCGAAACCTTCCTGTGTCGAAGCCTGGCCTCTGGTTTCGGGCAGGGGGATGGGTTCAACCGTAATCTGCGGCGCTTTGAAACGGCGGGTGCCCTTCTGGATGAAAGGGACCTGGGACAGCAACCGTTCCATCTCGTCCACCGGGCGCTGGAGACCTGCGAATTTGGTCCATTCATCGCCGTCGAGAATACGGTTCTGGTCCTTGAAGCCGCGCATCTGATCCGGCGTCATGAGCCCGGAATGGTTGTCCTTGTGACCGGCCAGCGGCAGCCCGAAACCCTTGATTGTGTAGCAAATGAAACAGACCGGCCGGTCATGTGAAATGCCGTTGAAGGCGTCCAGCAGGGTCTCGATACAATGGCCGCCGAGATTAGTCATCACTGCGGCGAGCGCATCGTCGTCATAGCTCTCAATCAAGTTGAGAGTTTCCGCCTCATCCGCCAGATCAGCCTGAAGCTGGTTGCGCCAGGCGCCACCGCCCTGAAAGGTGAGGGCGGCGTAAAGCGAGTTCGGGCAGTCGTCGATCCATTGCTGCAGTGCGTCTCCACCGGGTTGGGCGAAGGCTGCCGTGAGCTTGCGGCCATGCTTTACGGTGACCACGTCCCAGCCCATGTTCTCGAATGTGATTTCCAGCTTCGGCATGAGCCGGTCGGAGATAACCGCGTCGAGGCTCTGGCGGTTGTAGTCGATAATCCACCAGGTGTTGCGCAAGTTGTGCTTCCAGCCCTCCAGCAGCGCCTCGTAAATGTTTCCTTCGTCTAGCTCCGCGTCACCGACAAGCGCAATCATGCGGCCTTCGGGGCGGTCTTGGCCCCAATCATGAGCGGTGATGTAATCCTGTATCAGGCTGGCGAACGATGTGATGGCGACGCCCAGGCCAACGGAGCCGGTGGAGAAGTCCACGTCGTCGGAATCCTTGGTGCGCGAGGGGTAGGATTGCGCGCCGCCGAGGCCACGAAAGGCTTTCAGCTTATCGAGTGTCTGATTGCCGAAGAGGTACTGGATGGCATGGAAAACCGGACTGGCGTGTGGTTTGACGGCGATGCGATCCTCCGGGCGCAACACGGAAAAATACAGCGCCGTCATGATGGAAACCAGTGAGGCGGAGGAGGCCTGGTGGCCGCCGACCTTGAGGTCGTCGGCCTTGGGCCGCTCGTGGTTTGCGTGATGAATGATCTGGGCCGACAGCCAAAGTACCTTACGCTCTATATCCTGAAGCACTTCCAGCGGAAGCCGGCCACTGTCGGGGATGGCAGACGCAGAACGAAGGGGCGATTGAGTGCTCATGGTTCATCTATCTCCAGCAGGTGAACGGCATAGCCGGCAGCGGCGATCTGGTCGATCAAGGTCATCAAATGCTGGCGGTCGCGCGTCTCGACCTCGAACATGGCATAAGCGCCCTTGGCGGGCAGCCGCGTGAACACGCGCTGATGGGAGACTTCAACAATATTGGCCCGCTGTTCGCCAATGATGCGGGTGATTTCGGCCAACTGGCCGGGGCGGTCCTGCACTTCGACCCTGAGGCGGGCAAGGCGGCCTTCGCGGGCAAGTTCGCGGACCAGCACTTCAGCCAGCAAGCGGGTGTCGATGTTGCCGCCGGTGACAATAAGGCCAATATTGCGGTCACGAAACCGGCCGGGATCGCTCAGCACCGCGGCAAGGCCCGCAGCACCGGCGCCTTCGGCCACTGTTTTCTCGATGGTCAGCAGCAGGCTGACGGCGCGCTCGAGTTGAACTTCACTCGCCAGCACAACATCGTCAACCAGCGCCTCTATGATGGCAAAACCCAATTCGCCAGGGCTTCTGACGGCGATGCCTTCAGCCAGCGTGTCGCCCCCGCAGTTCGCGGTCTGACCGTTGAGACGGGCTGAAACGGCCGGGTACAGTTCAGCCTGAACGCCTATGATTTCGATTTCCGGCCGCAGCGCCTTTACCGCAACGGCGACGCCTGATATGAGGCCGCCGCCGCCGATGGGGACCATGATAGCATCGAGGTCGGGGTTGCCGGCGAGCAGTTCAAGACCAACGGTTCCCTGGCCCGCGATCACCAGCGGGTCATCATACGGGTGAATGAACGTGAGATCATTGCGCGCCGCAAGCTCGTTCGCATGATGTGCCGCGTCTTCCAGTGTTGCGCCGGCCAGAACGATCTCCGCGCCATGACTTCGTGTGCCCGCCACTTTCACCATTGGTGTGCCTTCCGGCATGACGATGGTGGCGGGAATGTCCAGCTTCCTGGCGTGATGGGCCACCGCCTGGGCATGGTTTCCAGCCGACATGGCAATGACGCCTCTTTGGCGCTGATCGGCGGTGAGATGCGAAAGCCGGTTGAGGGCGCCGCGTTCCTTGTATGACGCGGTGAATTGCTGGTTCTCAAGCTTCAGGCGGAGCCTGCTGCCGGTGATCTGGGACAAGGTTTCGCTGATATCGAACGGCGTGTCTTTAACCGCACCCGCAATGCGGGCGGCCGCCCGTTCGATGTCCTCGAGACAGACGGGAAGGTTCGGTTGTCCGTGCTGTTCTGCAGTTGGCATGTGGTGACCCTCTTTGCCGCGCAGTCTAGTTTAGGTCATGCATCAGTTCTTGCCAAACTTGCCAACACATGGTGTCTGATTGGCAATAATTCATGCAATTTCGGGTTTACACAGGTGAATAATGCCAAAATTTGAGCTGGATGACATGGATCGCAAGATCCTGCGGGTGCTGCAGGGGGACGGGCGGGTGTCGAATCAGGACCTGGCGCAAAGGGTCGGGCTGTCACCGTCGCCGTGTTTGCGGAGGCTGCGCATCCTGGAGGCGGAAGGCATCATTTCGCGCTATGTCGCCATGGTCGATCAGGCCCGGGTGGGTTTGCCGGTGAGAGTTTTCGTGTCGATCAATCTTGAGCGGCAACGCGAAGAGGCGCTCGATCACTTCGACCGCGAAATCAGAAAATACCCCGAAGTGCTCGAGTGCTATTTGATGACCGGCACGCGGGATTACCTGTTGCGGGTGGTGGCGGAGGATCTCGCGGCCTACGAGCGGTTTCTTAAAGACAAGCTCACCCGTCTTGAAGGGGTCTCAAGTATCGAATCAAGTTTTGCCCTTAACCAGGTGAAATACACCAATTCCCTGCCGATCTGAGCTGTGTTAGCGGGTCCTCGGACGGAGCCTGATAATGCGGCGTTGAACGCGCCTGGCGGGCCGGCGCTTGATGCGGTGTGTCCGGAGTTGCTGAGTAGCGACGGGTGCTTGGTTGTGAAGGCCGCTTTGGCCATCGATGGTCAGGTTTTGGAAATCGATTCCCGTCGCGCTGGATGGGCTAACCGTGCCGACATTGACATGCGGTTTGTTGCGCTCGAACTTGGCCTTTTGCGCCATTGAGGATGATACTGAGGCTTCAGCGCCCAGCACTGCGGGCAGCAGGGCTGCAATGATCCACAATGATTTGCGCGAGCGGGTAAGGCAATTGCGGGTTTCGGTCATGTGTCGTCTCCTGTGAGGTCTGTAACGGCGTTGCACTGGAATTTTCCGGCTTTGCGCCATGCTTGTCCGATTGGTCGCAGTGGCCGTCCAATCGGTTCAATGGATTTGGAATGTTTTTTTGAGAGTGGCTATCGGGCTGCCGCGACGGAATGCTAAAGACACACCGGTCGAGCACGTGAGCAGAGAGGCGAATTGACCATGGCTTCAACCGGAATGCCCACCCGGCAAGGCATTGAACGCGCATTGCAGCGGATCCGGCCGTTCATGCCGGCATCCCCCTTGGTAAAGTGTGAGGTTTTGTCCGATGTGCTGGGGCTTGAGCTTTATCTGAAGATCGAAACGACATCGCCGATTGGCTCGTTCAAACTGCGCGGTGCACTTAACAGCGTTCTGGTGGACGGGCTGGATGCGGAGGTCATCGTCAGTTCCTCGACCGGCAATCACGGCCAGGGTGTGGCCTTTGCGGCGCGGGAAGTCGGCAAGCCGTGCACGATTTTTCTGCCGGAGAATCCGAACCCGGAGAAAATGCGGAAAATAGAGCTGTTCGGTGCGGACGTGGTGACCATCGGCCGTGACATCGATGTGGCGAAAGTCGCAGCACAGGAGTTTGCCAGGGCCCGCAACGGCCTTTTCGTGGACGACGGCGAGGATGTTCTGGTCATGGAAGGGGCGGGGACCATTGGTTGGGAGGTGGCAGATGCCCTCGATCACGTCGACGCCATTGTGCTGCCGACCGGTGGCGGCAATCTGGTTTCCGGCACTGCGGTGGGCATCAAGGCGCAGCAACCGCAGGCAAAAGTTATCGCGGTCCAGTCCGATGCCTGTGCGGCGATGCATGAGAGTTTTCATGCAAAGGCGCCGGTTGCGCGTGAGGTTCTGACAGCCGCCGATTGTCTGGCACAGGGTGTGCCGCCGGACATGGCGTTGCGTGCCATGATTGAACATGTCGATGACAGTGTGGTGGTGTCCGATGACGATCTGTTCGGGGCAGCCCACGCCCTGGCGCTTTATGGCAGCGTCCTGGCCGAGGCCGGTTCTGCCGGTGGACTGGCGGCGCTGGTGCGCCATCGCGACGTCTTCGGCGATGCCAAACGCGTGGTGGTTGCGGTCACCGGCGCCAATCTCGATGCGGTCGCGCTGGCACGCCTGATGGCCACGCCGCCGATTGTCTCTGCGGGCTGAGTTCGAGGAGTGCGTGCTATGGATGAGCAGCGGAGCATCAATGGGTATTGAACAGACGGGACGGCGTTACCCTCGGCCTATTCGCAGAATTGAGGCCGTTTTGCTGGATATTCTGGTCGTGTTCGCCCTCTTGTTCGTATTGATGAATATCATTGCGCCGCTTTCCATTCACGGAGGCATAAAGGCAGCGATTATTGTTTCCATTCTCTCGTTGCAGGATCCTTTGCTGGTCTCTGTGACCGGTGCCAGCATTGGCCACCACTTGAGAGGGCTGCGGGTGGAACACGCTGACACTGGCGAGAATCTGGGTCTTCTTAGGGCAGTCCTGCGTTACGCCGTGAAGGCGTTGTTGGGCTGGTACTCAGTGGTTTTTTTGTATGTCACCAAGCGTCACCAAACCGTCCATGACAAAGTCGCCGGCTCCGTGGTCATATTCAAAAGGCCAGAACTGATAGCGGAAGAAGATATTCTCGGTGAGCGGGTCATTGAGGATGCTGGTTACATTTATCCATCTGCCATCCGGCGCGTCACGGTAATCATCATATATGGATTCCTGACAATGGTAATTGTGGGCATAGGTCATTCCGTAGCGCTGTCAGAGAGTTGTCTTTACAGCGATTATTGCGACACTACGGAGCGACTGGTGCAGGTGACACTTACGTTGACCTGGATGGTGGGCCTCGCTTGGATACTGATCCTTGGCTGGCGTGGCCGTTTGTGGGGCGCCAGACGCATGAAACGTAATTCTTGAGGAGACTGTATGACGCTTACTATGGTGATTGGGGCAAACCGGGGCATCGGGCTTGAGATGACGCGGCTTTACGCGGCACGGGGCGACAACGTTGTCGCGGTTTGCCGAAACACCAGTCCGGAACTGGAACAGATCGGTGTTGAAGTCCGCACCAGCATTGACG